>CAXTSB010000029.1:11878-21397 GCA_964246845.1 uncultured Acidobacteriaceae bacterium
GTTGCTTCTCGTGCCCCCCGCCACCCCCCCCCCCCGGGCGGGGGTCCCCCCGCGCCCCCCCCCCCCCCCCCGAAAGCTGCAAGGTACAAGCAGGCGAGAAGAAGGCGCGGGCGCAAACTTGAAAACACTTCGATGAGCTCCGCTCCTTCACTCTCCAGCCTGCCTAAACAGGTTGAGATCTGCCGCAAGCGGTAAGCCCAGCTTACGCCTCCTGCCGCAACCCGCCTTCAGCTGTGCGGCAGTCCCGCCCCCGGGACGTTACGCAAGTGCGGAACCGCTTGCTCTTTCGCCCTCCCTTCCGGGTACACTCGACGCACCGACACCCATGGTCTCCCTCCAGCCCAAACTCAATCTGCGCGTCGCCCAACGGCAGATCCTCACGCCCGGGCTCATGCAGATGGTGTCGGTCCTGGCACTGAACAAGATTGAGTTGAAAGACATGATCCAGACCGAGATCACGGAAAATCCCGTGCTGGAGGAGCTCGACGAAGCAGTGCCGATGCTGGACCATGTCGCGGCCCGCGAAGCCGACCGCGAGCTGCCGGCGGAAGCGCCCAAGCAGACCGACCCGTTCGAGGAAATCGATTTCGGGTCGTACTTCCAGGAATATCTGGATCCGGGTTTCCGCACCCCGCAGAGCTTCGAGCTGACCGAGAAGCCTTCCATCGAGAGCTACCTTTCAGCCCCGGATTCACTCACCGACCACCTCCAATGGCAGGTCGGCGCGCTGGCTTTGCCGTCCTTGCTGCGCGGCGCGGTCGAGTATGTGCTCGGCAACCTGGATGAAGACGGGTACTGCCCGTCGGCAAACGGCGATCTGCACGAAGGTTTCCTGCGCGAGCTGGCCCGCCTGCCTCAGTCTGAAACCGTGCCGGATGCCGAGTCGCTGCTTGCCCAAGCCCTTGCCGTTGTACGCGGGCTCGATCCGCCGGGCATCGCGGCTGAGGACTTGCGCGCGTGCCTGCTGTTTCAGATCGAGGCGCGCCGCCGGGAAGCGGTTGCGCCGGGCCTGGCGGCCCTGTTGGCGACCGCGCACCGCATTGTGGACGGCTGCCTCCACCTGCTCGGCAAGCGCGATTCGCGCGAGTTGAGCCGCGCCGCCCAGGCCTCACCCGAGGAGGCGGCACAAGCGCTTGAGCTGATCCGTACGCTCGACCCTCGCCCCGGCCGCCGCTTCCAGCCTCCGGATGCCCGCCTGATCGAGCCCGATGTGCATTTTGTGAAGCGCGACGGGGTATGGGTGGCGGTCATGGATGACGAAAGCTTGCCCACCCTGCGGCTGAACCGCGAATACCGCAAGCTGCTCGGCTCGGGCGGCTCCGGCAAGGATGTGAAGGATTACGTGAAGGAGCGCTACCGCTCCGCGCTTCAGCTGATGCGCAACATCGAGCAGCGCAAAAACACAATCCTCCGCACCTGCGAGTCGATCGTGCGGCGGCAGTGGGAGTTCCTGGAAAACGGCGTCGAGTGCATGAAACCCATGATGATCAAGGATGTGGCCGAGGAGATCGGCGTCCATCCTTCGACCGTTTCCCGCGCGGTCTCGAACAAATACGCGCACACGCCCCAAGGCGTGTTTGAGCTCCGGTTTTTCTTTTCGGAAGGCGTGAACGGCCCGGAAGGCGCGGCGACCCCACTGATGCTGCTCAAGCGGCGTGTGAAAAAGCTGATTGACGAGGAAGACGCGCGCAAGCCGCTGACCGACGACCGCATCGCCGAAATGCTGCAAAAGGAAGGGATCGATGTGACCCGGCGCACCGTGGCAAAGTATCGCGAGGATATGCGCATCCCATCCACACACCAACGGCGTGTTCGCACCTGAGCGCGCCGGCTTGGGGAAGGAGCAGCGATGGATGTTGAGTTCACAGGCCGCAACGACGCGAGCGTGACGGATGCGATGCGCGAGCTGGCCGGACCATTTTTCGACCAGATTGAAAGAATCGTGGGCCGCGATGCGAGCGCCCACGTCGTGGTGACGACCGAAAAAAACCGGCACTCGGCTGAAGTGACCGTAAAAACCAAGGCGCACGATATTGTCGGGCTTTCGGAGACGACGATCGGCATCGAGAGCGCGCTGCGCCAAGCGCTGGAGAAAGCCGAGGCGCAAGCGATTCGCTTCAAGGAAAAGCGTAAAACCGAGAAGCGCCGCCCCAAGGATGAAAAAACCGTGGTGGAGCCGGCGCTCGAACGCGGCGGCAAACTCAAGCGCACCACGCTGCTGTCGACCCCGGACTCGCCGCTCGACGAGGTGCTCGGACTTCAGCCGGATATCGCGCCCGAGCCGGTGCACCATGCGAACGGGAACGGGCAAAAAGCCGCCGCCGCTCCGGACGACCACGGTACCGAACCGCACGTGACCCGCTCCATCGACGCATTCGCGCTGCGGCCCATGAGCTTGGAGGAAGCGGTGAAGGAGCTGGAAACCCGGCACCGCGAGATCTTTGTCTTCCGCGACAAGGGGGGCCCGCTGCGGATCCTGCACTGCCGGCGCGATCACACGCTGGAACTGATCGAACTGCCCTCGTGACACGCAAGGCGGGCGGCTTTCCGCCTGCCTTGTGTAAACCGGACGCGGGCCGAAGCGGTCTTACACTGACAGAAATGGCCCGCAAATCCGCATACCTGCACGTATTTCGCTTGCTCCACCTGTACACCGGTGTGTTCATCACGCCGGCCGTTTTGTTTTTCGCGCTGACCGGTGCGGCCCAAACCTTCGGCCTGCACGAAACCAACCGCGACCACCCGAACTACAAGCCGGCGCGCTGGCTGGTGGTGCTGGGCGAGCTGCACAAAAAGCAGACCGCCGAGGTGCCGGTACGCCATGGCCCCCCGCCCGCGCGCCCGGAAGCCAGCCCGCGCCCGCACAGCTCTTCTGAAGCAGCGGGACCGGGGATACACCCCGCGGTCTTGAGTGCATCGCCGGCTCCCGCCCCGGCTACACACCGGCACCCACTCCCCTTGCGGGTCTTCTTTCTCATCGTGGCAGTCGGGCTTTTCAGCTCGACCCTGACCGGCCTGACCTTGACGTACAAGTACATGCGCAACAAGCCGTTGATTACGGGCCTGCTGGCCGCCGGGGTCGTTCTGCCGCTCGTGCTGATCTTTGTGTAGCCCGGATGCCGCTAAGATAGCGGCAAGGCCCTTGATGACCGACCCCGCCGCTTCAACCCGCGAGCTTGTCGTCCTGACCGGGCTGTCCGGCTCCGGCAAGGGTTCGGCTTTGAAGGCGTTTGAGGACCTAGGCTACTATTCGGTCGACAACCTGCCGATCGAGCTGCTGCCGCAGTTCGCGGCGTTGATCGCCCATTCGGCCGCTGCCCGCAAGGCCGCGATCGTGGTCGACGTCCGTGAGGGCGACGCGCTGGAGCAGCTGCCCGGCACGCTGTTGAGCATGCGCAAGACCCTGCCGGTCACCGTGATCTTCATGGAAGCAGCCCGGCCGGCCTTGCTGCGCCGCTATTCAGAAACCCGGCGGCCGCACCCGCTCGGCGCGGACGCAAGTGTAGAGGCTTCGCTCGAAGCTGAGCGGGCGCTGCTCGAACCGGTGCGCAACATTGCCGACGTCGTACTCGAAACCACCAACTTCAACGTCCACGAGCTGCGGGCGTACCTCCACACGCGGTTCGGCGCGGAAGCCGGGAAAAGCCTTCTGGTATCCGTAACCAGCTTCGGCTATAAGAACGGCGTCCCGCTCGGCGCGGACCTGGTGTTCGACGTCCGGTTTTTGCCGAACCCGCATTTCGTGCCCGAGTTCCGCCCCCTTACGGGCCAGGACGCGCCGGTGGCCGAGTATGTCGGCGGCTTCCCGCAAACGGGGGAGTTCCTCGACAAGATCGAGGGCATGCTCTTGTTCCTGCTGCCGCACTACATCCACGAGGGCAAGAGCTATCTCACCGTTTCCTTTGGCTGCACCGGCGGCCAGCACCGGTCGGTGTATATCGCCGAGGAGGTCGCGCGGCGGCTGGGGCGCGAAGGCTACCGGGTCAAGACCAACCATCGCGACATGCCCCGATGAAGCGCCTCCTGCGCTTGTTCGGCTACCTGCGCCGGTACTGGCTGCAAACAGGGGCGGCGGTGCTGCTGATGGCGGCGGTCGGCCTGCTTGAGGCGTTCCGCGTCCTGCTGATCCAGCCGATCTTCGACAATGTTCTGCGCCCCGGCGCATCGGCCCATTCGCTGTCGCTGGTGGGCAGGTTTAAGGAAAAGTTTGCCTTCGACCTGCACAGCCTCGTTCCGCACGCCTTCCATAACGAGTGGACCGTGGTCGGCTTCGCCCTGGTCGCCTCGACTCTGCTCAAGAGCGTTTGCGATTTCGCGGGTACCTACCTGGTCAGCTATGCCGGCTTCGGCATGATCACCGACCTGCGGGACGACCTGTACGCCTCACTGCTGCAGCGCTCTTCCGGGTTTTTCCAAAAGCACCCGACGGGTACGCTTTTATCCATGCTGGTGAACGATATCGAGCGCGTGCAGTACGCGATGTCGTCGGTGCTGTCGGACTTTCTCCAGCAGTTTTTTACGCTCGTATTTACGCTGGCGCTGGTGGTGGCGCTGGGCGGCAAGCTGGCCTGGCTGCTCCTCCTGTTTATTCCGGTGGTTCTGGTTTCCGTGCGGCGCATCGGCCGCAACGTGCGGCGGACGACCCGCGGCGGGCAGGACAAGCTGGCTGAAATTCAGAACCTCCTTTACGAGGCCATCACCGGAAACCGCATCGTCAAAGCCTTCAACATGGAGGCTTGGGAGCTGGGGCGGTTCCGCGTCGCGGCTCGTCGGCTGTTCCGGGCCAACCTCCGCTCGGTGGGCGCGCAAGCGCTTTCCTCGCCGCTGATGGACGCGATCGGCGCGGTCGCCATCGCGCTGCTTCTGCTCGCCGGGCGCGGGCAGATCCAAAGCCGGACCATGACGGAAGGGCAGTTCTTCACGTTTCTGGTGGCGTTGTTCAAGCTGTACGACCCGGTGCGGAAGTTCGCGCTCTATTACAACAATTTTCAGCAGGCGCTCGGCGCTTCGAGTGAGATCTTCCGGTTCATGGACGCGGCCGAGGATCTGCCCGAGAGCGCGGAAGCCGCGGTTCTGGGCGGGTTCCGCGACGCGATCCGGTTTGAGGGCGTCAGCTTTCGCTACGCGGGTGAACACGCGCCGGATGCTCTGTCCGCTGTCGAGCTGACTATCCGCAAGGGCGAGGTGGTCGCGCTTGTCGGTCCGAGCGGGGCGGGGAAGTCGACGCTCGCGAATTTAATCCCGCGCTTTTTCGATCCTTCGGAAGGCCGCATCACGATTGACTGCCTTGACCTGCGTGATCTGACCCTGCGCTCGCTGCGAGACCAAATCGGCGCGGTCACGCAGGAAACAATTCTGTTCAACGACACGGTGCGCAACAACATCGCGTACGGCCGGCCCGGAGTCGCCATCGCCGAGGTGGAGCGCGCGGCCCGCGCGGCCCTTGCTCACGAGTTCATCCTCCGGCTGCCGCAAGGTTATGACACCTCCATCGGCGAGAAGGGTTTTCGGCTGTCGGGCGGCGAGCGCCAACGGCTCGCGATTGCGCGGGCGCTGCTCAAGAACGCCCCCATCTTGATTCTCGATGAAGCGACCTCGGCCCTGGACGCGGAAAGCGAAGCGCTGGTGCAGCCCGCGCTCGGCAACTTGATGGAAGGCCGGACGGTGATCGTGATCGCGCACCGCCTTTCCACCATCCGGCGCGCCACGCGCATTGCCGTGCTTGAAGCAGGCGCGCTGACCGCGATCGGCACCCATGAGGAGCTGCTGCGGCGCTCGCCCACGTACCGGCGCCTGCACGAGCTGCAATTCGCGGACGCGGCCGAGCCGCTGGAGGTATAAGCACGGATGTCCGCCGCTGTTCCATACACAAACTTTCCACTCAAACCACAGCCAGGAGCTCCGATTTTTACGACAGGTATTTGCTCGATGACAGGCTTTGCCCGGGAAAGTGTGGATCTGCCCGCCGGCACGGCGACGCTGACATTGCGCAGCACAAATCACCGCTTCCTCGACCTCCAGTTCCGGCTGCCCGCCAGCGCCGAGTTGCTGGAACCCATGATCCGGGCCGAGCTGAAGCGCTCGCTCGCCCGCGGACACGTCGACTGCACACTGGCTGTCGAAAGCGCCGCTCGCCAGGAAAATGAGCGTCCGAGCAAAGTTCCGGCATTTGACCGGACGGCTTTGCGTGCTTATCTAGCGGATTTCCGCGCCGCCGCCGAAGAGCACGGCCTTGCTTCCCAACCGGATTTGAACACCGCGGCCTTGGTTCCGGGCCTCCTTTCCTTTGCAAAACCGCCCGCTGCTGCGCCGGAGATTGACCCGTACGCGTACCTGCCGGAGCTCATCGCCCGTGCGCTCGCATCCTTGGTCGCCGCACGCGCGCAGGAGGGTGCCGCGCTCGCGGCCGTCATGGAGCGCTCGCTCGACCGGCTCGCCGCGCTCGCGGAGCAGGCGGCCGCCTTGCGTGAGCAGGCGCAACCGGCTTACCTGGCGCGTTTAACGGAGCGCCTGGAAGCCTACCTCGGGCAGGAAGGCGATCGCGGCCGCCTCCTGACCGAAGCCGCGCTGCTGGCCGAGCGCGGCGATGTCGAGGAAGAGCTTGTCCGTTTGAACACCCATGTCGCACAGTTCCGGGCGCTTCTCCGGAGCGGCGGCGAGGCAGGCAAGAAGCTTGATTTCCTGTTGCAGGAGATGAACCGCGAAAGCAACACGCTCCTTTCCAAAACCGCCGGGATCACCGGCGGCGCGATGGAACTGACCGAAGCCGGACTGGCCATGAAGGCCGAGATCGAGAAGCTCCGCGAGCAGGTGCAAAACATCGAATAGTGCTTCTCCGCTGTGCCGCTGTGCTGTTTATGGAACCAGCGAGCGGGCGGGTTTCCGGTCCTTGCCGGAGCTGGCGTGCTTTACTGTCTTCCTTATCGGCACTTCGGCAGGATTAATTCAGTGGGAACGGCATTTTTTATTAAGCTGCCGGTTCGGAGGAAGCATTTGGCAGGCATTTTGTTCATCATTTCGGCCCCGTCCGGTTCGGGCAAATCCACCTTGGTCGCCCAAATCCGCTCCTTGGTCGCCGGCTTGGAGTTCTCCGTCTCGTACACGACGCGGCACCCGCGCGGGTCGGAAGAGTCAGGCCGCGAGTACAACTTCATCTCGGTCCCTGAGTTTAAATGCATGATCGCCGAGGATGCTTTCCTTGAGTACGCGGACGTCTTCGGGAACTGGTACGGAACCGCGCGGGCCGCACTCGATGGGGCGGCGGGCCGCGGCCACGATCTGCTTCTGGACATCGACGTGCAGGGCGCGGAACAGGTGCGCGAACGGGTGAAGGAAGCAGTCAGCATCTTTGTGCTGCCTCCGACTCCGGTAATCCTGGAAGCGCGGCTCAAAAACCGCAGCCGCGCCGAGGGCGCGCTCGATGACGAGATTCTCGCGCGGAGGCTCCGCAAGGCCCGGAGTGAGATCGGTAATTACTTTCGGTACGGGTACGTGCTGATAAATGACGTTCTGGACGTTGCGGTGGACGAACTTTCAGCTATTGTTGCCGTAGAACGCTCAAGCCGCGGAGCGGCGGCAAGCTCTCCGGCGGAAGCGGCCCGCATCAGAGCGCTCGCAAACGGGTGTAGACAGGAAAACATCCGGCAGCGCCTCCAACCGGTTCTCGCGGCCTTCGGGCTCGCGCCCCACCCGCTTTCCGAGGTCAGTCCATGAAGCTTGAGCACGAGTTCGACAGCAATTTCCGCTATGTCATCGTTGCCGCGCGGCGCGCCCGGCAGCTGCAAAATGGATCCAGCCCGCTGGTCGCCACACCTTCCTCCAAAGCCTCCAAAATTGCCCAGCACGAGATTTCGGCCGGTCTTGTCCAGCACGTGCGGCGTGAAACTCCGGTGATCAAGCCGGGCTTCGACGCGCCGGAGATCCCCCGCTTCGCCCTGTAATTGTCCGCGCACGAGGGCGGCGGCCCGGTTTTCCTCCGGTGCGTCCCGTTTACAATCGGGAACATGCGGGAGGCTCACGCCCTTATGAAGGTCACCCTCGGCGTAACCGGCGGCATTGCCGCGTACAAGGCAGCCGAACTTGTCCGCGCCCTCCAGGCGAAAGCGTTGGAGGTGCAGGTGGTGATGACCGAGGGGGCGCAGCGCTTTGTGCAGCCGCTCACTTTCGCCGCCCTCACCGGCCGCCGCGTCATCACAAGCTTGTGGGCCGAGCAGGCGGCGGACGAGGCAGCGGGCCGCTCGCCGGCCATGGAGCACATCGAGCTCGCGCAGGAAACGGCGGCACTGCTCGTCGCGCCTGCCTCGGCGAGCGCGCTGGCCCGGCTCGCACACGGCGACGCGAGCGACTTTCTTTCCACCTTGTACCTGGCCACGCCCTCACCGGTCGTTCTTGCGCCCGCGATGAACGTACGCATGTGGGAGCATTCGGCTGTACAGGCGAACCTGGCTGTCCTGGAAGAGCGGGGTGCGGTCGTCGTTCCGCCCGGCGCGGGCGCGCTCGCCTGCGGCATGACGGGACCGGGCCGTTTAGCGGAAATCCCCGCGATTGTTGAAGCAACACTGCAAGCCTTGCAGCGCAGTGAGTCGCTGGCCGACCAGACCGTGGTGGTCACGGCGGGCGGTACACGCGAAGCCCTGGATCCTGTCCGCTTCCTGGGCAACCGCTCCTCGGGCAAGATGGGTTATGCGCTTGCCGAAGCTGCGGCGCGGCGCGGTGCCCGCGTAACTATAGTTTCCGCCCCGACGGCCCTGCGTCCGCCTCCAGGGTGCGAGCTCGTTCCAGTCGTCACGGCGGCCGCGATGCGCGATGCCTGCCTCCATCTGCTGCCCGAAGCGGACCTGTTCATCATGGCGGCCGCGGTTGCTGACTACCGCCCGGCAGCGCCGTCCGAAACCAAGCTGCGACGCAGCGGGCCCTTGACGCTCGAGCTTGAGCCGACAGAGGACATTTTGGCTCTGCTGGTGACGCATCGCCGGCCCGGCACCTTGCTCATCGGCTTTGCCGCGGAAACCGCCGGCGCGGAAGAGGCCTTAGGCAGCGGGCGTAGCAAGCTCATGCGCAAGGGCGCGGATGCAATCGTGCTCAATGATGTAGCGCGCCCCGGTTTGGGCTTTGACGCTGACCGCAACGCCGCGACGTTTCTGACCCGGAGTACCGCGGTCGATCTCCCCGCTATGCACAAGCGCGAGCTTGCCGGATGCATCCTGGATGAGATTGCCCGCTTGCGCCGCCCGGAGCGCCTGATTGCCGAGCTGGATGAACCGTTGACGGTGGAATGCTGAGTCAACCGACTAATGAGTTTGAGTCCGCTTACACCCGAAGCCCTCGCGGCCTTGCGCGCGCAAATCGATTTTCTTCGCGATATAGGCATTCATGAGCTGTACCGGCGGGCCGGAGCGGGGCCTCAAGGAGGCTCCGTATCGGAACCGGATGCATCCGCAAACATAGACGCGCCGCTGCCTATGCTCCACGCAACGGCGGCCATGCCCGAGCACGAGCAACCCGCGGAACCCACGCGTC
>CAXTSB010000029.1:21407-21951 GCA_964246845.1 uncultured Acidobacteriaceae bacterium
GGCGCAAGCGTCTCGCTCAACCCGCCCCGCCTTTGCTTGCCTTCCCCGGCGAGCCGCCCGCGCCCGACGAAAAACCGGCCGCGCTCGCACGCATCCGCGAGGAAATCGGGGATTGCACCCGGTGCCCGCTCGCGTTTGAGGGCCGCCATACGATCGTGTTCGGAGACGGCGATGCCGATGCCGACCTCCTGTTCATCGGAGAAGGACCCGGCGCGGACGAGGACGCCTCCGGCCTGCCGTTCGTCGGCAAAGCGGGGCAGCTTTTAAACAACATGATCACCGCGATGGGCTTGAGTCGCGGGCAGGTGTACATCGCCAATATCGTCAAGTGCCGTCCGCCGGGAAACCGCACTCCCGAGCCGGACGAAGCGGCGACGTGTACCCCGTTTCTCCTGGAGCAGATCGGCGTGGTGCGTCCCCGCGTGATCGTGGCGCTCGGCTCGACAGCGGCGACCTGGCTGCTCGGCGCGCGCAGCCCGCTGAGCGCGCTGCGCGGCCGCATCCACCCGGCGTACGGGGCCAAAGTCATCGTCACCTACCATCC
>CAXTSB010000029.1:21961-29417 GCA_964246845.1 uncultured Acidobacteriaceae bacterium
GGCATACCTGCTGCGCGATCCCCGGCAGAAGAAAGAGGCGTGGGCGGACCTGCAGCTGGCCATGCGGGAGCTCAAGGCCGGTTAGGCTCCGTTCGCGTTAGTCTCGGTCCATGGCCGCCCTGCAACGCTTGCTCAGCCTTCGCGGCGCGCTCGCGCTCAATACCATGAACATGGTCGGCGCGGGGCCGTTCATCACCTTGCCGTTGGTGGCCGCCGCCTTGGGCTCCGGTGCTTGGCTGGGCTGGCTTGCGGGGGCGCTGCTGGCGGCGGCGGACGGGCTGGTGTGGGCTGAGCTGGGAGCGGCGCTGCCGCGCGCGGGCGGTTCGTACGCGTACTTGCGCGAAATCTACAAGCCTTCCGAACCGTCCGACTTCGACTATGGACGGTTCTTCAGCTTCCTATACACTTGGCAGCTTGTTTTTACGGCGTCGCTTTCCGTGACCTCGGGCGCGCTCGGCTTCGCGCAGTATGCAGCGTTTTTGGTCCCATCGCTTCGGCACGGCTTTCACTTAGGCCTTCTCACCGTGCAGGGAACAAGCTTGCTCGCGGCAGCTGTGTGCCTCCTGGCGGTCTTTTTACTGTCGCGCGGGTTGGGTGTGATCGCGCAAGCAGCGGGTTGGTTGGCCGGGGGCGTTCTGCTCACCTTGGGAGCCGTCGCCGCGGTCGGGCTCACGCACCTCCAAGCGCCGCTGGTCGCCGCGCAGATGCACTGGCCTCGCGGCGAAGGGCTAGCCGGCGCGCTTGGGGCAGCCATGCTGATCACCACGTACGACTACTGGGGCTACTACAACGTGTGCTTCCTGGGCGAGGAAACGCGCGACCCGGGGCGGACCATTCCACGCGCGGTGCTTCTGTCCATCGCGGTCGTCGCGTGCTTGTACCTGCTGATGAACTTTGCCGTCTTGGGCGCGGTTCCGATCCCATCGTTGCTGACCGAAACGGGTGCCGCGGAGCCGATGGCCGCCGTCCTGATGCGGCAGGTTCTGCCGTCCGGCTTGGGCGGGCTCGCGGGCACCCTGGCTGCCGTCTTCATCATGTGGACCGCGTTCGCCTCCATTGTTTCGCTGCTGCTGGGCTACTCCCGCGCGCCCTACGCGGCGGCGCGCGACGGCAATTTCTTTCGGCCGTTCGCCGAGCTGCACCCCCGGCACGGCTACCCGCGCACGGCTCTTCTCGCTTTAAGCTGCCTGGGAGCGGTGTTCTGCTTTTTCGATCTCCGAACGGTGATCGCATCGCTGGTTGCCGTCAGGATCGTCCTCCAGTACGGACTGCAGCAGGTCGGCGTCATCGTGCTCCGCTTTCGCCGGCCCGGCCTGGCGCGTCCGTTCCGCATGTGGCTGTACCCGCTGCCGCCGCTTGCCGCGCTGCTCGGCTTCGGATTCCTTCTACTGAGCCGTGCGCACGCGGGACGCGAACTCGCGCTTGCCGCGGGACTCGGCGGGTCCGGAGCGCTGCTCTACTGGCGGCTCAACCGCCGAAACGGCAGCTGACATTGCCGAAGTGCTCGAACCGCACCTCCACGGATGAATGTTCCATCGCGAGCAGTTTGCCCATCCAGCTGCCGGTCGTGATCCACTGGCCCACTTCCAGGCCGCCCGTCCGCCATTGCGCCTCGTTTACCAGGTACTCCACCAAGCGCAGAAGGTCAGGCCCGTTTGTGTTCCTGCCTACGCCGTTCCAGCGGACCACGCCGTCAATCACGATTTCCAGCTGCTCGGATGCCATGTCGTGAGCCCGCCAGTGCTCGACCGCCGACCCGTATACCAGGCCTCCATTCATTTGCAGGTCCGCGATCACGGCCAGGTGCGCCGCTTCGTCCGGTGCCGTGAATGCGGATTCCAGCACCTCGATGACCGGGTGCGCGCCTTCGATCGCGCCGAGGATTTCTTCGCGCGAATACCGCACATCGCGCGCGGGCAGATCCTTGCGCAATAGGAACGCAATCTCCGCCTCGACGCCGCGCAGCCGCCGCGCGCCGCCCAACTCAGTAACGGAAGGCAGGATGCCGAGCCGCAGAGGTAAAGGGCCGAACACCGGAACCGCATCAGGGCTGGGCGCTCCGATTTTCCAGCCGCCCACGGGTCCCAGCCGCTCGGCCATGGCGTCCTGCACGGCATAGGCTTCGTAAAGGGAAGCGGGCTGAAGGGCCGGGTCAAGGTCCGGCAGGGGCGCTCCCTCCCTTCGCGCCCGCAGCAAGACCTCGGCGGTTTCCTGCACTCTTGTGCTCGCCGCCAGCGCTTCGTGCGCTTGCCGTGTCCATGTTCCCGCCATCCCGATGCTGCCTCCGCCTTTCATCCTAGCGGGCGGCTGCTCTCGGGCTTACACCGGCACACCCGGAGCCGCGGCTGCATGTACCTTTGCGAACAGGGCCGGCGGCGGAGCACCGTATCCGGTTGAGGGCTGCGCGATCCGCACCAGCGTGTCGAAAACATCGCCGTCCAGCTTGTGCGGCGCATCCCGCTCCATCATCGACAGTGCTGTTTCGACCGGAAAACCCGCCCGGTAAGGTCTGTCCTCAGTCAGGGCCCCGTACACGTCGGCGACGGCCAGGATGCGCGATTCGAGCGGAAGCTGCTCGGCATGAAGCTTGTTCGGGTAGCCGGTGCCGTCCAACTTTTCATGGTGCGCTCCGGCGATCTCAGCCAGATACCGATATTGCGGTATGCGGGTCAGAACCTGCCTGGTCAGCTCGGAATGCTCCTGCATGACACTCCACTCTGCCGCATCCAGCTTGCCCGGCTTATCTAGGATCGAGTTCGGCACCCGCAGCTTACCCAGGTCGTGGAGCAGCGCCGCCCGCCGCAGCATTTCAAGCCGGCCTGCGGAAAGGCCCATGGCGCTTCCGATGCGCCCGGCCGCTTCCGTAACACCCATGGAGTGCCGAAAAGTAAACGGGCTCTTCGCGTCCACGACCTCTGAAAACGCCTCGCAGATCGCATCGATGTGGGCCGGAGCCGCTGCCTTGGCCGAGGTCGGGGCCAAGGCCAGCACCGCCGCCCGGGTGTCGGCTTCGGACGCGCTGACGGCGCTTCGAGCTTCCGGGAGGCAATGCTGCCAAAGCATGCCGCGCTTTTGGAGGCTTTCGGCGGCGCTTACGACCTCGGGATCGAACCAGCGTCCGCCGCGTTCCCGAAGCACCCGCATCGCTTGGAGCGGGTTCCGCTCGAGCGCAAACGCGTCCAGGTGCTGCGCCACCGCCATCACCCGTGCCAGAGGAGGGATGGCGTGGCCCTTCAACCTTTGCGGGTAGCCGGAGCCGTCCCAGTGCTCGTCCAGCGATTGCACCGCCACCGCCGCCTCGTCGCCGAGCCCGATCTTGCGGATGATGCTTGCGCCCCGGTCGCAGCGCAGTGTGATCATTTCCTCGTTATGCCGATGCTGGGATAAGCCGATGTTCAGGATTTGCTTTGCTTTTGAAAGCGGTCCGTCGCCGGGCCCGACATGCGTCCAAAGCAGGCGCATGGTCGAAAGCTTGGGCTTGTGCGGCTGCGTCCAATCTTCCAGTTTGACCCCGGATTTAACGGCGCGGTCATCCCCGCCGCCGATGATCTGGCACATGCGCGCGGCGTTGCTGCTGCAGCCCACATCCTTGAGCAGCAGGGCGTAGTATAAATCCGCGAGCATGGTGTTGGAGAACTGCAGTTCGGCCCCGAGGCGCATCCCGAGCAGGCAGGAGCGCAAAGCGTGACCCGGTACGGCGCCTTCGGTCAGGTCCAGGGCAAATGACAGGGCAGAAACGATTTCGGCCACGGACGGCTGGTCCGTGGAAGCGGGCTCGCGGGTGGGCAGGTTCGGCATGGGTCCTCGGTCCCACCTGTTATCGGCATTTCGCTGATTTTGTTCAGGGCCGCCGCGATGTGGACACGGTACTTCGGTACTGTAACGGTTCCGCTTGTGCCGCGTCATAAACGCAAACCGCGAAAAAGAACGGCAGCCGACGCCGGTGCTGCGTCCAAGGTGAAGCGGGCCGAGCGCTTCGGTTTGGGATCCGACGGCGCGGGCCTTGTGGAGAGCATTTCATGTTGATTCGAAAGCCGGACTTAATACCCTCCTTTGAGATCACGCCGAGGAGCGTGTGGACAAGCCGGCGGCGGTTCATGGCCGGGGCGGCGGCAGCGGCGGGCGCGGCGGCGGTCGAGGGTCGCCGTATGCTCGACCCCGGGGCGGTGGACGCGGCCACCAAGATCGCCACCGTGAAAAGTCCTTTGTCCACGCAAGGATTGACCCCGACTGCGTTGAAGGACATCACCGGCTATAACAACTTTTACGAGTTCGGCACCGACAAGTCCGATCCGTCGGAAAATGCCGGCAAGCTGAAGACCTATCCTTGGAACGTCAAAATCGAGGGCTTGGTCGAAAAGCCCCGCACTGTTTCGATCGACGATCTGGCGCATTTTCGCCCGCAGGAGGAGCGGGTGTACCGCTTCCGCTGCGTGGAAGCCTGGAGCATGGTCATCCCATGGGCCGGCTACTCCTTGGCGGAGTTGATCAAATGGGCGAAACCGCTGTCGTCAGCTAAATATGTGCAGTTCCTGACGCTGTATGACCCTGAGCAGATGCCGCTCACCCGCGAGTCGGGCATCAATTGGCCGTATTCCGAGGGGCTGAGGATGGATGAAGCCATGCATCCGCTCACCTTGCTCACCTTTGGGATGTACGGCGAGTCGCTGCCGAACCAAGACGGCGCGCCGGTGCGCATCGTGGTGCCGTGGAAGTATGGCTTTAAGTCGATCAAGTCCATCGTGACGATCCGCTTTGTCGACAAGGAGCCGCCGACCACTTGGAACGAGCTCGCGCCGAATGAGTACGGCTTTTACTCAAACGTAAACCCGACCGTGGACCACCCGCGCTGGTCGCAGCACTCCGAGCGGGTCATCGGCGCACCGATCTGGAAGCAGCGGGAGGCGACGCTGATGTTCAACGGCTATGCCGATCAGGTTGCGAGCCTGTACAAGGGCATGGACCTCACGAAGTTTTATTAGGAGCCGCGAGCGGATGTCGAACCGGTCTATCTTGTGGTTGAAAGCAGGAGTCCACGCTGCGTGCCTGGGACCGCTCGCCTGGCTTGTGTTCCTTTTCGTCCGCAGCGCGGGCGGCGATCCGGGGGCGCTCGGGCCCGATCCGACCGAAACCGTTACCTTTTTCACCGGCTTTGGCGCGCTCCGGCTCCTCGTGATTTCGCTCGCGGTCACGCCGGTGCGCAAGCTCATCCCGCGCTTGAGCTGGTTGATCCGCTTTCGGCGCGTCCTGGGGCTGTACGCGTTCGCTTGGGCCTCGCTGCACTTGCTGGTGTATCTATGGCTTTACTCAGGCTGGAGCTGGGCGGCGATCTCGGGCGACATCCGGCAGCGCCCGTACATTTGGGCCGGGATCACCGCTTGGGGCTTGATGGTGCCGCTCGCGCTCACCTCCACTACCTGGTCCATCCGCAAGCTCGGGGGCAGGGGGTGGGCTTGGCTGCATCGGGCAGTGTACATTTCCGCGATCGCGGGCGTGGTGCATTACTGGTGGATCGTCAAGACCGGCGTGCTCGCACCCTTGCAGATCACCCTTGTGCTTGCGGCGCTCCTGCTGGCACGACCGGTGCTGAACTGGTGGCGCGGTCGCCGTCCGGCACATCGGGCTGTTCCCTCGGCGGCTTAAATGTGGGAATGGCGAGTGTCTGAAAGAGAGCCAAAGTATTGACTTTTCGTGGCGCGCAGCATCGAATGCTGCTGTGGGCAGTTTTATTTCGTCCCCGGGTGGTGCAACTGTGCCGGGGACAGGAAGCTACCGCTTACGCCGCAGCACCTTTACAAGCAAACCGCATGCGGTCACGAAACGCCAATCCAGGCCGATTGTGACTGAAACATGCAGCCAGGACAGCAGACTGTCCATTCGCTTTACCTCCAGCAGTGGACCCGGAATACCCCGTTCTCGCGGGGTGTTCCGGCCTGGCCGATCTTCCGGCCAATCCTGAAATCCCGCTTGCACCCTGCTGAAAGCTTCCGCGATTGAAACAGCCGTCTGTTGCAAACACAACAGCTTTCCTGCTCGGCGGCATTACCGAAGTCCTCTGAACGGGAAAGGGCCCAGCGCACGGCCGGGCCTGCTTGCAGCGGAAAGCTACTGCGCCGCCGTACCCTCGGGCGCGACCGCGACCCGGTTGGCCGCCGTGATCTTAACCGCGCCGATATCCGACCGCACCTTCAAGGAAGGGTAGTCCTCCTTCTTTTCCGGGCGGACCGGCACAGCAAGCTCATACTGGTTGTCCAGCCGCCGCCGCAGGTCCGAGAGAAACGGCACGAACGAGACGGGGTTCGTCAGTCCTTCGTAGTAAAAATTGCCGCCTGTGGCGTCCGCGACCTGCGTCAGATAGCTTTGGCCCGCGTTGGTTTGGTACAGCGAGTTGTCCAGCCCGCCCTGGTCGCGCCAGTAAATGGAGTACACCACCAAACCGCCCCGATTGACCGCGTCGAGAGTGGACGTGATATACGGGTTTTCGGGATCGTAGCGGACGTTGTAAGGGTCGGTCCCGTCGGTGATCATCAACACCTCGCGCCGCGCGGCGGAGCGGGGGGCGGGCCAGTGCTTTACAAGATCTTCCAGGCAAAAGTAAGGGCTCGCGTTCGAGCCGGGCGTGCCCGAAGGCAGGTGCAGCGCGCCCGCGGCCGCGGCATGGTCCTTGGAGAGCGTACCGGAAAACACGGCCGCGCCGTTCTGCATGTAAGCCACGGCGGCGGAAACATTGGGCGGCAGGTTCTTGAGGAAGTTCGCGAGGTCGCTCAGGTTGCGGCCAAAGCTGGTGCGGGCTGAGTTGTCGATCAGCAAGACCATTTGCACCTCGCCCTTGCCGTAGGGCTGCCATGTCGAGGGCTGCACCTGCTTGCCGTTCACCTCGACTTTTAAAGCGCTCTCGGGTACCGGGGCAGCTGCTTCGCCGCTCTTCGGCAGCACCGTCACAACGCTTTCAGCCGATGCCCGACCCTCGGTTTGCGCGTAGGCCGCGCCGTTTGCCGCGATGATCCCAAGTACCGCGATACCGTTCCATAAATTTCGCATGCTTGCCTCACTTACGCCCACGATACGGACGCCTCTTCCGTTAGACACAGGTACGGCGGCGGAAGAAGCGCGAAAGGCCCGCTTCGGATGTTCTTTGCGTGGTAACCAGTGGCGCTCAAGCGCCGTCACTCGCCTTGCGCGGCTTTCTTCTCCGGCGTACCCGCCCCGTAATAGCCGTCGCGGGTCTGCACAAACAGGTCTTTCTTTCTGGTCGTCAACGAGATCTTATGAAAGCCTTCGTCCTGGCCGGCCGCGTCCGGGGTGTAGCCGAGCTGGTATTGCTGGCGAAGTTCATCGGCGATCTGCGTATAGATCTCGTCGAAGTTCTCCTTCTTTTTCGCCTCGAAAAAACGCCCGCCAGTTTCGCCGGCGAGCTGCTGCATGATTTTCTTGCCGTCCACCCGCGGCTCGCCCC
>CAXTSB010000030.1:0-29185 GCA_964246845.1 uncultured Acidobacteriaceae bacterium
GGCGCGGCAGCCTGCAGCAGGGCCGCGAGTAGGAGCGGGATCATGGACCTATTCTCGCGCAGGCGCTATTCGACGCTCGCGATCCAAGTCCCGTACGCCGGCAGCGCGACGCCCGTCAGGGACGTGTGCCCTTCCAGTCCCGGCGCATCGGTCAGCAGCGTTTTGACGCTTCCCTTGCCCGCGCCCTCAAGCGACACCGTTTGCGGCCCCGGTGTGCAGTTCATGGCGATCACGATCGCTTTGCCGCCGGCACCCTTGCGCATCCATGAGAGGACGGACGGGTTGCTCGTATCGAGCATGGTCATCGCGCCGTCGTGCATGACGGGGTTGTAGCGCCGCATGGAAATCAACCGCCGGTACCAGTTCAGCAGGGAGGCTTTGTCGCTTGCTTCCGTGTCGACGTTCGCGGTCTTGTAGTTCGTTTCAATCGGCAGCCAGGTGTGCGGGTCGGTGGAGAAACCCGCCTGCGGGCCCGCGCTCCACTGCATGGGCGTCCGCTCGCCGTCGCGGCCTTTTTCTGTCGGCCATCCGGTGCGGCCCACCGGGTCCCGCACGTCCTCCTTGCGCTTCGGGATTGCCGTGTACATCCCGAGCTCCTCGCCGTAATACATCAACGCGGAAGCCTTGCTGGTCAGGAGCGCCGCCGCGACCACCCGCGCGATCTCGGGGTCATGCGCGCCGTCGCCCAAGCGGTCCCAGGAGCGCGGGTTGTCGTGGTTGTCGAACACAAACAGCGGCTGGTTGCCGTCGATCTTGGTTTCCGCGTCGTTGATCAGCTGCCGCAGCGTCCCGGCGTCCAGCTTCTTTTGGAAGCCCACCTGCAAGTCCATGGGCAGCTGCAATTCATCGTGCTTCGCCCCGCCGTACCAGCGGTTCAGGTCTTCAGCGCTCTTTAGGTAGGTTTCGCCGATCAGCACGCGGTCGCCGGGGTAGGAATTAACCAGCGCCCGCAAGCGCTGCATGGCCCCGTGCACCTCCGGCAGGTTGTCGTAGTTCGACTTGTCCTCGTTCGGGTCGCCCAGCTTGGTTTTGCCCGGCAGCACCTTGGCGTCGGCGAGGTTCGGGTCCTCGTACATGGTCGGCACGGCATCCAGGCGGAAGCCGGCGACGCCCCGGTCGAGCCAGAACTTGATGACCCCGAACATGGCTTTTTCCACTTCGGGGTTGCGCCAGTTCAGGTCCGGCTGCCCGATATAAAAACGGTGATAGTAAAACTGCTTCGTCTTCGGGTCGTACTGCCATGCCGAGCCGCCGAACTCAGAAATCCAGTTGTTCGGCGGAATCGGTTTGCCGTCCGCCGTGAAGCCTTTCGGGTCGCGCCAGATATACCAGTCGCGCTTGGGGTTGGTGCGCGAGCTTTCCGACTCCAGGAACCATTTGTGCTTGTCGGAGCTGTGATTGATGACGAAATCCAAGCAAACCCGGACGCCTTTCGCCTTGGCCGCCGCCACCAGTTTGTCAAAATCCGCCAGGGTGCCGTACGTGGGGTCGACCGCTTCGTAGTCTGAAATGTCGTAGCCGAAGTCGACCAGCGGCGAAGGGTACATGGGCGACAGCCAGATCGCGTCGTAGCCCATATCGTGTACAAACTGCAGGCGGTTGGTGATGCCGTTCAGGTCGCCGACCCCGTCCCCGTTCGAGTCCTGGAACGAGCGCGGGTACACCTCATAGATCAGCGCGTGCTTCCACCACGGGTCTTCCGCCGCCGCGGAAACGGCGGGTGCGCCGGTGCCGACATAAAGCCCTGCCGCCGCCAGCCCCGCATACACATACCCCAGCTTTCGCCTCATCGCGCCGCCTCGTTTCCGGCCGCCCGAACTCGCGCGGGCGAAGCCGCGAGGAGCATATCACCCCAGGCCCACGGCTGGGCAGTGCCGCTCGAAAAGCTATAGCAGCTTTCGCGTGGACCTTCCTTCAGCAAACAAGCTTCTTCGTGGAATGGTAGGCAGAAGTGTGCTGAAATCCTGAAATCGGTAGGCTTTAGGAGAGCCCGCTAGTCCCGATAATTTGTTATAGCAGCTTTTTACAAAAATCGACGGAGCCCGGCGCGGATTTTGGTTGACAGCCCTCACCCGAGGTTTGTACGGTTTGGTTCGACATTCGGCCAGCGTCTCGCGCCGCCCTGAAATGACCTGCCGGGGTATGGCGCGCGCGGAGCACCACCGCGGGCCGCGTGTTCAGCCAAGCAGCGCAGCCGCCCCATGAAGGCTCTGCGCGTCCGGGGCACCCGCAGGTGTTGAGGAGGCGGTAGCAATGAGAGTGGCAAGCAGCATCACACGATTGGGGATGGCCGCCGTACTCTGCTCGGGCGCGTACCAGGCGCAGGCGCAGGCCGTGTTCGGCTCCATCACCGGAACAGTCCAGGACGCGTCGGGCGCGGTCGTTCCGAACGCAAAGATTACCGTCACAGACACCGCGAAAGGCATCGCGGTTACAGCGACCTCGAACGAAAGCGGCGAGTACACGGTCCAGCGGCTCATCCCCGACCCGTACAGCGTCAAGGTGGAGGCGCAGGGCTTTGAGAGCTTTGAGCAAAAAGGCATCGTGGTCAACGTCGACACGGCCAGCAAGGTCGACGCCAACCTCCAAATCGGCTCCGCGGCACAGGTGGTTGAGGTCAAGTCGGACAGCGTGCCGGCGCTCAAGACCGACCAGGCCGATGTGTCCACCAGCCTGAGCTCGAAGGAAATCGTGGACCTGCCTGTGGCGGGCCGCAACGTGACCGGCTTGCAGCTGCTGCAGCCGGGCGCGCAGCAGCTTGGGTTTTCCCATGCCGCGAGTGAAAACCCGCAAGGCTCCCTGCAAATCCAGGTCGACGGCCAAGCATTCGGCGGTACGGCGTTCGAGCTCGACGGCACGGACAATCAGGACCCGATCCTCGGCATTATCGTGATCAACCCGAACCCGGACTCACTCCAGGACCAGAAGATCACCACGCAGAACTTCAATGCGGAGTTCGGCAAGGCAGTGGCTTCGGTCGTGACCGAGCAGACGAAGTCAGGCTCGAACAATGTTCACGGATCAGCGTTCTGGTACCGTGAGTCGGCGGCGCAGCTGGCGCGCGACCCTTTCCAGCAAGGCCCCTCGCAGCTGGTCCTCAGTCCGTTTCCTGAAGCGCTGCGTTCGCAGTTCGGCGGTTCGGTCGGCGGGCCGATCCTGAAGGACAAGGCATTTTTCTTCGGCGACTACCAGGGTCTGCGCCAGAAGCTGGGCACCAACAACCTGCAAACCGTGCCGTCCGCGCAAGTCATCTCGACCTGCCTCGGCCAGACGGTCGGTGCGAGCGGCATCCCGGGCTGCGACTTCTCACAGTACAACGCTGCGGCCCTAGGTACAAACGCCCGCACCATCTATGACCCGCAGAACGGAAGCCAGCCCTTTCCGGGCAATGTGATTCCGCTTGCGCGCGTTTCTCCGCAGGCACAGTCGCTTTTTCGCCTTCTACAGCCGTACCAGCCGAACACCAATACCGACTCGGCCTATCCCGGCCTCCGCAACAACTACGCGGCCAGCGGCACGGGTCTGCTGAACTCAGACCAGTGGGACGAGCGCGTCGACTATCAAGCGAAACAGAACTTGCACTTCTTTGAGCGCTTCAGCCGGTTTACCGACATCCTGACCGGCTCGACCATTTTCGGGGCCGCGGGCGGAGCGGGCTTCGGCTTGGGAGGCTACGGCGGCACCTCGCAAGGCGCGAATGACTCGCTCGCAGCGGGCTTCGATCTCGCCCTCAACGCCACGCTTGCGACCGACTTCCGCGTGGGCTACTACCGCTATGACATCGGTACGCAAAAGTACGACCAGAATGTACAGTTCGCGAACCAGCTCGGCATTCCCGGGCTGAACACAGGCAGCTTCATCACAAGCGGCTCGCCCGCGATTGAGCTTTCCGAGGTCGGGCAATCCGGAAACTCGCAAAGCCTCCCGGGGGCGGCGCAGGGACCGCAATATGGCACAGGGCTGAACGTCACCCGCTGCAACTGCCCGCTCACCGAGCGCGAGGACCAGTACCAGATTGTGAATAACTGGACCAAGACTCTCGGCAACCATGAGGTCCGTTTCGGCGCGGACTTGCGCTACGCCCGCAACCTCCGCGTACCGAGCGACCAAGACCGTACCGGCGTTCTCCAGTTCTACCCGGGCCCGACATCGAACCCCGCCATCGATACCACCGTCGACACCAATGCAAACCAAGGCGGCCTCGGCTTCGCCACCTTCGCCCTAGGTGATGTTTCCAACTTCAACCGTTACGTCAGCACGTCCACCAATGCGAAGGAGTTCCAAAAGCGCACTTTCTTCTTCGCGCAAGACACCTGGCACGCCTCGCCGAAGCTGACCGTCAACTACGGGGTCCGTTACGAGTTTTACTTCCCGGAAACGATCAACAATGCCGGACAAGGCGGCATCCTCGACCTGACGACCGGCTATATCCGCGTCGCGGGCGTCGGCACCGTCGGCAGCAATCTGAACTACGGCAAAGCGCAGTACGCTTTCAATCCGAGAGCTGGCATTGCTTATCAATTAGACAGCAAGACCGTTGTCCGGGCCGGCTACGGACGGTCCTTCGACATCGGCGTCTTTGGTTCGGTCTTCGGCCACACCGCAACGCAAAACCTGCCTATTCTCGCCAATCAGCAAATTACGCTGCCCGGCAACCAGACGACCTTCGCCTTCAACCTGGCGAACGGCCCTACACCGAACCAAACAGTCGCCGTACCCGCCAACGGCCTGCTGCCCAACCCCGGCTATGCCGTCAGCACCAGCTCGCGGCCCGATCCCCTGCGCCTGCCGACCCTGGACGCTTGGAACCTGAGCGTGCAGCAGTCGGTTACGCCTACCCTGTCGGTCACCTTGGCGTACGTCGGCAATAAGGGAACGCATACCCTGAGCGCCGGCGACGGCAACAGCACCAACCCGAATGAGCCGGGAATCTTCCTTCCGGCGCAGTACAGCATCTCGAACCAGGCGCTGCACTACGATTCCAGCGTGGCGTCCACGGTTCGGTCGCCGTTGCAGAATAACGTCGCGGGTATTGCGGCGAACGGCGGAACCAACAACCAGCTCTATCTACAGCGCTATTACGCGGGCAGACTTCCTGCCTGCTCCGACCCTGCCTATGCCACGCCCGCCGGCTTCGCACCAGGCCAATGCGGCTGGTCCAACGGCATCGGCTACCGCGGCGACGACCAAGATACGCATTACAACGCGCTCCAAATCTCCATCGCCAAACAGTTTACGCATGGCTTTTCCATCAACACCAACTACGCATGGCAAAAGGCGTACAACTATCTCTCTTCGTATGCGACTTTTGACAAGTCGATTGTCAAAGGTTTGGATGAAGAAACGCGCCAGCAATCGGTGGTGCTGTACGGCATCGGCCAACTGCCGTTCGGGCACAACAAGCAGTTCTTTCCCAACGTGGGCGGCACCGTCAACCAAATCATCGGCGGTTGGCAGTTCTCACCTATCATCACGTGGCAGGGCGGCTTGCCCTTCACCCTCAGCGTGAACAGCTGCTCGGGGTCAATCCCCAGCAGTGCTCCCTGCTATGTCAACGGCCCGGTGCGCTCGCTGAACCGTACCCTGCGCGGCTACCCGGGCGGGCCGTCGGGCGTGACCTTCTACCAGGCGCAAACCCTGGGCGGAGCTTTCACGGCCGCGCCGCTCGACACGGTCGGCAATTCAGGCCGCAACTCGGTCTTCGGGCCTAACTTCTTCAACGGCGACTTGTCACTCCAGAAGAACTTCCCCATCAAGGAAAAGCTGACGGCGCAGTTCCGCTGGGACGCGTACAACGGCTTCAACCACATCAACTACGGCCTGCCGAACGGTACCAGCGGCCAGGTGTCCTCGAGCATTCAGCAGAACGGCGCCATCACCGCCGGGCCCTACCCCAACGGCTCCACCAACCCGCGGCAGCAGCAGTTCTCGGTGCGGTTGGACTTCTAAGCCGCTTGTACTTTCACCCACACGGGGAGAGACCATCCATGGTCTCTCCCCGTACACTTTTCCGGAGCTTATGTTTCTTCTTTTCGCGCTGATGCAGCAGCCGGACGCGCCCGCGCCTGCGTTTGATCCTGCCCCGCTGCGGCGGCGGATTGAGACCGGGCGCGCGGCGGATGCCTTGCCGCAACTCGACAAGCTGGCTGCTTTCCCTGCGGTCGGCCGCTCCGTACTGGCACAGATAGAAGTGCTGCGGGGGCAGGCGTTCGATGCCGAAGCGAAGCCGGCCGAGGCGGAAAAGGCGTACGCGGCGGCGCTCGAAGCGGACCCCCAAAATCGGGAGGCCGCCGAAGGGCGCGGAACGGCGCTGTATCGGCTTGGGCGTCCGCTGGAGGCGATCCCGCTACTTGAAGAGAGCACGGGGCAAGCGGCGTATGTGCTGGGTTTGTGCTACGAAGGCGCGGGCCGCTATGACGAAGCGCGGCAGGCGTTCGCGCGCTACTACGGCTTTGCGCCGGATGGAGCCGAAGCGTACCTGCTGGCGGCGCGGCTGCTGCTGCGGTCGGAGTCGCTGCCGGCGGCGCAAGCTTTTGCCGCGAAGGCGTTGGCGCTGAACCCGCGCCTGCCGCTCGCGCACGAACTGCTGGGCGAGGCCGCGCTCGCGGGCAACCGCCTGCCCGAGGCTGAGAAGGAGCTGGAAGCCGAGCAGGCTCTGAACCCCCTGGCCCCGAGCGTGTACGACCGCCTGGGCGACGCGTACAGCCGCGCCGGGGACTACGCCCGCGCGCAAGCGGCGTTGGAGCGGGCCGTCCTGCTGGAGCCGAACGCGACCGGGCCGTATATCCTGCTGGGCAAGGCGCTTCTGAAGCAGGGCGACGCGGTGGGCGCGGTGCGCTACCTGGAGCACGCGCGCGGGCTGGACGGGCGCAACGGCATGACCCATAATCTGCTGGCCCAGGCCTACCGCGCGGAAGGGCGGGACGCGGACGCAGCGAGCGAAAACGCGGCGGCGGTGAAGCTGGAGGCGGGCGGGGGTTTGAAGCTGAGCGATGTGCGGTAAGGATTAAAGTTGAGCAGGATGAACAGCCGTCAGCGCGGGAAAACGCTGGAAATCTTTGGTATTGAAGGTGAGCAGATGCCCGACGCCGTGGACCTGAAGCACCGCCGCGAGGTGGGCGTCATGGACCTGAACGCCGCGTACATTGTGCGCGATCAGCAAAAGCTTCCAGGCTCGATACACCTGCTCGCTTTCCGCAAGCAGAGTAAGTTTACGTTCAATGGAATCGATTTGCTGAAGAACCTTCGAAGGCGACATGCCATACCCGTTGCGTTCCAAAGGGCGGGTGCTCGCATTCCAAAACTCGCCTAGGTTTTGCAGGGTGAAGCACAGCTCCACGCCTCCTTCGGTCAGTTTTACGAGCGCGGCATCTGCGACATGATGTTGTGCATGGGCCTTGTTTTCCAAAGCAAGCAGCACATTTGTGTCAAGGCCATAGCGGATATCCACTCAGTCGTGGTCCTGATAGATAAATTCACGATCAAATGTCGAGTTGTGAAGATGGCCAGGCGGTATCTCGTGGGAAAAGCGCCCGAAATCCTCAATGAAGCGCTCCATATCCGCAACACGTTCCTCGGCGGTAGTCTCCGACTCCGGCCGGCGCGCGAAGGGCTCTGACGCCTGCAGTTTTTCCGCAATGTATTGCTCTACAGGGATACCTATCTTGTCCGCCCTTTCCACAAGGCGGGCTTCCAACACGGGATGCAGGTTCAACTGGATCATCGCGCCCTCCGAGTAAATCCTAACAGCCTGCTCCCGTCCGTTGCCGGGCATGCTGTTCCCTTCCTATACTCATGCGTATGCTTCCTTCCCGGCGCGGCTTTCTCCGCTCTCTGTCCCGGACGGCGCTGGTGCTTGCGCTGGAGGATGTGCTCGCGCTTGCCGCGCCGGCGCGCGGGCAGTCGGTGGGCGCGCAGCCGACCTTCAACGCGCAGGCCCGGCCCGCGCCGAAGAGAGCGCCGTCGCCAGTTACGGGCACGCCGCTCGGGTTCAGCTTTGTCGACGTCGCCAAGCAATCAGGGCTGACTGCGAAAACGATCTACGGCGGCGAGCATAAGAACCGCTACCTGCTCGAAACCACCGGGTGCGGCGTTGCCTTCTATGACTTCGACCATGATGACTGGCTCGATATCTTTCTGGTGAACGGGACGCGGCTCGACGGCTTCCCAAAAGGGCAGGAGCCGGTCAGCCGCCTATTTAAGAACAACCGTGACGGCACGTTTACCGACATTACTTCCAAGTCCGGCATGACCCGGTCTGGTTGGGGCCAAGGCTGCTGCGTGGGCGACTATGATAACGATGGGCTGGACGACTTATTCGTAAGCTATTACGGGCAGCCGATCCTTTATAAGAACCACGGAGACGGCATATTTACCGATGTAACCGCGAAAGCCGGGCTGACCCAGGCGAAAACACGCTGGAACTCAGGCTGCGCGTTTGTGGATTACGACCGCGACGGACACCTGGACTTGTTCGTCGCCAACTATATCGACTTTGATCTCAAGACCGCGCCGCTGCCCGAAGCCGCCGGATGCGCTTACAAAGGGCTGCCGGTGGCGTGCGGCCCGCCGGGGCTGGACGGCGGCAAGAATATCCTGTACCGCAATAACGGGGACGGCACGTTTACCGATGTTTCCAAGAAAGCCGGGATTGAAGATACGCTCGGGACGTACGGACTTTCCGTCCTGGTCGCCGACTTGGATAACGACGGCTGGCCCGATATCTATGTCGCGAACGACTCGACCGCCTCCACCCTGTATGTGAACCAGAAGGACGGAACCTTCAAGGACCAAGCGATCGAGTCCGGCGTGGCGCTCTCGCCCGACGGCAAGCCGCAGGCCGGCATGGGGGTTACGGCGGCAGACTTCAACCGCGACGGACTGCTCGATATTGTCAAGACCAACTTCGCGGGCGACACAGACTCGCTGTACCAGAACCTAGGCGGCGGCAACTTTGAGGACCAAACCTACCAGGCCGGCCTGGGCATCAACACCCGCTACCTGGGCTGGGGCGTGGGTTTCCTCGACGCGGACAACGACGGCTGGCCGGACATTCTTGTCTCGAACGGCCATGTGTACCCGGAGGTGGACGCGGCCAAGCTCGACGCACCCTATGCCGAACACAAGTACTTTTACCGCAACCTGCGCAATGGGCAGTTCGAGGACGCCACCGCCCAAGCCGGGCCGGGCGTGATGGCGCAGGCGGCCGCGCGGGGCTGCGCGTTCGGCGATTACGACAACGACGGCGACATGGATGTGATCGTGAACTGCGTGAACAGCCCGCCGCAGCTGCTGCGCTGCGACAGCCGCGCGGCGCACAGCTTCATCAAGCTGAGGCTGGTGGGCACGAAGAGCAACCGCTCGGGCATCGGCGCACGCGTTCGCGTCTCGGCGGTGACAGGCACCGCAAAGGATCCGGCCGCGCCGCTTCGACAGATCGATGAGGTGCGCTCGGGCGGCAGCTACTACTCGCAGAACGACTTGCGTGTGCACTTCGGGCTCGGCTCGGCGGCCAAGGCCGACTTAGTTGAAATTGAGTGGCCGAGCGGCGCGAAAGACGCACTCAAGGACCTGAAGGCGAATGCGCTGTATGTGATCGAGGAGGGCGGACGTATCCTACGCACGATGCCCATGGGACCTCGCCGCTAGCTTGTATGCCTGTTGAGGGAAAGCTGCTATGTTCATTCACCAAAGGGACTATGCATGGCGGACAAGAAAATCGCGGAACCGCTGCACCGGCGCGTCCACGCCGCGCTTCTGCACGATATTGAGCAGCGCATCTGGCGGCCGGGCGAGCGGCTGCCGAGCGAGGAAGCGCTATGCCGGCGTTTCGGAGCCTCGCGCATCACGGTCAACCGGGCGATCCAGGATTTACAGCGCGCGGGTCTGGTCCGGCGGCGCGTGGGTTCCGGCACCTATGTGGAAGCGCCGGCGGCCGAGGGAGGCGCGCCGCGCTTCGGCCTGTTGATTCCCGAGCTCGGCGGCACTGAGATTTTCGAGCCCATCTGCCAGGGCATGGCTGCCTCGCGGCAGGCCCGCGGGTATTCGTTGAGCTGGGGTTCACTACCCGGCGCGGGCAGCCGGGCAGAAGCCGCGGCGGAGCTCGGCCGCCAGTACATCCGGGAGGGCGCGGCCGGGGTGTTTTTCGCCGCCATGGAGCACGCGCCGGACAGCGAGCAGGAAAACCGCAAGATCCTGGCCGCGCTCGCGGAGGCGCATGTGCCGGTGGTGCTTCTGGACCGGATGGTGTCGCCGTTTCCGCTCACGGACCCTTACGACTGCGTGGGCATCAACCACTTTGCCGCGGGCTTTGAGATCGCGGAGCACCTCCTCCGGCAAGGCGCGGAGTACCCCGCTTTTGTAGCGCGGCCGTTTGCCGCTGTCTCCGTGGCGGCGCGGTATGCGGGGTTCCGCCGGGCGGTCCACGGTCCTCTGTGGGAGTTGGAGCCGGACGACAGCCAAGCCGTGGACGCCCTGCTCCGGAGCCGCCCGGACGCCATTGTGTGCGCGAACGATATCACGGCAGCCATGCTGATGCGCACCTTACAGCGCGCGGGCGTCCGTGTGCCCGAGGACGTCCGCATGGCCGGCTTCGACGACGTGCGTTACGCGCAGTTCCTGCCCGTTCCGCTGACGACCATCCGGCAGGACTGCCCGGAGATCGGCGCGGCCGCCATGGCCGTAATGCTGGACCGGGTGGAGCGCCCCGACCGCCCGGCCCGGACGGTGTATGTCGCGCACCAGCTGGTGGTGCGTGCTTCCTGCGGGGCCGCCCGCCCCTGAGCAGCGGGGAAAGCGCGGCATTTTGGGGAGATCAAGCGGCGGCGGAAATTTTCAAAGAACAGGGTATTTTGCGGTTTTCGACCGCCCCCGCGCCGCTGTACTCTGCTTCTACTCAGCCCGCACGCAGACTTGCCTTCTCCGAAAGGAACTCCCCCCTGCCCTCCCCCTGCAAGTACGCGCTTTTCCTTGCTTCCTTGGCCCTGGCCGGTACAGCCGCGGCGCAGGACGCGTCCCGGTTCACCCGCACGCCCGGCAATGAGCGCCCGCAAGCCTCGGTCGCGGCCAATGACCGCGGCGAGGTCGCCGCCGCGCTCCCGCTCAACCACATGCTGCTGCAGCTCAAGCGCACGCCGGAGCAGGATGCCGCGCTTGACGCCTACATCGCCGAGCTGAATGACGCGTCCTCGCCCAACTACCACAAATGGCTTACGCCGGCCGACCTCCTCGCGCGCTTCGGCCCCGCCGCTTCGGACATCGAGGCGGTAAAAACCTGGCTCACCGGCGCGGGTTTCGAGGTGAACTCGGTCGCGGCGAACGGGATGACAATCGACTTTTCGGGAACCGCGGGACAGGTCGCGGCCGCGTTTCACACATCCATGCACCGCCTTTCGGTCAACGGAGAAGCGCACATCGCCAATGTGGATGATCCCGGCATTCCGTCCGCCCTTGCCGGCGTGGCGGCGGGCGTAGCGAGCTTGAACGATTTTCGACCGCAAACGCTGCACCGGGTTGTGCAAACGGCTCACTTTGACCCCCAAACCGGTTCACAGACCAGCGCGCAGGCCGTTCCTGAGTACACCTTCGGCTCGGGCGCGAGCACCTATCAGGCGGTTGTGCCGGGCGACCTCGCGGCCATTTACAACCTCCAACCGCTGTTCGCTTCCGGCATCAGCGGGCAGGGCCAAACCATCGCGGTGATCGAGGATACGGACGTGTACTCCGCCGCCGACTGGAACACCTTCCGCTCGACGTTCGGGCTTGCGGGTTACAAAGGCTCTTTCACGCAAACGCACCCCGGCAATTGCACGGACCCCGGCGTAAATGGGGCCGACGGCGAAGCGATCCTGGATGCGGAGTGGGCTTCGGCCGCCGCGCCCTCGGCGGCGATCGTCCTGGCCTCCTGCGCCGACACCAACACCACCTTCGGCGGTTTGATTGCGCTCAACAACTTGGTCAACAGCCCGAACCCGCCCAAGATCGTCTCTATCTCCTATGGCGAGTCGGAAGAGCTGAACGGCGCGACCGCGAACCTGGCCTACGCCAAGGCGTATCAAGCCGCGGCGGCTGAGGGCGTCTCGGTATTCGTGGCGAGCGGCGACGAGGGCGCGGCAAGCTCCGATGCGGGCGCAAGCCGCGCCAGGGACGGCATCACCGTTTCAGGCTTCGCGAGCACGCCGTACAACGTGGCGGTGGGCGGCACGGACTTCGGCGATACCTACGCCGGAACCAACACAAACTACTGGAACACGAACAACACCGGCACCTACGCGAGCGCGAAGGGCTACATTCCGGAGATCCCCTGGAATGACTCCTGCGCCTCGCAGCTGATCGTGCTCAAGTCGGGTTACTCGTACTCGTTCGGGACGAACGGGTTTTGCAACTCCCGCACAGGCCGCCAAGACTACCTGACGACCGCGGCGGGTTCGGGCGGGCCGAGCGGCTGCGCCACGGGCACGCCGTCCGCGGCGGGCACGGCTTCCGGCTCCTGCAAGGGCTATGCGAAACCCTCATACCAATACAACATGATCGGCCTCCCGTACGACGGCGTCCGCGACATCCCCGACGTCAGCCTGTTCGCGGCGAACGGCGTGTGGGGCCACTACTACGTGTACTGCTACACCGACGCGGCCAACGGCGGAGCGCCCTGCACGGGCGCGCCCAGCGGCTGGTCCGGCGCGGGCGGCACCTCGTTCGCCTCGCCCATCATGGCGGCCATCCAGTCGCTGGTGAACCAGAAAACCAACTCCGCCTGGGGCAATCCGAACCCCACCTATTACAACCTGGCGCGCGCGGAGTACGGTTCGGCCGGCAACTCCGGCTGCAACTCCTCGAACGGGGGCGGCTCCGGCCAGTCCTGCACTTTTCACGACGTGACCGAGGGCGACAACACCGTGGTCTGCTCGGGAAGCGTGAACTGCTATCGCCCCTCGGGCACCTACGGCTTCCTCAGCGATATCAACGGCGGCGCATACAGGACCACCAACGGCTGGGATTTCTCAACGGGCATCGGGTCGGTGAACGCGCAGAACCTGGTGAACAACTGGGGCACGGTGGCGCACTGAAAGTCGGCTGCGGGGTGAGCCTCGGCCATTGTTCCGAGAGGGCGCGCGAAAGGCCCACCGCGAGTAAGTCGAGGTGTCATCCTGCACGAAGTGAAGGATCTGCTGTTTGCGCAGTACAGCCAAGAAAGCAGATCCTTCGCTTGCTCAGGATGACCCTTTTGCGGTTGTGCGGGTTCCTGCACACGCTCCTACCAGGATGATAATGGTGTCACACATGCGCTTTCTCGTTTCCGCTCTCTTCTTGCTGGCGACGGCAGCCGCGCACGCCGAGGTTCGCCTCCCCCATATCCTCAGCGACCATGCGGTATTCCAGCGCGGCCGGCCTTTGCACATTTGGGGTTGGGCCGCGCCGGGCGAGCCGGTCGCCGTCAGCTTCCACGCGCAGCAAGCCGCGGTAACGGCTGACGAGCTGGGCCGCTGGAGCGTGTACCTGCGCCCGGAGCCCGCCGGCGGCCCGTATACGCTTACCGTTAAGGGCAGCAGCACCGTCACGGTCCAAGACCTGATGGTCGGCGACGTTTGGTTCGCCTCCGGCCAGTCCAATATGGAGATGCCCCTGCGCGGGTTTCCGGGCTCGGCCGTGCTCAAGGACGGCCCGGCGGAGATTGCCTCGGCAAACCAGCCGCGCCTGCGCTTGCTGCGGTTCCCACACGCAAGCTCGCCCTATGAGCAGCGCGACATCGATGCAAGCTGGACACTGTGCACCCCGCAGACCGCCGCCGACTTTTCCGCCGTCGCCTACTTTTTCGGGCGCGGTTTGGCCAAGGAGCAAGGCGTCACTACCGGTTTGATCAATTCGACCTGGGGCGGCACACCGGCGGCTGCGTGGGTGAGCCTGGACGGCCTGAGCGCCGACGCAGGCCTGATGCCCGCCTTTGCCGCCCGCGCGAAAATGGCGGAGGAGCAAGAGGACGTTCCCGCGCTCCTGGCCAAGGACAAGCGCGAGGACGCGGCGGCGAAGGCGGCGGGCAAGCCGAAACCGAGCCACGCCTTCCATCCCGACCCGGCCTCGTACGACCCGGCCGGTTTGTTCAACGCGATGGTCGCGCCCGCGCTGCCGTACGGCATCCGCGGCGTGCTCTGGTATCAGGGCGAAACGGACAGCGGCCTGGCCCGCGCTCCTCTCTACGAGCAGATTTTCCCCGCGCTCATCCGCGACTGGCGCGCCCGCTGGGGCGAGGGCGACTTCCCTTTCCTATTCGCGCAGATTTCAAGCTATACCTCCACGCCGGCCGAGAGCTGGGGCACTGTCCGCGAAGCGCAGCGGCGCGCGCTTGGGCTGGCGGACACCGCAATGGTGGTGACGCTCGATGTCGGACAGGCCGACAATGTACACCCGCCCGACAAGCAGACCGTGGGTGCGCGCTTCTTTCTCGCCGCCGACTCGGTCGCGTACGGGAAGCCCGGCGAGTGGAGCGGCCCGCTTTTCCGGCAAGCCGTGCCGGAGCCGGGCGCGGTGCGCGTGTACTTCACGCATGCCGGGGGACTCGCGGCGAAAGACGGCGCGCTGAGAGGGTTTGAGCTCGCCGGGGCCGACCACCGGTTCCGGCCTGCCGAGGCTTCCGTTGATGGAGACACTGTGGTCGTACGCGCCGAGGGTGTCGCACAGCCGGAGTATGTGCGCTACGCGTGGAGCAACTCCGCGCTCGACGCGAATCTGTACAACGCCGCCGGGCTGCCTGCCTCCACATTCACTTCAGAGCGGCACCCCGCGGCACCGTAAGTGGGCTACCATGGCTGCTATGCCGCGCCGCCTTCTTTGCCTGTTTGCTCTCCTCGCCACCCCTATAGTCCATGCCCAAGCGCCGCTCAAAGTCGCCATCGTGGGCCTGACGCACGGGCACGTCCTGGGCTGGTTCAACAGCCTGCCGCAGCACCCCGACATCCAGTTGGTCGGCGTGTCGGAGCCGGACGCCGCGCTGCGCGAGCGCTACGCGACCAAGTTCCACCTCGCGCCTTCGCTGTTCTTCCCGAGCGAGGCCGACATGCTCGCGCACACGCAGCCGCAGGCGGTGCTGGTCTACACCTCGATTGTCAAGCACCGCGAGGCGATCGAGGAAGCCGCGAAAAAGCACATCGGCGCGATGGTCGAAAAGCCGCTCGCGACCACGCTTGCCGATGCGCGCGCCATCCAGCAGGTGAGCGAGCAGTACCACGTCCCGGTGTTGGTGAACTACGAGACGACCTGGTACGCCTCGAACACCGCCGCCGCAAAGCTGCTGTGGTCCGGGCAGATCGGCAATCTGCGCAAGCTGGTGGTGCACGACGGCCATGAAGGGCCGAAGGAGATCGGCGTGGGGCCGGAGTTCGCGAACTGGCTGACCGACCCGGTCGAGAACGGCGCGGGCGCGCTGTTCGACTTCGGCTGCTACGGCGTGGACCTGGCGACCTGGCTCATGCACGGCGAAGCGCCCTTGACGGTGACGGCGGTGACGCTCCAGATCAAGCCGAATGTGTACCCGAAGGTGGATGACGACTCGACGATCATCCTGACCTACCCGCACGCGCAGGCGATTATCCAGGGCTCATGGAACTGGCCGTTCAGCCGCAAGGACATGGAGGTGTACGGGGCCAAGGGCTACGTGGACACGGTTGCGCTTGACGGCTTGCGCATCCGCCTGCCGGGGCAGAAGGACGAGCACACCGAAACCGCGCCCCCGCTCGCGCCCCCGAACGACACGCCGCTGCACTACCTGGCGGCGGTGCTGCGCGGCGAGGTCACCCCGAAGGGCGACCTGAACTCGCTCGACACCAATATCACGGTCATGCGGATACTGGACGCCGCGCGGGCTTCGGCGAAGGAAGGGCGGACGATCAAGCTGAGCGAGCCGGGGCGGTAAGGGCCGCCCCGGAAATTAAAAGGACAAACGGAACTGTATCTCCACCGTGCGGGAGCCGAGCGCGGTGGTGTCCTGGCCGAAGTTAGGGTTCGAGCTGAACGTGCCGTCCCCGTTTGCCGTTTCGATGACGTCATTGATCGCGCCGCCATTACTCCGCTGCCCGCCGCTGGCTAAGTTCAGCCGGTTATAAATGTTGTAGGCGTTGGCCCTGGCTTCCACCTGCGCCCGTTCGCCCAGCACTTTCGTGTTCGGCAAGCCGAATGCTTTCGAGACGGTGAGGTCCGCATCGATGTAATTTGGCCCATTGAACGAATTGCGCTGTACGCCCGGTGTCTGCGGCAGTGCGCCGGCGGCCGGGAACTGCGGACCCGGCGTGAAAGTCGGAACGGCGAAGTAGGAAAGCGACCCACGCTGGAAGTTCACGTTGACCGGGTTGAGCGGGTTGCCGACCCCGGAAAGAAAGGCATTGTTGCTGGTGTTCCTGCCCGCGCCGCCCGAATAGGCAGCAGGGCGCAGCACTTGATAGCCAGAGCCGTTGTAATACACGCCGCCTCCGGTGTCGACAAATACAGGGGTCCACGGGAACCCTGAGTGGAGGTTCAAGATGCCCGAAACCGACCAACCTCCCAGTGTTTTCTCAAGCAGTGTGTGGCCCCCGGAAAAGAAAGTCGGCTGGTACAAGCCGAAAATCTTAAAGACATTGGTGACGTTGTAGTCCGACCGCCCATAAGCGAGCGCGTTGTTATACGGGTAGTAGTCCGCAAAGTACGGCTGCGAACCTTCGTCCAGGCTTTTCGCCCAAGTGTACTGCGCTTCAGCTTGGAACTGGTGGGAGAAGTTGTGGCGGAGACTGGTTATCAGCGCGTTGTAATTTGAGTTGCTGTCGTTGCCGTAGAAAGTGATTTGGCGCAGGGTCGGATTCAACGTGATGCCTTGCGCGATTGCCACGACGTTCTCGTTGTACACGCGCAGGAGGTGGCGTGCGACGCTGCCTTGGTAGCCGATGGTCGCGACCCAATCCTTAACGACTTCGTACTCGGTATCGAGCGAGTAGTGGTAGGTGTAGTTTGTCGGCGCGCGCCCAGGGTAAGCGGCCACATTCACTGAGCCCGTGGTCGGGATGTTGTTTGGTCCGAAGGTGGTGATCGCGGCAGGATTGTTCGGGTAGCCGAACAGCGAGGTAGGGCTGCTCCCGATGTTGTATTGCACGGCGGGGTCGATCTGCTGCGCGGTGGAGGTGCCGAACGAAGCGCTGGTGATGAGCGGCGGGTTGTTTTGCCCGTTCGCCTGGATGGCGATTTCTTCCTGGTTGTAAGAAAGCCCGAAGCCGCCGCGGAACACAAGATGACTTTGCTGCGCTTCCGGGCTCCACGCGAACCCAAGCTGCGGCCCGAAGTTCAGCACCTGCGGGTCGAACAAGTTGCCGCCGACCCGGATGGATGCGTCCGTAAGCTGGTTCGTACCTGTGGGGCCTTGCTGGAAAACCGCAAGGTTGTTCTGCTTGGAGGAGAGCGGGCCGAAGTAGTTCCAGCGGATCCCAAGATTGAGAGTCAGGTTCGGCTTCACCTTCCAGTCGTCTTGAATAAACAGTCCATACAGGTCGGATCGAATGTCCTGCCGGTTTACGGAAACGGCACCGGTCTGCGGGCTGAAGCTGCCTGACTCCTGGTAGGGCGCGTCATTGAGAAAATCCCAAAGATTGCGGAACTGGAACTGCGGCCGAGCGTTATAGGTTGGATTATTCAGATAGTACAACCGGGTTGCGTCTCCGCCGAAGCGGAGGTTTTGGCGCGAAAGCACTTTGGTTACGGTGTCGCCGTATCCATAAGTATGCTGGTTCAGGTTCGACGGCCCGGGAGGTCCGAAATTGTTCCCTGTAATCGGGCCGATCGGCTCTGTTCCAAGCACATCGACCGCCGAAATCGGCAGCCCGAACGGCGCTTGCGGATTGCTCGCCACCTCGTTCCATCGAAATCCGGCGAGATTGGCGCGCGCCTCATTCAGAAGTGTCGGCGAGAATGTATGATCCCAGATCGCGGTATAGGCATCGTTGACTTGGTTATGGTTCCAAAAGTTGGCCGCGCGCACCGGGCCGTTATAGAAGGTTTGCGTAAGCGGAACCCAATACACGGAGAAGTTGGCCGTGTCGTTACGCGTGATATTTACGTCGATACGCCCGTTATATTGCGCTTCGCCTACGCTGTTGGGGTTGGCGGTATTGAGAAACGAGATTGTGGGGGTATTTGTCAGGCCGTTGCCGATCCCGGGATTTTGACTGCTTACCCAGCTGGGGTCGAGCGTACCGCGCGCGGCATTCGTGCGCGGCGAACCTAGATTCAAGCCGCCCGGCACCGTGCGGCAGTTCACGCCTTCGGTCAAGCTGATGGTCGCGCAGGTTTGCTGGAGGTTGGCGATGGAAGCCGGTGCTTCTCCGATGAAGCCGAGATAGGTGGCGGCGATAGTGCCGGGCGTGGCCAAACCCGCGAGGGCCGAGGACTCAAACCAACCTTGACTGAAGGTGGTGGATGAGTTCTGAAGTCCTTCGTACGCAAAGAAACCGAAAACGTGATCCTTCCAAAACGGGCCTCCGATGGACCCGCCGAACTGGTTGAAGCGGCTCTCATTGCGGTTGACGCCGCGCTCTCGGGGGGTTCCTCCGCCGAAGGAGTTGACGGTGTTGAAGCGCTCGAAAGCATTCAAGCCCGGGCGGTCGAGTTTAAAAAAGCCGCTGCCGTGGACTTGGTTGGTGCCGTTTTGCGTCACAACCTGTATCTGCGCGCCGGAGAATCGTCCGCCGGATGCGTCATATCCGTTGGAAACAATGTGTACATCTTTCACTGAGTCTTCACTCGGCGTAATGATGGACGCGCCGCCGAAGACGGCGCTGACCGTGCTGATGCCGTTGATGGAGATACCGTTTGTTTCGTTTTGGCCCCCGTTCGCGGTGATCTGCGGCGCGTTCTCGGTTAGGAAGATACCGGACGTAGCAGTGGAACCGGAGCTCACGGACGAAGGCAGCTTTGCCGACCCGCCGCCCCCAAGCTGCGCTCCGTCACCGAAACTGCCCGGGGTCAGCTGCGCCAACTGAAATACATCACGGCCGAAAGACGGCAGGTGCTGGATTTGGTTGGAAGTAATCGTGCCGTTCACGCTTGCGGTTTCGGTGTCGAGCGCGGTGGCTTCAGAGGCGTTTACGGTGACGTTGGTCGCCTCGGAGCCGGGCACGAGCGCGATATTGAGCGAGTTGGCCTGCTCCGGGGTGACCCGCACCTCGTCGAGCTTCTTGCTCTCAAACCCTTTCGCCTTCGCCTCAAGCGTGTAGGTGCTGGGCGCAAGCTGGTTGAACGTATACACGCCGCCGCCGGAACTTTTCCGCGTGACCTTTACGTTCGTCTCGGTATTCGTCAGGGTAATTTCGGCACCGGGTATGACCGCGCCTTGCGGGTCGGTGACCGTTCCCTGGATGGAAGCATTGAACTGCGCGCGCGCCGCGGGGGCGCTGAGCAGGACGGCGGCGGCCCACAGGGCGCGGCGGCGGGGGACAAACAAACTGGACATCACTGGCTCCTCTACAACAGCAAGGGGGACTGCGGGGCGGCTTTCTAAAGGGCCGCTAAAGCTGACTCCGGCAAGCACAATGCCGGCGGGAGAATCATAAACCTACCCGGGCCTTCTTGTGCAAGCAAGCGCCCTTTGCCGCGTCGGCCGAGTACACAGCCCGGCCTACGGCGTTCGCGCCAGCTTAGTTCGCGCGGGCCGCCGCGCCGCGAAGGAGCTCGCGAACCGGCAAAGACACGCAGGCGGCGCGGTGGTGATATTTTTCGCGCGAACTAAGCAGCTCCGTAAGCAGGTACATGGTAAGGCGTACTAGTTCATGCTTAGGTGGCGCGAAACCGGGCACGCGCGGGATAACTATTTTTTTCTAAGCAGCGTCTGAAATGAATGAAGTCTGGAGTAAGCTCACAACTATGGCAAATAAAGACGTACTCGCGGCAATCGACAGGGAAATCGCCCGCCTTCAGCAAGCCAGGGATATCTTGGCTGGGGAAGACGAGGGAGTGGATGGAGCCGCGCGCGCGGTAGGCCGTCCCGCGGCGGCAAAGAAGCGCGTGGGCCGGCCGGCCGGCACCAAGCGCGTACTTAGCCCGGAAGCGCGCAAGCGCATAGCCGAAGCGCAGAAAAAGCGCTGGGCCGCGCAGAAGCAGGCGGAGTAGGGCCGCGGCGACTTACTTCGTACCGCATTTGGTCCGAGACGGACGCCTTTCCAACTAGATGAAACAAGAGCGGCGAGCCGCGGAGTTTGCTCCTCGGCCTCGCCGCTCGCGTATTAGTCCGCAGCTGTATGCGGCTGCCTTAATTCGCGGAAGTTTGCAGCCAACGCCGTGCGAGCAGCTCAGGGGAAAGCTGCTCTTCCTGCTTCGGCGCTTGCGCGGCACCGTTCTTCGGGCGCACCGACTGCGCCTTTTCAGCGGACACATACACGGGTGCTTTGGGCACGGCGCTGCCGAGCGCGCCGGCTGCGTCCTGTTTTGCCCTGCGCACCACCACGCGGCGCTCCCGGCGCTGCTTGGGCTTGACGCGGGTCGGCTGCACCACCGCGTCCGGAAGCGTGCCGTCGGCTTCATTTTCTTGTGTGTTTATGCCGGCGGCTATCTCCGGCAGATGGGTGAGTTCTTCAGCGTCTCCATTGCTTGCCGTCCCGGAGCTAAGAATCTCGCGGGCGGCCCGAAGACGATCCAATTGCGCATCAAGCAAGGCAAGGACTTTGGGGTAAGACATTGAAATGGAATCTTCCTAGAAGCAAAGCTTACACGCTTGCGGCTTCCGTGCCTAGAACCGACGGCGCTTGAGGAAATCCGGATTTCTTTCGGCCTGGATGCAAACCTGATTGCAGCACAAGAATCTCCGCCTAGCGCGCAAACCAACTCACCACCAAGCCGGCCGAGGCGGAAAAGATCGCGGCGGTGGTGGTCCAACCCAGGATGTTGATAACCCGTCCGTTTACCCGCTCGCCCATGATGGAACGTTTATTTGTCATCACCATGATGAGCAGCATCAACGGCGGGGTGGAAAAGCCCTGCACGATGCCCGCGGCCACCAAGGCTTTGATCGGGTTGATGCCGGTGAAGTTGAGGCTCATCGCGAGGAGCGTGAACAGGGCGATGGCGGTGTAGAACTTCCTGGCCCGCGCGGGCTTCCAGTGCAGGCCGTTGCGCCAGCCAAGTGTTTGCGCCAGGTCGTAAGCCGCGCCGGTCGTCATGACCGGAATGGCGAGAAAGCCCACGCCGACGATGCCGAGCGTGAACAAAAGGCCGGCGGCGCGCCCCGCGAGCGGGGTTAAGGATTGCGCGGCATCGGCGGCCGTGTTGATGTCGTGCTTGCCCGCGACATACAGGGTGGCGGCCGCGGCGAGCACGATCGAGTACATCACCACGCTTGAAAACAACATGCCGAAGATGACGTCCCATAAGCTGGTCCGCAGCGCGCCCTCCGTGGTGCCGCGGCGCTGGCGCAAAGTGTGCTTGCCGGCGGCCTCCTTTTCCTCCACCTCCTCGTTGGACTGCCAGGTGTAGAGGTACGCCGAGAGCGAGGTTCCGATCATCGCGACCAGGATCGAGAGCGTGTTCCTATCCAGGTGCAGCGAGGGCACAAGCGTGCCGCGAACCACCTCGCCCAGCTTGGGATGGGCCAGAAAAGCCGAAACGACATAGCTGAGCAGCGCAAACGCCAGAACGCGGAACAGATTGCGGAGGAAGCTGTAGGAGCCCCACACCTGCATGGCAAGCGCCGCGGCCGTGACCATGAGCACGATGAGCCGTTGCGGGACATGGATGAGAATGCCGAGGGCGGCGGCAATGCCGCCGATGTCGGCGCCGGCCTCGATCGTATTGCCGACGAGCACGCCCGCGAGCACCAGGTACAGGAACCAGCGTGGGTAGTTGTCCCGCAGCACGCCGAACAGGCCTTGACCGGTGACCTGCCCGAGCTTGCCGGACAGATACACGACGGCGACCATCATGGGCAGCAGCACCGGCGTCGCCCAAAGGATCTTATAGCCCAGCTGCGCGCCGGCCTGCGCGTAGGTGCCGACGGCGGAGCAATCGTCGTCCGCCGCGCCGGTGATCAACCCAAGCCCGAGGGAGCGGGTGATGCTGTGCCGGCGCGCCTCGGACGACCGGTTTGCCGTTTGCGTGCCTGCCATCAGCAAAGGGTAATGCTTTTTTGAGCAGCGCCCGGCTGCTTATGGGCTGGGGTGAACCAACACATGCACATCCTTCTTTGTTCCATAAGGCGGCCGGCGCATACATCGCTGTCGTCCTGAGCGCGGGCGGGATTCCCGGCGAGCTTGCTCGCTGGGGTGCAGGCGAAGGATCTGCTTTTCCCGCAGCAGGAGCAAACAGCAGGCACTTCGCTCGCTCAGGATGACACCGTTTCAGAACGTCTCACATTCCTAAGCGAGAACCCGCCTGCAAAGCCTACCCGGGCTGGTTGGAAACCATCTTGCGGGCGTCCACCACTTCATCAAACTTTGCTGCGTCGATCAGTCCGCTTTTCAGGGCGGCATCCTTGAGCGTGGAGCCGGAGTGCTGCGCGTCGTGCGCGATCCTGGCCGCGTTGTCGTAGCCGATCACCGGCGAAAGCGCGGTGACGAGCATGAGCGAATTGCGGAGGTGTTCCGCGATCTTCTTGTCGTCGATTTCAGTTCCTTCGACCGAGTGAAGGCGGAACATTTCGCAGCCGTCGCCTAGGATTCTGGCCGATTGCATGAGGTTGTTGATCAGGATGGGGCGCATCGCGTTCAGCTCGAAGTTGCCCTGCGAGCCCGCGAAAGCGACCGCCGTGTCGTTCCCGATGACCTGGATCCCGATCATCACCAGCGCTTCGCACTGCGTGGGGTTTACCTTGCCCGGCATGATGGAAGAGCCCGGCTCGTTGTCCGGGAGCAGCAGTTCGCCGATGCCGCAGCGCGGGCCGGATGCAAGCCAGCGCATGTCGTTCGCGATCTTGATCAGCGCAACCGCGAGATTTTTCAGCGCTCCGTGCGCGGCAACGATCGCGTCCAAAGAGCCCTGCGCCTCGAACTTGTTCGGGGCCGTGACGAACGGCTCGCCCGTCAGCCCGGCAATCTCCTCGGCGACCGCGACGTCAAACCCAGCCGGGGCGTTCAGCCCCGTGCCCACCGCAGTGCCGCCGGCCGCGAGCTCGTACAAGCCGGTCAAGGATTGCTCCATGCGCGCGGCCGCGTTGCGGATCTGCACCGCGTAGCCGGACCACTCCTGCCCGACCGTCAACGGAACGGCGTCTTGGAGGTGCGTGCGCCCTATCTTGACGACATCGCGCCAGCCGTGGGCCTTGCGCTCGATGGTCTCGGCGAGCCGGATCACCTTGGGCAGCAGCAACCGCTTGATCTCCTTGACCGCGGCGATGTGCATGGCCGAGGGGAATGAGTCGTTGGAAGACTGCGACAGGTTGACGTGGTCGTTCGGGTGCACCGGGGTTTGCGTCCCCAGCTTGCCCCCGGCAAGCTCTATGGCGCGGTTGGCCAGGACCTCGTTGATGTTCATGTTGCTTTGGGTGCCGGAGCCGGTCTGCCACACAAACAATGGAAAGTGCTGATCGAGGCTGCCCGCGAGCACTTCGTCTGCCGCCCTGACGATCAGCTCGGCTTTATCCTCCGGCAAGCGCCCGAAGCGGGCGTTGACGACGGCCGCGGCTTTTTTGAACAGGCCGTATGCGTGGTAAACCTCGATGGGCATGCGGTCGCGGCCGATTGAAAAATGGTGCAGCGAACGCTCCGTTTGCGCGCCCCACAGCTTGTCCGCGGGCACCGCGACTTGGCCCATCGAGTCGAATTCGACGCGAAGCGTACCGCCTTCCAGCAGGGTGCCGGGTGCATGGCTGCCGTCGAGCAGCGGGCCGTTTTGGGATGGGTGCGCGTCAGGCATGGCGGGTCCTTCCAATGGTCGGGGTGGCAAGCTGTACCGAGTTCTTCGATGCGCCGAGGAGCAGCCGCCGAGTTCTGGAAACAACCGCGGCCGGATTTCTTTTCGGTCGGCGGCTGGGCTGTTCCGCCGCGTTTGGACCGGGGTTCGGCGAACGCGCCGGAGCTCCTTTCACTTGCAACAAAACAAGCGCTGATGCGCTCCGACGCTTGCTCCGCGAGGCAGGCCGTGTTTCGCGCAGCCGCCCGACACTTCACCTCCTGCTAAGGTGTTGGAATCATTGTTCGCGAGGCTGCCATGCCGGGCTCACTGTTCAGCTCTATCTGCGTGTTGCTCCTAGCGGCATCGTTCGCTGTCCACGCACAAACGGCCGGCGGGGATGCGGCAGCTTCCCTCCAAAAACAACCCGGCCTTTTGCCTTTCGTTTGGGACGCGAAAACCGGCAGGCTTTCGCTCGGCGTCCGATTGTCCGAGCATGGCGGCACACGCTCGCCCGAGTACATCCTGGCCGACTCGCTTCCAAATGGAATCGGGCAAAACGATTTAGGACTCGATCGCGGGCAGCTGGAAGTGCTTTCCGGGACTGCCCTGAGCGGCGGCACGCGGCTGGTTTTCTTTGAGCGCGTGGGCCCGCGTGTTCTGCTTGTCCAGGAGAACACCTACTTCCGCACGGCCTCCTCCGACCCCGCCGAGCAGCTTGCGGTGGAGCAGTCTTTCCCGTCCTCGGTATTGGCCGGGTTCACGATTGAAAGCGAAGCGGACAACTTCGCGGTCGTGGATGCAACCGACTACTTCCTCGAAGACACCCATGGCGTCGGGGAGGCCTTGGCCGGCGCGAAGCAAGGCGCGTACAAGGTCGATCCGAAGCGCTCCACGATAGACCCTGAGCATACAAAGGCTTTCCCCGGAAACACTGAGATCGAAGCCGAGCTCACGCTCGCGATCGAGGACCCGAGCAAGGCGCGCACCCTGGCCGACGTCGCGCCCGATGTGCACGCGGTCACGGTGCATGAGCGCCGCAGCTTCCTCGCACTGCCCGCGCCCGGCTACACGCCGCGCCGCTATTCGCCCCGCGCGGGCTACTTTCCGTTCAGCTACCGCGATGTCAACACGCCGCTCGGCGTGAACCCGACCCAACAATTCATTACCCGGCATCGCTTGCAAAAGCGCGACCCAAACTGCCGCGAGCACTGCGAGGCAGTCGAGCCGATCCGCTATTACGTGGACCGCGGCGCGCCCGAGCCGCTCCGCACCGCGCTGGTTGAAGGCTGCCGCTGGTGGGACCAAGCGTTCCAGGCCGCGGGTTGGGCGCGGGGCACTTTTCAGGTCGAGGCCTTGCCCGAGGGCGCGGACCCGATGGACGCACGCTACAACATCATCCAATGGGTGCACCGGTATAACCGCGGCTGGAGCTATGGGTCTTCCATCGCCGACCCGCGCACGGGCGAAATCCTCAAGGGCAACGTCACGCTCGGGAGTCTGCGCGGACGCCAGGACTACCTGATCGCCGAAGCCCTGCTCGCGCCCTACAAGAACGGCCGCGTCCCCGACCCTGACCCGGCGCTCGCGATGGTGCTGGCCCGCATCCGGCAGCTTGCCGCGCATGAAACCGGCCACACCCTGGGCCTCGCGCACAATTACGCCGCGAGCACGATTCCGCACACGCCGGACCAGACCACGAGCGTGATGGAATACCCTTTCCCATACGTCGCACTCGACCGGAACGGCGTACCGGACCTAAGCCGTGCTTACCCGGCCGACATCGGCGTTTGGGACAGGGTTGCAATCGACTACGGCTACCGCGAGTTCGACGCGGACGGCAAGCCGGTAGAGAGTACCGCGGCGCTTGAGGGCATCCTGCACTCGGCTGAAGCAAAAGGCATTGTGTACCTGACCGACGAGGACGCCCGTCCGCCCGGCTCGGCCAGCCCGATTGCGCACCTGTGGGACAACGGAACGGATGATGCCGACGAGCTCACCCGCATCCTCCAGGTCCGCTCCGCCGCGCTTGCCCGTTTCGGCGAGGACGCGATCCGCCCCGGAACCCCGACCGCGCAGCTCGAGGACACATTGGTGCCGCTCTACCTGCTGCACCGGTACCAGACCGAGGCCGCCGCGAAGATGCTGGGCGGCCTTGATTACCGCTACACGGTGCGCGGCGACGGGCAAGCGGGCCCGCGGCTCGTTCCGCCCGGGGAGCAGCGAAAGGCGCTCGCGGCCGTGGTGAGCACGCTGACGCCCGCGGTTCTGGTGCTTCCAGAGCCGCTGTTGCGGCAACTGCCGCCGCGCACCCCGGGTCTGCCGCGCACCGTGGAAAGCTTTCCGTCGCGGACTTCGGTCACTTTTGACCCGGTCGCGACGGCGGAAAGCGCCGCCGACCTTGTTCTTTCAATCCTTTTTGAGCCCGCCCGCGCCAACCGGCTGATGCAGTACCACGCCCGCGACGCCGAAGAACCCACGCTCGATCAGGCCGTGGATGCCGCGCTCGCCGCCGCGCGCGCAAACGCGGGAACCGGTCTTTCTGCCCTGGTGAGCGAGGCGGTCGAGAACCGTGTGTACGAAGCCCTGTTTCGTTTGGCCGCCGATCCGGAGACTGGGTTTGCCGCCCGAGCCGACGTCGGCGCGAAGCTGCACGCGCTTGCGCAAGCGCGGCCGACCGGCCCCGCCGCGGACGCGCTCAAGCTCCGCGTGGCCGCATTTGAACGCGATCCGGGCAAGTTTCAGCCTGAGCCGCTGATCGAGCCGCCTCCGGGCAGCCCGATCGGCGAGGATGATGCATTCTGACGCGTATCGACGGCAAGGCGTGCCGGCCGGGCCTTGCCCGTTCTTAAGCGCTGTCCGGCTGTGAGTACGACAATATCTTTCCGATTGCCCTCGCGGCAGACTCCACGTACGCGCCCGATGCGCACGAATATCAAGTTGAAAGCACTCACAGGGTTTGCACGGGGTGGAGTGTTTCGGCCCGTACTGATGCCGACTTCTCCGGCGAACCGCCCGCAGGTGGATGCGGTGAGGCCGGGAAGCACACGCCGCCATGCGGAACAGCACTGCCGAGGCCCGCTCCGCCGTCTCGGGGCGTGAGCTCACTGTCTCCCGTTGAACTCAGCTTCTGCTACTATTTTGCTCTAGGCAAAGAGCAGGCAGGGCTGAGATGCGGAAAGACAAAGCAGCAGCCCAGCGCGACCTGTTTCCGGGGGCGCTGGAGATGATGGTGCTCCGGGCGCTGGAGCGGCGGCCCATGCACGGCTACGCGCTGGTGCAGCACGTGCAGGCCCGCTCCGAGAACCTGCTGCAGATTGAGGAAGGCTCGCTTTACCCGGCCTTGCAGCGGCTGCTCAAGGGCGGCTTTGTCGAGGCGGAGTGGGAGCTGTCGCCCGTGGGGCGGCGCATTCGGGTGTACCGCGCGACCCCGGCGGGCACGGAGCGGCTGGGGCGGGAGCTGGCGCGGTTTGAATCCATGTTGAAGGGCATCCGGCTGGTGCTGGCGCCGGATGCGGTGTAGCAGACGCACGGCACGGGAGGGAGCGCATGGCCTGGTTGACGTCTTGGTTCACCTGGTTCGGAAAGCACCGCCGCATGGAGCGGGAGCTGGCGGAGGAGATCGCCGCGCATCTCGACGAAAAAACAGACGCGCTGATCGCCGAAGGGCTGCACCCGGAGCAAGCCCGACGCGCCGCGCGGGTCGCGTTCGGGAACCCGGTGCTGATTCGGGAGCGCAGCCGCGTGGTATGGCAGTGGCCCCGACTGCGGGCGCTTGCGGCGGACCTGAAGTATGCCGTCCGGCGGCTCGGGCACGTACCCGGATTTACGGCGACTGCCGTGCTCACGCTGGCCTTGGGGCTGGGAGCGCCGACCGCGCTGTTTGCCGTGTTGGACGCGGTGCTCCTGCGGCCGCTGCCGTTCGCCGAGCCGAACCGGCTGGTGGCGATACGGCCTGTGCCGGACGGCATCGCCTCCGTGCCGACCGTCCAGGACTGGCAAACGCGCTCGCGGTCCTTTGCTTCGCTCGCCGCCTACCGCCAGTGGAGCCCCGCGCAGCAGCCGGTGCGCGGCGTGGAGGCGGACCGCATCCTCGGGGTGACACAGAACTTTCTCGCGACGCTCGGCGCGCGTTTCGCTCAGGGCCATGGCTGGGCCATGACGGGCAACGAGGCCGACTGCACCCGGCAGGCGGTCGCGAGCGGCGAGTTCTGGCGGCGGCTGGGCGGCGGTGCGGTAGGCTCGGTTTCGCTGGAACTGGACGGCAAAGCTTTTCCCATCACGGGCGTCCTGCCGGTCGAGCAGAAGGTGGAAGGCCTGGCGGGACTGAGCGGGCCGGACGTGTTCGTGCAGCTCGGCTGTAATTCTGTAGAGAATCCAAACAGCCGCGGTGACAGTGCATTTGAAGTGCTGGGCCGCCTGCGCCCGGGCGTGAGCCTCGCTGCCGCCCGCGCCGACCTGGAGCAAGCTGACCTTCAAATCCGCGCTGAGAACCCGCGCGATTACGGCGCGGTGGACGGCTACCGCCGCCCGCCCGGCATGCTGCCCTATGCTGAATGGCTTGTGGGAGCGGACACGAAAACCACGCTCTGGGCCTCACTCGGCGCATGCGGCTTGCTGCTCGCCATCGGCTGCGCCAACCTCGCCAACCTGCTGCTGGCCCGCGCCGTCCGCCGCCGTGACGAGCTCGCGATGCGTGTGACCCTGGGCGCAAGCTTGCGTCACCTGCTCCGGCAGATGCTGGTCGAAAACAGCTTATTGGTCGCACTCGGGGTAGGTTGCGGATTGCTGCTCGCATCAAGCATTCTCGGCGTGCTCCGCGCCGCGCCCACGCTGCGGCTGCCTCGGCTGGCGCATGCCTCGTTGAGCTTGCCGGTGGTCCTGTTCGCTGTTGCCGCGGCGGTTGCCGTTGTTGTCCTGATTACGCTGCTGCCCGCCCGCCGACTGCTGCGCCCGGAGCTCGTGCGCGACTTCGGCGGCGCGGGCCGCAGCTCTTCGGCGGGCAGCCTCAAGCGCGCGGGCCGGTTCCTGGTCGTGGCCCAGCTCAGCTTCACGCTGGTCCTGCTGGCTTCCGCCGGGTGGCTTATCGCGAGCGTGTGGGTGCTCCTCCATCAGCCGCTCGGCTTCCAACCCGACCGGCTCCTGATGACCCATGTGCAGTTCACGGGCTATCACGCGAAGCAAGACGCGGCGGACGGCGAGCGCAAGATCCAGGTCGCGGCCGAGACCCTGCGCGGGCTGCCCGGCGTCACCGCCGCGGCCGCGACCGACCACCAGCCGCTCGGCCACTCTGTGAACCGCTACGATTTTGCTTCCGACGCGCACCCGAGCCAGTGGGACCACGCCGTCACGCTCAACC
>CAXTSB010000031.1:0-14376 GCA_964246845.1 uncultured Acidobacteriaceae bacterium
CGCGGGGGCCAGCCACGGGCTTGCGGCTCGACCACCACCGCGCGGCCGGCGAGGGGCGCGACCCACTCCCGTTCCAGGTAGCCGGCCGCTCCGCCTTGATGATGCAGCTGCTCTTCGCCCGGCGCGCCCGCGCGCGCGTACGCCTCTGCGGCGACCGCGAACAGCGCGTCCGCGCGCGCCCCGGGGCTGGTGGCGTGCTGCAGCGCCGCGTTGACCTCCGCCGCAACCCGGAAGCCGTCGGCAAGCTCGGCCGGCAGCGCGCCGAAGTGGACAAAGCGGGTCACGGACACCGCCAAGCCCCACTGCCGCGCGCACAGGTTGAGCATGCCGAACCGCCGGAGCCGGGCTCCGCGCGCTACCGCGTGCTTATAGGTATGGATACGGTCATCGACGGCCATCAGCAAAACGGAAGGGAATATCCCTTCAGTCAAGAGCCGCCCAGCCACCCGCGCCTCCATCTCGTACTCGCTCACGCCGGGTTGGAGGCTGAGGAGGCACTCAGATACGACCCGCGCGACGGCCGCCCCCAGCGCACGGAAGCGGGCGACCTCGGCCGCATGCAGCGGTGCGCGCAAAATACCTAAATCAAAAACCGGCAAGCTGCCCGAAGAGGTATCTGTCGCGACTTCTCGGCCCGCGAGGAGTGAGGTGGTTGACGCGAAATCCAGCGCGTGCCAAGGCGCAACCACCGGCTCAAAACCCAGCCCCGGCAGCTCTTCTTGTTCCAGCCGGGCCGCTTCGTTGTTGGGCAGGATCGCAAACCGGCGGCCGTCGCGCAGGTAAAGCAATGCGCCCACGGCGGTCTCGCCCGGGATGAGCACACGCGCCGAGAACTGCCCGGCGGTGGCCCAGGCCAGGTTTTCGTGCCGCCGCAGCAGCAGGCCCGCGCTGCCGGTTTCCGCAAACCAGCGGTCAAGCCGGTCCCCCTTCGCGGCCAGCTCCGCCCGCCGCACCGCCTCACCCCCGCTTGCCTCGTTCAGTTTCGCCAGGTGGTCCATAGAGGGCCAGTCTACTCGTGGCTGGGCGGCAATGAGCGGATGTACTCGACCAACTGCCACAGGCTCGTGTCGCCGAGCGAGCGCCACGCCGGCATGCCATGGCCCTTGCTGCCGTTTTCGAGAATCCAGTACAGCTCGCCGTCGGTTTCGCCGCGCACACGCGCCGTGCGCAGGCTGGGCCGCCCGCGCCGTCCCGCGCCGTCCTCGGCGTGGCAGCTTGCGCAATACAAGTTGTAGGCATCGCGGCCGGCTTGCAAATTCACGTGCGAAGGGGGCAGCGGGTCGGCGAGGGCGCGCGCAGCGGGCGGCACCTCGGCCCGCCAGGGCGAGGGGACGTAGGGCGCAGCCGTGCAACCGGTGAGCATGATAAGCAGGAAAAAGCGCAGCATGGGCGACAATACACAGATGATCGAGCCCATCGCGGCGGACCCGGCGCTGCTTATCTTTGATTGTGACGGCGTGCTGGTCGACAGCGAAATCCTGGTGTGCACGGCGGTCAGTGAGGAGCTGACGCGGCTCGGCTATCCGATCACACCGCAAGACGTGGTCCGCCGGTTCGCCGGGCGGCCGGAGCGCGACATCCTTGCCGAGGTCGCGCATGACTGGGGCCGGCCAGTCCCGGATGCTTACTACGCCGCGATGAAAGCGCGCGTCGGCCATGCGTTTGAGAACGACCTCCAAGCCGTCGCGGGGACGCATGAGGTCCTGGCCGCGCTGCACCTGCCGCGGGTCGTGGCTTCGTCGAGCGCGCCGGCGAAGCTGGAGCAGGGCTTGCGCTTTGTCGGGCTTTACCCGTACTTCGCACCGAACATCCTGAGCGTCCATCGCGTCGCGCACGGCAAACCCGCGCCCGACATATTCATCTACGCGGCGGGCTGGATGCACACGCCCACCCACACCTGCCTGGTGCTGGAAGACTCCGAGCCGGGCGTCCGCGCGGCCCGCGCGGCCGGTATGCGGGTGTGGGGCTTTACGGGCGGCAGCCACTGCACCCCCGACCACGGCGAGCGGCTCCTGGCCGCCGGTGCCGAGCGTGTGCTCAACCATATGCGCGAGCTCCCGACGGCGCTGCCCCAAGCCTTCGACGCCCCGGCCATCCGGTAGCTTCACCGGTCTGCTATCCTGGTGCTGCGCCCAACCCAGGGCGTACTGAAGCTGGACGCGTAGCTCAACTGGCAGAGCATTCGACTCTTAATCGACAGGTTGTAGGTTCGATTCCTACCGCGTCCACCATGCACAACGCCGCCTTGAGCGGCTTTTTCAGTTTGGGCGGTTGTCACAGGGCGTCAAGTGTGAGCGGGCCGTCGGCATGCGCCCAGGCGGCCGTGAACTGGTGCTGAACCTGGACGGCTTCCGCCTCGCGGTGCTCGGCGAGCAGCGACTGCCAAAGCCCCCAAAGCGACCGCCCGTTGCCGGCGTTCCGCGCGAGGTCTTGACGGAACACGGCTTCGGCCGGCTTTGGCTGCCGGGCACGGAGCAGCGCGCCGCCCAGGGACTCGCGGACGGGATAGTACCAGTCCGGGGGCTCGCTGTAGCCGAACCGGTCCTGTAAGGCGACGGCTTTGTGCCACATCTCGATCGCGGCAGGGAGCCTGCCTTCGGCTTCCAGCAGGCGGGCTTCCGCGACCAAGCGGGCAAGTGTATAGATGGGAACAGCCGGCGTGCCGAAATCCGTGGGCGGGTTCGGGGGCAGCCGTCGTTGGGCATCCGCGAGCGCGTCGAGGGCCGCCTGTGCTTGGGGCATTTGCTTGGTCGCGGCAAACGCGCAGACGCGCGCATACAGTGTCATCGCGGCAAGAACGGGCGGGGCGGACGCGGGCGGCTGCGGCGAAGCGAGGATGCCTTGCCAATGCCCGAAGCGCACCTGCATCCACGGCTCCGACGCCAGGAACCACGGGTTCATCGCCCCGGAAGGCACGGCGGGGCTGACATAGCCGGCGAGGTGAGCGGCTGCTTGCTGCGAGCAGGCGTCATTGCCTTCCATATTGCAGCCGGCGATGAGGAAATACAGATTGTGTACGCGGTAGCTGTCATAGGCCAGAGTTCCAATAGGCGGGTTGCCCTGCGTGCGGTAGTACGCGTCGTCCACGTCGATTGCCTGCCGGTTTGCTTCCGCGGAGCCGTGATAGTCGCCGATGTGCTGCCCGATGTGGGACGGCATGTGCACGAGGTGGCCCGCGGACGGCGCGAGCCCGGGCAGCCGCCGGGCCGCTGCGAGGCCGAGCTCCGGATGCGCGGAAGCCTCGACGGCGTGGATCAGCAAGTGGTTCGCGCCGATGTGGTCGGGGTCGCGCGCAAGCACCGACTGGAGGGTCGCGACAATGGCGGCGGTGCCGGGCCGCGGGACGCCCGTGGACGAGTAAAGATTCCACGCATTGAGGTCCATGAGCGCTTCAGCGGAAAGGGTGGCAGCCTCAAGGTCGTCAGGATACTTCGCCGCGAGCGCGGCCATGGCCTGTGCGTATTGCTCGCCCATCAAGGGGTGGTCCTGCGAAGCCGGAGTCGCGGGACCATATCGACGGGCGAGCGCTTGGATGTAGTCGCGTTCTTTCGCGGAGCCGTTTACAGCAAGCGCTTGTGCTTTCGTGACCGCATCGTAGGCCTGCCGCCGCCGCTCAGGGCCTGGCGCGGTGTCGTTGTAATTGGGTCCGACCGCGAGGGCTAAGCCCCAGAGCGGCATGGGGGCCGCCGGATCGAGAGCCGCCGCCCGCTCAAAGGAACGGCGGGCCTCGTCGAAGTTGAACGCGTAGATATAGGCAAAGCCCTGATGGAAGAAGGCCTGGGCCTCGGCACTCGTGGTCCGGATCAGGAAGTTGTTGTCACCGATGCCTTCAACCAGGGTGACCGCGGGCCGCATGGAGGCCGTTGCCGGCGCGTGCGCGGGATTTCGCCCGCAGGCGGCAATCAGAAGGAGGACAAGAAGGCTCAGGCGACTCGGCTTCAATGGGCAGCTTTCTCGAAACTGGTTCTCCTGTGGGACGCGGGGTCGGCGCAAAGGCTTCACTCGATCTCCGCGGCGGCCAGCCTCAAGGCACTTTTGCAAGACAGAGCGGCCCAGGCTCATGCTCCGTGCCTTTGCAGCCGATAAGGCTGGGTAAGGAGAACGGCAATGGCGGACTATCACACACAGCTTCTTGAGATCACGGGCATGGATGCCGAGGACGCGGTCGGCGCGGTCGAGCGTACGCTCGGGCAGGTGCCCGGGGTGCGTGTGGCGTCGGTCGAGCCTGGGCGCGCCCGGGTGCTGGCCGAACCTGCCTGCGGGCAGCCGATGCGCAGCGCGCTCGCCGATGCCGGATTCGTGCTCGCGGCCGCCGACGTAGAGGACTGAAGCTCAGGGCCGGCCGGCGGTATCGTCCTCGACCGTCACAGGCAGGTTGGTGTCGCGGTCGCCGCGTAGTTGGCGCTGCTTCAGCTTTTCTTCGAGAGCCGTTTTCCCGCGCTGGTCAAGAATGCGGTACTGCTCCTGCGCCTGCTCGGAAGCCGCAGCATTGTGCATCCGGCGGTACACGCGCGAGAGCTGAAAGTACACCTGCTTGCGCGTGTCGTCCTCGGCGTTGTCCGCCAGCATTTGTTCAAAGTCCTTGACCGCCGCATCGTCGTTGCCGAGCTGGTACTCGGCTCGGCCCAGGTAATACCGCGTCAGCTTTAAAGACGGGTCGGCGGCGAGCACGCGGTCCAGCAGAGGCTTGCCGCCCGCCGCGTCCGACTGGTCCACACGCAGGCAGCCGAGTTTGTACAAGGTGAGCACGTCGCCGGGGTCGATCTTCAGCCCCTGCTCATAAGCTGCTTGCGCTTCGTCCTGCTTGCCCAGCCGCCACAGCGAGCTTCCCAGCGCTTCGTACAAGCCGCCCTGCGCGGGTGCCGCGGCGATCGCCTCCCGGTACTCACCTACCGCGTCGGCATCGCGCCCGGATTCAACGTCGGCCTCGGCCAACACCTGATGGACGTGCCAGGAGTGCGGGTCCTGCTTGAACATCTGATCGTAGCTTTGGCGCGAAAGCTCAAGCGCGGCCCGCCCCCGGTGGTACAGGATGTCGACGCTGCCGGGGTCGAGCGATGCGGCTTTGTCGAGCGCTTCCACGGCTTCCGCGTTGCGTCCCAGGGCCAGTCCGATGATGCCCTGCCACATCCAGGCTTGCGCGTCGCTTGCGAACCGTGCGGTTTCAGCGTGGATGGCTGTGTTTGCCGGTTCGAGGCGGTTCAAACGGTATTGCGCGATCGCTAGAAACAGGTGCGCGCCGCGCATCGAGGGCTTCAGAGCGATCCCTTTTTCGAGTGAGCGGGCCGCATCCTCGTTGCGGCCCAGCTGGCTGAGCGCCAGGCCCAGGTTCAGGTAGGCCTCGGGGAAGCGGGGCGCGGCTGCCGTAAGCTGCTCGAAGTCCGCGGCAGCTTCCTCCACATGGCCCGCCCGCATGGCTTCCGTGCCCGCCTGCATCTGCGCGAGGGCCGTCTCGCTTGGCGCGGCGGCCGAGCGCGGCGGAGCGTCTTGGCCGGTGAAGGGCGGCAGGAAGCCGCCAAGCGCTAAAAGCAGGAGTGAAATCACGAACCAAGCCTAGCGGGCGCGAGGAAACGCCCGCAAGTCAGAAGGTGTAACGAAGGATGAACTGCCGTGTGGACGGCTGGCCGTAGGCGCCTGTCGTGGAGCCGAAATGGCCGGACGGGCTTGCGTCCGTGGCCGGGTCGTTCGGATCAGTTGATGGCCCGTTGAAGTGCGTCCGGTTGAAGGCGTCAAACAGGTCCACGTGCAGGATCAGGGTGCCGTACTCCCCCAGATTGGCGAGCTGTTTGATGATCGAGAAATCCTCGTTCAGGTACGTGGGGGAGCGGTAGCCGCCGTTGACCCTCGGCGATGTGCCCAGGACAAAGGGAGCGTTCGGATCGCCCGGAACCAAGCTCGGGTTGGTGAATGCGGCCGGGTTGAACGCTTGCCGGGTGCGCGGGTTGCCGCTGTTCGCGCCGGGGGTGCGGTTCACGAAGTTCGGAGCGATATTGTATCGCAGGCAGGCCAGGGTGGCGGGCACGGGGGTCTGGTTGTTGGCGCAGGCAAACGCCGTCGGCTGGCCGCTGAGGTAGCGGTCGATGCCGCCCACCTGGTAGCCGCCCAGGACCGCGTTGACGACGGGATTGGTGTGGTTAAGATACTTGCGGCCCTTGCCGACCGGCAGTTCGTACAGGTAGCTCACGACGAAGTTTTGCGGCGTGTCCTGGAAGGAGAGGGCCTTCTCGCCCTTCAAGTTATAGGGATTCTGTACGCTGCCCGGGCTCGTGTCGAATGCGGAAAAGACCGGCAGGGTCGAGTCGGCATCCGTGAGGGTCTTGGACCAGGTGTACGCCGCCAAGAGGTTGAACCCGTTATGGAAGCGGCGCTCAAGCTCGGCCGTAAAGGCGTTGTAGTTGGAGTGGCCCAGGTTCTCCAAGCCGCCGCTCGAGTAAATGTTGCTGTACTGCGGGAAAGGCCGCAGCGCCTGCCCTTGCGATCCCGTAAATCCTCGGAAAGGCGTGGTCGTCGCCGTCGCGCTCAACGTTTGCTGGCCGAGCGAGAACAGGGAAGGGTTGAGGTCGTTTACCTGGAGCAGGTCGGAGTGCAGGTGGGAGGCTGAAGTGCCGATATAGCCGATGGTGAAGATCAGGTCTTGCGCGATCTGCTGCTGTACCTGCAAGCCCCAATTCAGCACCTGGGCCGGACGCCCGAAGCTGCGGGCGATGTACTGCGCGGCGAGCCCGCCGCCGAGCTCCTGCTCGAGGTTCTGGCTGGGGTCAAGGTTGGGCGGGGGCGCATAGCCCGGGAAGCCTTGGTCCAGGGCAAAGGCCTGCGTGAAGTTGTCCTGGTTTTGGAAACTGGGGTTGGCGGAAAAGCCGAGCAGGCTGGCGGCGCCGAAATCCGAATAGTCCAGCGGTGCGTAGTAGATGCCGAAGCCGCCGCGGACCGCGGTCGTCCCTTTGCTCGACCCGGGCGCGTAGGCAAAGCCGATACGCGGCGCCCAGTCCCTCTTGTACGTTTCGGCGAACTTACCGGAGCCGCCGATACGGCCCGGTCCGTTGCCGGCGAAGTACAGCGCGCCCGGCAAGCCGCCCGCGGCCGGGTTCGGCAGCGTCGGGCTGAAGTTGGAAACGTTGCCGTGCGCCTCGCTGCGCGGCTGGTCCACGTCGTAGCGCAGGCCCAGGTTCAGAAGCAGGTTGCGTGTGACCTTGAAGTCGTCCTGGACAAAGCCCGCGAAGTAGTTCTGGCCGAAGCGAGGCGCGCGGCTTTGGATACCGATGGTGCCGCGGTTCACCTGCCCGAGCAGCAGGCTGGCGAACCCGTCGCCGGTCGCGGTCGTGTTCGGGGCGTCGGCGGTTTGGAACTGGGAAAAGGAGAGCGTGCCGGAGTTCCCGCCCCGGTCTTCGTTGGTGAACTGGTCCTTACGGAAGTCCAATCCGAAGTTCAGAGTGTGGCGGCCCAGGACCTTGGTGAACGTATCCGCGACCTCAGCGGTGTTCACCGGTTGGATGGAGTCGTTGTTGTAGCCCAGGCTGTTGTAGGTGGGCACAAAGGTGCTGGCCCAGGAGATGGAAGGAAAGGCAGGGCCGCTCGCGCCCCGGATGCCGAGCAGCGCGTCGTAATCCGACACGCCGGCACCCACCGAGGCGGCCGTGTTGAGCTGATACAGCCGATTGAGCCCGATAATGAAGTGATTGAACGAGGTGGGCGTGGCGGCAAAGTCGCTGCCGAAACGGAGATACTTTTGGTACGCATGCTGCAGCTGCACGCCGCCGCCCGGGCCGGGGTAGGGCGGAAAACCGTTGCGGATGTCGTTGTCCCGGTCGGAGTAGCTGACGAAGATGTGCGACCGCTCGCTCAGGTTGTGGTCGACGCGGATGGTGAACAGCGTGTTCAGGACCGGGAAGCTGGAGCTGTAACTGTAGTTCTGGGTCGTTTGCCCCGGCGTTCCCTGGTTCGGAAGCGGCAGAAACCCAAGGATCGTGTTGGCCGTCGGGCTGAAACGCGATGTAGGCACGATGTTGCCGGGAAACGGGTTGCGGCAAGGCTGCACGGACCCGAGACGCGGGTTGAAGACAGTCGAGGTGGTCGCCGGGTCGAGGATCGCGCCGCGGAACACCGGGCGTCCGGTGCAGTCGATCGTATTGCCGTCCGGCGTCGCGGTAAGCTGCGCGGAAAAGTCGCCGTTGCGTACGGCCGGCGTCGGCACGGCGCTGATCGCAACCCCGGACTGCGCCTCCCGGAACTGCTCATACGAGAAAAAGCCGAAGGTTTTGTCGCGCCCGTTGTACAGGTGCGGAATGTGAATGGGACCGCCGATGGTGCCGCCGTAGTCGTTGCGCTTGTCGACCGGACGCTGCAGGTTCGCGGGGTCGCCGCCCTCGGAAAGGAAGAGCTTGTTGAAATAAAGATTGGCGTTCAAGTCTTCGTTCTGGAAAATTTCAAAGCCGGTGCCGTGATATTTGTTGGTGCCGCCCTTTGTGCTGAAATTTTCCACGCCGCCCGAGGTCCGGCCCAGGGTCGCGGGGACGATCGAGGTAGTCACCTTCAGCTCATTGAGCGCTTCCACGCTGGGCGCGTGCTCGTCGAATGCGGAAGCGCTGTCCAAGCGGCGCACGCTGATGCCGTCGAGCAGCTCTTCCGTGCCGAAATTCTGTCCGCCCGCGGTTTTCGCTTGGAACGCGCCTGAGGTCGAACCGGCAGTACCGGGGCCGACGGTGCCGGGCGCGAGAAAAATAAATGCCTCCACCGACCGCGTCGCCCCTTGGCCGCCGAGGCTCAAGGGCAGCTCCACAATTTGCCGGCTTGACACGGTGTTGCTCACCTCGGAGTTCTCCGTCTGCACCACCGGCGAGCTCTCGTTCACGGTGACGGACTCGCTTGCCGAACCGGTTGCAAGATGGACGTTCACCGGCGCGACGTTGCCGGTGGTCACCAGCACACCGCCGACGACTTGATCCTGGAAGCCGGGCGCGGTGATCTTGATGTCGTAGCGGCCGAGCTGCATCTGCGGGAAATGGAAATCCCCTGACGAGGTGGTCACCGCGTCGTATGTGGAGCCGGTGTCGACGCCGCTCGCGTGCAGCTGTGCATTGGGCACCAGCGCGCCGCTCGGGTCCACGACGCTGCCGGCGATCGTGCCGCCGCTGGTTTGCGCCGTGCCGGATACCGTGCAGCCGAAGCCGAGTGCCAGCGCCGCCAGGATTTGCCTGCTGTTGAGCGTCAAAGCTGCCTCCGAAAAGTGATACACAGCCGGTTGCTGTCTGCCTCCGAGCGGCGAGGCTGCCGATCAGCATTACCCGGTCCAGCCGAGGTTTTGTGAAAGTATTACCGGCGTAAGCCATGGAACAGGAGCGCGGGCCGAGCTGTCAACTTACTTTCGTGCAGTACCCGCTGTGCGGCTTCACACCAGCCGGTCGGCGGCGGAAAGCCCTGGTTTTTCCCGTGCGGGAGTGGTAGCTTGGCGGCTGTGTAGAGGGGGCGCGGCCGCGCCCATGGAGGAACGGGCATGAGCAGCTGGAACAGGCGCACGTTTGTGGGCGGCCTCGGGGCGGCCTTGCTGGCCGCGCGGGCGCGCGGCGACGCCAAGCCGGTGCGGGCTTGGGTGACCGCGCCGGGCAAATTGCACGAGCCGGCTGCCCCGCCCGCGTGGCAGCCGTGGAAGCAAGCCTCGGCCGAGGGCATCGAGCTTGACCCGGACCAGCGCTCCCAGGAGCTTCTCGGCTTCGGCGGGGCGTTTACCGATGCCGCTTGCTGGCTGATGAGTCAACAGGAAGCGGGTGCACGGCAGGCGCTGCTGCGCGACTTGTACGGGGCCGACGGACTCGGACTTTCCGTGGGCCGGGTGCCGCTCGGCTCAAGCGATTACTCGCGCTCGGCTTACAGCTATGACGACACTGGTGATCCGGATCCGGACTTAAAACATTTCTCCATCGAGCACGACCGCGCGTACATCTTGCCGGTACTGCGGGAAGCCGTGGCCGCCTGCCCCGATTTATACCTATTGGGCTCGCCTTGGTCGCCGCCGAGTTGGATGAAAGATAATAAGTCGCTGATCGGCGGGGCGATGCTGGACACGTATTTCGCCGCCTATGCTCAGTACTTCGTTAAGTTTGTGCAGGGCTACGGGGCCGAAGGCGTCAAAATCCGCGCGGTCAGCATCCAGAACGAGTCCGATACGCACCAGAACGGGTCCATGCCGCAGGCTATCTGGGGCCAGCAGTTTGAGATGGTTTTTGTCGGCGATCACTTAGGGCCGGCCTTTGAGAAGCTTTCGCTCGATACCAAAATCTGGATCATCGACCATAATTACAACCTATGGGGCCGGGCCTTGGACGAGCTGAGCGATGCGGACGTGTATAAGTACGTCGATGGCATCGCCTGGCACGGGTATGTCGGCTCGCCCGACGCGATGACCCGCGTGCATGAAGCGTTTCCGTCGAAGCACGCCTACTGGACCGAGGGCGGCCCGGACGTTGAAAACCCGCGCTACGCGACGGAGTGGACCCGCTGGGGTGCGGAGTTTACCGGCATCCTGCGCAACTGGGCGCGCTGCATCATCTGCTGGAACCTGCTGCTGGACGAAAAGGGCTTGCCGAACATCGGGCCGTTCCGCTGCGGCGGGCTTGTCACGGTCAACTCGGGGACCAAGCAGCTGGCATACAGCGGGCAGTACCGGGCCTTTATGCACTTTGCCAAGCACATGCGGCGCGGCGCGCGGGTGTTCGCCTCCTCGGGCGAAGTGGCCGGCATATCGCACATCGCGGCTGAAAACACAGACGGCAGCCGCGTCCTTGTCATGACCAACAAAAATGCCGTGCCGCGGCAGCTGCAATGCCGCCTGGGGAGCGACGCCCTGGAGCTTGCCCTGCCTGGGGACTCGCTGACGACTTTGGTCTGGTAGCCGCGGCTGCTTGACAGCGTCCGACGGCAGTGTCCAGAATGGGGACGCTAATCACGGCGGGTGGTTACACAAAATTTCAAGTTTTTGATTTTTAACGCGCGTACCACGACAGTTCCTGCTTCTGTCAGAACGGCCGCGCGTCCGTCAGCCGACAATGCGTTCCGCGCCTGAAGGCAGCACCTTGCACCCCAACACGGAGGCCATCCTGTGCACCCCTATTCACGCTCAACCCTATTTTCTTCGCGACGCATGCTCGTGCCCGCCGCCTGCGCGGTGCTCCTGCTCGCGGGCGGCCGGACCTCCCGGGCCCAGGGCACGACGGCCGCCATCACCGGCACCGTCACCGACCCGAGCGGCGCGGTGGTGCCCGGCGCGACCGTGACAGCGACCAATACGGGAACAGGCGTGAGCCGTCCGGTCACCTCCGATGGTTCGGGGCTGTACCGCATCCCGGAACTGCCGCCCGGTACATACACCCTCCAAGTCACCGGCCAGGGCTTCGGCACTAAGAATCTCGCGCCCTTCACGCTGCTTGTCAATCAGCAGTCAGAGCAAAATGTCTCGCTGACCCCGGGTGCTGAAACCCAAACGGTGAACGTTTCCGCGTCGTCGCTGCTGATCGACCCGGAAACGACCAACCAGGGGCAAGTGATCCAGAACCAGCAGATTGTCGGGCTGCCGTTGAACGGCCGCGACTTTCTCCAGCTCGCGCAGCTTTCGGCGGGCGTGGAGCCGGTCGTGCCCGGCGTCAGCTCGCCCGCTTCGCAGTTCGGCGCGGCCAGCGGGACCACGGTGAGCGTATCCATCGGCGGCCTGCGCGAAGACGACAACAGCTACCTGTACGACGGCGTGGAAACCCGCAATGCCTGGTACGGCGCGGAAGGTCTGCTGCCTTCGGTCGATTTGATCCAGGAGTTCAACGTCCAGCAGATCGGGTCTTCCGCCGCGTTCGGAAACGGTGGAGCGTTCATCAACACCGTAACCCGGTCCGGCACCAACAGCTTCCACGGCACCGCGTACGAGTTCCTGCGCAACAATGCTTTCGACGCCAGGAACTACTTCGACGTGGGTGCGGCGCCCCCGTTCCACCAGAACCAGTTCGGCGGCAGCTTCGGCGGCCCGATCAAGCGGAACAAGATTTTCTTCTTCTTGAACTACGAAGGCTTCCGCCAGATCCAGCCGGTGGACAACTTCAACATCGTCCCGACAGCCGCGCAGCGAACCGGCGACTTTTCAGCAATCGCGAGGCCGATCTACAACCCGGCCACCGGCATGCCTTTCACGAACAACATCATTCCCGCGAACCAGATTTCGCCGGTTGCGCAGCGGGTTCTGAATTACTTTCCGCTCGCGAACGGTGCTTACCAGAACAACTCGAACTACTTCAACCTTTCCAACACCCGGGACAACTGGAACCAGGAAACGGGCCGCATCGACTACACCATCAACCCGGCCAACACCGTGTTCGCGCGCTTCACCCTCCAAAGCCAGGACACAACCGTCGGCAATTTCACGCCGACCCGCACTCAGGTATTTCCGACAGACCCGAAGAACCTGGCCGTCGGCTACTCCCATACCTTCTCGCCCAACCTGGTCAACAACTTTCATTTCGGCTGGAGCCATACCTCCACCGGCCAGAACCGTGTAGACGGGTTCGACTCGACCCAGGCCAACCCGCTCGGTCTCTTGAACGAGGAAGATCAGGCAGGCTCGTTCGGGCCGCCTTCCTTGAACTTTTCCGGCTATGGCAGCCCGGGCTCAAGCGGCGGCACGGAGATCGTGCGCGAAGGCTTGTTTGCCTGGACTGACTCCTTGCTGCTGCAAAAAGGGAAGCAAAGCATCTCGATCGGCACCGATATCCGCTATGACCCCATTTACCTGTATGAGGACTGGGCGGCGACTTCGTTGAACTTCAACGGCTCCTACTCGGGCGACTCGATCGCCGATCTCCTACTCGGCATCCCTGATTCTGCCACTACGGCCATCGGCGATCCAACGCTGAACCTTCGCAGCTGGTACCAGGGCTATTACGTACAGGACAACATCAAAGCGACAAATAAGCTCAATCTGAACCTCGGCATCCGCTATGACCACCATTCCGAGCCGGTCGATACAGCGAACCGCGTGGGTACCTTTGATCTCGCCACGGGCCAGGATTTAAGTTATCCGGCAACCAATGCGCTCGGCCTTGGACGCAACCAGGTGTTCCCGGTCTACTCCAATGTGTCACCCCGGGTCGGCTTCAATTATCTGGTGGATTCACGGGGCAAGACCGACATCAAGGGCGGCTTCGGAATCTATTACCTCCAAGCCAACGTGAACCAGTACGAGGTGGAGGTCGATACCACGCAGTTTTATCTAGTGAATGGCTATAACAACACGCCCGCTGTAACTCGGCCCGCCGTGTTCAACCCGGCCCAGCCGGTCGTCCAGCCGCTCAACTTCACCCTGGGCCAGCTGTTCCAGCCGAACCTGCCCGGGGGCCTGCCTACCTCTTCGTTTGAAAACCGCTTCAACACCACTCCCTACACCTATGAGTGGAACTTGGCGCTCGATCAAACCATCGGCAACTGGCTGCTTGAGGCCTCCTACATCGCCAGTGCCGGGCGCCACATTGAAACGCGCATCAACCTGAATCCGCTGAACCCGGACGGCTCCCTGCCTTACCCCAACTACAACGGCGTCCAGCAAAATACAAACGAGGGCTCCTCGATCTATCACGGCGTTGTCGGCCGGGTGGAGCGGCAGTTCCGGTCGGGCTTCTCGCTGCTCGGCTCCTACACGTTCTCCAAATGCCTCAGCACGCCGTGGCAGGACCAGTTCAGCTGGCACCCGCTCAATCTGAGCTTGGACTACGGTCACTGCGCCCTCGACCTGAACCAGCTGTTTACTGCAAACGGCCTGTACCAGCTGCCTTTCGGGCACGGCAAGCCGTTCCTGAACGGCAACCGCCTGCTGGATGAAACCGTGGGCGGTTGGGAGCTGAGCGGCATCGCGTCCATCCATTCCGGGCCGTGGGAAACGCTCGGTTCGAACCAGAATTTAGGGATCTTCGTGAACGCGCTGCCGAATGTTTCCGGCAGAATCAACAACAGCGACCTCCACAGCAACCTGGGCCGGCGTTTCCGGCTCGGACCCTACTTCAATACCCAAAATGTGACCGCCGTCACAGCGGAAGGTGTGCAGGGCAACGCCGGGGTGCAGAACATCCAAAGTCCCGGAGCATCGGATATCGACTTCTCGCTGGATAAGAGCTGGCAGCTTTATGAGCAGGCCCGGCTTACTTTCCGCGGCGACTTCTTCAACACCTTCAACCGCGTCAACTTTTCCAACCTGGACACCGACGTGAACGACAGCACATTCGGTTTTGTCAGCACGGCGGGGCCGGCCCGTGAGATACAGCTCAGCCTGCGCCTCGAGTTCTGAGCGCGCTCACTTCGCGGGGGCCCCCCCCCCCACCCCCCCCCGCCCGCGCTTGGGGGGGAGGTGTG
>CAXTSB010000031.1:14386-28613 GCA_964246845.1 uncultured Acidobacteriaceae bacterium
CTCCCTCCGGGCGGCCGGCACCCTCGCCGCCCGCGCGAACGATTTGCCTGTACGGTTGAGAGCTGTCCGGTTTCCAATGGGCAAAGCGTCTGCTCCGAAACCCGCGCATGAAACTCAGCTTCCTCATCGCCGCGTTCGCGTTGTCCGCTGCCCCGGCACCGGCAGCCCGGGCGCAAACGCAGACGCCGACCGCGACCTGCCCGGCAGCATCGGAGCTCCAAAGCTTGCTGGCGCAAGCCGGCAGCTCGATAGAAAGCGGCAACTTCACCGCGGCAGCCGATGCGCTGCGCCCGAACGCGGTGTGCGATCCGCGCGTCGCCCTCCTGCTTGCCGGCGCTCTTGACGCGGGCGGCGATAGGCTCGCGGCCGAGCAGGCCCTGGAAAGCGCAAACCGCCTTTGGCCGCAAAACACCAGCTTGGCCGCATCCCTGGCCCGGTACAAGCTGGCCGCCGGGCAGTCCGAGCAGGCCGCCGCCCTGCTGGCCCTGTGCCGTCCCGATGCCTCCACCCCGCTCCCCGAGCTGCAGGTGTTCACCGTCACCTACCTTTCCGCCCACCAGCTTTTGCGTGCTCAGGGGACCGCGGAGCTTGCTTTCCGGACCTACCCGGCTGAGCAAACCCTGCTTCTGCTGGCCAACACACTCCAGCTGCAGGGTCGGTACCAGGACGTGACCTCGCTGCTTGCAAAGTACCGCGCCGTGTACGGCAACTCCGCCGGCTTTCTCATTACGGCTGCTGAAAGTGAGTTCGACAGTTCGGACTTTCTGCTCGCGCAGCGTGACCTCGTGAAAGCCGTTTCGCTCGACTCCAACTCCTACCCGGCGCGCTACCTGCTCGGCAACACCCTGTTCCGATTGGGCAAGCTCGACGAGGCTATTGGGGAGTACCGAGCCGCCATCGCGCTCAACCCCCGGCAGCCGCGCACCTTTCAGCAGCTCGCCCTCGCCCAGGAAGCGCAGCAGGACACGGCGGCCGCACAGCAGTCGCTCGGCAAGGCTCTGGAGCTGAACCCCTGCTATGCCGCCGCGTACACCGAGTCCGGCAAGATACTGCTTCATGACCGGCAGCCCGCGAAAGCCGCCGAACAGCTCAACGCCGCCGTACGCTGCGATTCCGGTTTTGAGCAGGCCTGGTACTTGTTGGTGCAGGCGTACGCGCGTCTCGGAGAAAAGGAGCAAAGCGCCCAAGCGCAACAAACCTGGCTCGCGCTCAAGAACGCGCACAAGCTCCAGCCGGCTCCGGCAGCCGCGCGGCCCTAGATCATCCGGCGAATACTGGGCTCAGCTCGCGCAGGCGCGCCACCGCGGCGGGCACAAGCTCCAGCGCACGGTCGACCTCTTCGTCCGTGGTCATGCGGCTGAGGGAAAAACGCAGGCTGGCGCGGGCGCGGTGCGCGCTCAGGCCCATGGCGGTGAGCACGTGCGAGGGCTCGGTGGCCCCGGATGCGCAGGCAGAGCCGCCCGAAAGCGCCAAGCCTTTTAGATCGAGTGCGATCACAAGCGCTTCGCCTTCAAGGTGGTCGAACCAGAGATTGGTCGTATTCGGCAGGCGCGCGCCGGGTGCGGACGGGCCGTTGATGCCGCACTCCGGGACGGCCGCGAGCAGCCCGCGCTCCAAGCGGTCCCGCATGGCGGCCACGCGGTCCCACTCACCCTCGCGCAGGGCCGCGCCTGAGCGCCGGACCGCCGTGCCCAATCCTACGATTCCTGGAAGATTCTCCGTGCCCGCCCGGCGCTGCCGCTCGTGCGCGCCGCCGTAGAGCAGCGGCTGCAGGCGGACGCCGCGCCCCACCCACAGCGCACCCACGCCTTGCGGGCCGTGCAGCTTATGGCCGGAAAGGCTCAGCATCTGTATGCCCAGCGTTTTCGGCTGCACGGCAATCTTGCCGACGGCTTGCACGGCATCGGTGTGCACGGGCACGCCCGCCTCCGCCGCGATGCGCGCGACCTCCGCAACGGGCTGCAACGCCCCGGTCTCGTTGTTGGCAAGCATCAGGCTCACGAGCCGGGTATCGGGCCTGAGGGCCCGGCGCACATCGTCCGGGTCCACCACGCCTTCGCCGTTCACGGGCAGGTAGGTGACTTTCGCGCCGCGCCGCTCCAAAGCTTCAGCCGCGTGGAGCACGGCGTGGTGCTCGATTGCGCTCGTGATCAGGTGCGCCGGTTCGCCCGCGTCCAGCGCTTTCGCCACCACGCCGAACAGCGCCAGGTTGTCGCTTTCGGTCGCGCCGCCGGTAAATACGATCTCGTTCGCCCGCACGCCGAGCGCCGCCGCGACTTCCTCCCGCGCGCGCTCCACCGCCATGCGCGCCTGCTGCCCGTAGTGATGGATCGACGAAGCATTGCCGAAGGAGCCCATCAGCCATGGGCGCATCGCCTCGAACACCTCGGGGTCCAGCGGGGTCGTGGCGTTCGCGTCCATGTAAATGCGCTGCATAGCCGTTAGATTACGCCCGCTAGCCGGCGATTCTGCTAGCCTTGGCGCGAGATCGAACACGCCTTCAGGAGCTCTTTGCTATGCATTCCCGATTGATTCTCCCCGTTGCCTTTTCCGGCCTGCTGCTGCTTTCGGCCTGCAGCCCGTCCCATGATGCGCCCGCTGCGGCCGGAGGCCCACAAGCCGCCCCGGCCGAGGTGCTCGACAAGCTGCTGACCAACGCGGAAACGCCGGTCATCAGCGCGGCGGAAGCCATGCCGGCCGAAAAATTCAACTTCGCACCTTCCCCGAAAATCGGTACATTCAGCGGCGTCCGCACCTTCGCCCAGGAAATCAACCATGTGTCCGCCGCGAACTACGACCTGTTCCGGGATTGGGGCGTGCCGGGCGGCAAGGATCCGAAAGCGGTCGAAGCGCTGACTGATCGGGATCAGATCCTGGATACCCTAAAGGATTCTTTCAAATACGCGCACAAGGCCATCGCGACCATCACGCCGGAAAACGCGTTCCAGGGCAGCTCGGCGGTGGCGAAGACGCACCTGAGCACCGCGGTGCTGGCCATCGCGCACCCGAACGACCACTACGGGCAGATGGTCGAGTACCTGCGCATGAACGGCATTGTGCCGCCCGCGAGCCGGAAGTAGATCAGCGGCTCTCGACAGGCACATAACGGGCCGGGTACTCCGGCCCCGTGTACTCCGCGCGGGGGCGGATCAGCCGGTTGTCGTCCAGCTGCTCCAGCACGTGCGCGGCCCACCCGGCGACCCGGCTCACCGCGAAGATCGGCGTGAACAGGTCGAGCGCGATGCCGAGCGTGGTGTAGGTCGAGGCGGAGTAAAAATCCACGTTCGCGTTGAGCTTCTTTTCCGCTTTGATGAATTGCTCGATGGCCTGCGACATCTCAAACCACTTCGGGTTGCCGTCGGCGCGGCCCAGCTGTTCGGACATACGGCGCAGGTGCGTCGCGCGCGGGTCCTCGGTGTGGTACACGCGGTGGCCGAAGCCAGAAACTTTCTTCTTCTCGGCAAGCATGGTGCGGACGTACTCGACCGGATCGGCCCCGGCTTCCTCGATCGCGAACAGCATGCGCATGACCGCCTCGTTTGCGCCGCCGTGCAGCGGTCCTTTCAACGCGCCGATCGCGCCGGTAATCGCCGAATGCATGTCGGCCAGGGTCGCGGCGATCACCCGCGCAGCGAAGGTCGAGGCGTTCAGCTCGTGGTCGGCATGGAGGATCAGCGCGACATCCATGGTTTTGGCCGCTGTTTCGGACGGCGCTTCCCCCCGCAGCATCCACACGAAGTTGCCCGCGTGCGAAAGCGACTTGTCCGCCGCGACCGGCTCCTTGCCGTTGCGGATGCGGTCCCACGCGGCAACCAGCATGGGCAGCTGCGCGGTGAGCGCGAAGGCTTTGCGCAGGTTGCTCGCGTGGTCTGTCGCCTTCTCGTCCGGATCGTAAAACGAGAGCGCGGAGACGGCCGTGCGCAGCACTTCCATCGGGGTCGCTTCGCGTGGGAACTGCCGCATCATCGCGAGAACGGGCGCGGGAAGCTCGCGCGCTTCGGCCAGCTCGCGTGAAAACGCGTCGAGCTCGGCCCGGCTCGGCAGCTTGCCGTGCCACAGCAGGTAGGTGGTTTCCTCAAACGCCGAGTGCTCGGCCAACTCGTGGATGTCGATGCCGCGGTAGGCGAGCACCCCCGCTTCGCCGTCAATCCAGCACACCCCGGAGTTCGCCGCCGTAACGCCTTCCAGCCCCTTGCCCACCGCCGCTGTCGCCATGTCGCTCCCTCTTTGACCGCGGCCCGTGCAGGACCGAATTGTCAAAGGCTTGTTATAGCCCAGCGCGGAAAGGGTTGTCACGGAGCGGGCGGGCAGGCTCCGTGAGCCGCGTGAAGCTTCCTGACGTGGCCCGGTCAATTGCCGCCAAGATCGGGGCAGGATTCTGCTTCAGCGTCGGCCAGTCCATATCCGCAAGAACGATGAGCGCCAGCTTGCGACTTTGCAAGTTCTGCTGGTAGCTCATGTTTTTGTCCCCTGTGACCATGGCATCAAAGCCGTGTTCCTCGGCGGCGTTCAACAATTCGCCATTTTTGAGCGCGTTCCAGCGCATCTCGCGTGACGTGCTTACGGTATGGCCGGGAAGTAGCGTCCGCAGCCGCTTCGGTACGTTGTGGTCGAACAGAACCTTCACAGCTGGTTCTTCTTAGCGGCCGCGTAGCTCAGGAGATTACGTACTGTCTGCTCCGAGATATCGAAATTGTCCACGATCTCATCTACCGGCGAACCGGCTTCAAAGTTGCTCAATACGGTGTCAGCCGGCAATCGTGTTCCCTTCAGCAGCGGCGCGCCGCTCACCTTGCCGGGAATGATTTCGACCAGCGGACAATCTGTCCAGTCGATTCGTTCGGTGTCGACGCTTTCCTGTAGCTTTGCCATAGATTCAGCATAGGCGCGAAAAGCCTACGAGTACAGATCGAAAGACATGCTCGTGAGCGACAGCGTGCTCGTTCCCGACAGGCGCACGTCTGATATTAGACCAGCTGACACAATTGAGCAGCTTCCCCTTGAGCGACGCCTATATTTGTTCTATGAGGATGAAGGGTACTTTGACCGAAGCGGATCACTGGTTTTTCAAACCCATGCTCATGTCACTGATCACAGTTGCCGCACTTGATGTTGTTTGTAAGCTTCCTGGGTCAGTCAGCTTAATCCTTATCCCGCTTACAATCCTCAGTTATGGAATTTCATCTATCGCCATTCTGGCTATGGCTGCCTACTATGTCATTAGGAAACGTCCGCGGAAAGCAGCTTCTGTCTTACTTATATTCTTACTGCCTTTGCTGTTATGGCGACCGCTTATCCGAGCTGCGGACCTGGTGCATCTTGGGCTTACCATCAATTTAGGGATCGGTCTGTCTGGTATTTCATCAACAACGAATGATGCCGACTTCGTAGTTTACGACTGGTCCGTCGGACTGGCTGGCGGCCCGAGTACTTTCTTGATTCATGATGTGACCGACGAAATCGCCTTGCCTTTTGCTAAACATAAACATCTCTTAAGCTCAGAAAACGGCTTAGTGGAGGAATGCGCTGGAAAAGTTGAACATCTGGTCAGCCACTACTACATCTGTACTCTTTGAGTTCCGCAAACGTGCATCTCGGGAGTTGATCTGCTTTGAAAACACTCATGCCAGAACTGACTCGTACTTGGATTCTTAAACAACAGCACCTGCCCGCGCGGGCGCAAACCGCGCAGGGCTGAACGCATCGAGTGGAACAGGGACAGTTGCTCCAGCCAAGCCGAGCCAAACAGCCCGCGCCGTCGCGGGGGCGAGCAGGATGCCGTTGCGGAAGTGCCCTGCCGCGATCCAAATGCCCGGCGCGAGCTCACCGAGTATGGGCAGGCCGTCCGCCGTGCCTGGGCGCAGGCCGGTCCAGCGCGCCGTAATACGAGCGTCCCGGATCGGTGGCCAAAGCTCGGCCGCCGCGCCCCACAGCCGGTCGCCTGCTGTTTCATCGACGCCCCGGTCGAAGCCCGCGTCCTCGACCGTGGCCCCGATCGCCACGCGCCCGTCGCCGCGCGGCGCCAGGTACAGCTCGGGGGTGCGGATCACCACCGGCAGCGCCGGGTGCTCTAAAAACACCTCAATCATCTGCCCCTTGCGCGGCGTGACCGGCAGCTCGTATGGAAGAGGCAGCAGCCCGGACCACGCACCCCCGGCAAGCACGAACCGGTCCGGCGCAAGAATCTCGCCACTTGCCAATGCGACGCGCGGGCCGGGCAGCACCCGCCGGGCCTCCACGCCTTCGCGCAGCTCGACCCCGGCGGCCAGCGCCGCGGGGGGCAGGGCGGCGCACAGGTCGCGCGGGTCTAGGCTTGCTTCTTCCAGCACGACCCACTCGGAGCCACCCTCTTCCAGACCGGGCAAAAGCTCAGCCGGACGGAGTGAGTTGGCGGAGGCAGGAAAACCGCCCGCAGGCAAGCGTTGCAGCGCGAGCGAGGTCCGCAGCGGCACCCGCAACCCGCTCAAACGCTCGACCCGCTCCAAAAACTTGGGGTACAGCGCCCGGCTCCAACGGCTCAACTCGCGCAAGGCAGGCGGGTTTTCCGGGTCTTCGACCGCCAGCATCCCGGCCGCGGCCCAGGACGCTTCGCGCATGGCCCGGCCTTGTTCCAGAACCGTCACTTCCATGCCCGCGTCGGCCAGCTCCAGTGCCAGCGAAAGCCCGATGATGCCGGCACCGGCGATGACGACCTTCACTTGAGCCCCCGCTGCTCGCGCAAGGCTAATGCGCGCTGGTACTGCCAGGAGACCGACACCGAAAACTCATGCCGGCTTTTCCATTCGTCCGGCGTCATCGGGAAGGCGAACAGCGCGAAGCCCTGCGCCTCCTGCCCCGGCTGGAGGGTCAGGTCGCGGGCGAGGATCTGCGTGGGCATCTTGCCGATGCCGGGCAGTTTGCGTACCGCCGCGAGGTCGGACGGGCTCGCGGCGTAGGCGTACCGCTCCTCGCCGCTCGGCAGCACCACCGTGGCTTTTTGGCCGGTTTCAAACAGCGGCGCTTGCGGAAACAGGCTTTTCATCCGGATCGCGACCCACACGTACATCTCGTCATACTTCTGCACGCCGCCGCCGTAGCCGCCCTCGCTCGGCTTTCCGCCTTGCGTGAACTCGGTGTGGAAGGGAACCGCCGTGACGGAGGTGATCTCCCCGTCGGCCACGCGCGGCTTTTGGCTCAGGAAAATCCACGCCCACGCGCCGAAGAACAGAAAGCAGACGAGCGCGATGAGCAGAAAGGTGCGGCGGCTTTGCCCTCGGTCGTAGGGGGTGAGCGTGGGGTGCATTCAGTTCCTCGGGCGCAGGCCGGCCATGAACTCGGGGAAAGGCCGCGTATTCAGGATATCCGCCGCCGTCAAGCCCGCGCGTCGCAGCTGCCGGATGCCGTATTCCAGCCGCCCCAGGTTGGCCGCCGCGTGCGCGTCCGTGTCGATCACCAGCGTGCAGCCGAGCTCGCGGGCAAGCCGCAGATGGTGGTCGTTCAGGTCGAGGCGCTCGCCCGCCGCGTTGTGCTCGACGGCGCAGCCAAGCTCGGCCGCGCGCTGCAGCACCGCGGTCACGTCGAAGCGCATCGGCTCGCGCTTCAAGAGCTGCCGCCCGGTCAGGTGGCCCATGATGCGGACATACGGGTTCTCGACCGCGCGCAGCAGCCGCTCGGTTTGCGCCTGCTCGTCAAGGCCGAAATGCGAGTGCGTACTCGCGACCACGACGTCCATTTGCGCCAGCACATCATCCGACAGGTCAAGCGAACCGTCCTGGAGAATGTCGACCTCGATGCCGGGCAGCACGCGGATGCGGCCTTCCATCTGCTCGTCGACCTCGCGGATGCGCGCGACGTGCTCCAGCGCCCGCGCGTCATCGAGTCCGTTGGTCATGGCCAGGTGTTTCGAGTGATCGGTGATCGCGATGTACGCGTACCCGAGCTCGACCGCGCGCTCGGCCATGGCGCGGATTGTGTCCTTGCCGTCGGTCGCGTCGGTGTGCATGTGGAGGTCGCCGCAAATGTCGGTGATCTCGATCAGCTTGGGCAGCGTGCCCGCTTCGGCCAGCTCAATCTCGCCATTGTTCTCGCGCAGTTCGGGCGGGATCCAAGCCAGTCCGAGCGCCGCGTAAATCTCCTCCTCGGTCGCGCCCGCGACAAAGCCGCCGTCGTCTACCCGGGCCAGGGCGTACTCGCTTAGGGTGAAGCCGCGTCTCAGAGCCCTTTGACGGACCGACACGTTGTGCGTTTTCGAGCCGGTGAAATACTGAAGCGCCGCCCCGAACGAGCCCTCCGGCAGCAGGCGCACATCGACCTGCAAACCAGAGCGCATCCGGAACGAAACCTTGTTGGCCCCCTTGGCCAGGATCGTGCCCGCGAGCGGCCAGGCCGCCGTATGCTCGACCGCCGCCGCGGCTGTGTCCTCCGCGCAGGCCGGGCCGGTCGCCAGGATATCCAGGTCGCCCACCGTTTCGCGCCCGCGCCGCAAGGAACCCGCCGGCACCGCCTTCACAATCCCGGGAAACTCGCATAGGTAGGCGATCAGCTCGCGCGCAACCTTTTCCGCCGTGCTCAGGAGGAAGCGTCCGTGGTTGCGCTTGTAGTCCACGATGCCGGCGCGCAGCTTGTCGAGCGCTTTCTCGCCGAAGCGGGGCAGGGTAGCGGCGCGGCCGTCCTCCAGTGCTGCTTCCAGTTCATCTACAGACCCGACCTGGAGCGCGTCCCAAAACAGCGCGACCGACTTCGGCCCCATGCCCGGCAGCCGGAGCAGCTCCAGCATGGACGGCTTGTACTTCAGCAGCAATTCTTCGCGCAGCGGGAACGTCCCGGCCTTTTCAATCTCCTGAATATTGGCCGCCATGCCCTTGCCGATGCCGGGGATAGCCAGCAGCTTTTTGGGCTCGGCGGCAAGGGTGCTGAGCTGTACCGTGCTCGCTTCCACCGCCTCGGCCGCGCGCCGATACGAGCGGATGCGGAACGGGTCGCCCACGCCGATCTCCAGCAGGTCTGCTGTTTCGTCGAGAAGCGCGGCGATTTGGCGGTTGTCCATGCTTCCTATTGTGATGAAACGGTCCGTAAACGCAAAACGCCCCGCGCCGGCGGGTGCTCGGCGGCGGGGCGAAATTTATCGCGGAAAAAGGTTTAGGCGATCTCGCGTTGGCGGACCACTTGGTCGGCCTGCGGCCCTTTCTGCCCCTGGATGACGTCGAACTCGACCTCGTCGCCCTCCTTCAGGCTTTTATAGCCGTCAATCTGAATCGCGGAATAGTGTACGAACACATCCGGTCCGTCTTCCCGGCCGATGAAGCCAAACCCCTTCGCATTGTTAAACCACTTGACTTTGCCCTTGAAATGTCCCACCGGCGGTTCATCCTTCCCGCGTGAATTGCAGCCTGCATACCCCAAGGCCGGGAGCCGTCGCCGGCTCCATGACCCTAAAGACGCATGAGCCCGACGATTGTTGCGCGTTCGGGTTTATGCGGCAGTGCTGAGCGGTTTGACGAAGCGCAGCTGTTTTCGATACGGCTTACTTTTTCTTTTTGCGGTCGGCCCGCAACTGACGGTAGGCGGCGACGCCGATCAGCGTTTTGCCGTCCATGATCTTGCCTTCGGCAATCAACTGCTCCACCTCCGAAAGCCGCAGCGGGTAGACGGCGAGCGTTTCATCGGGTTCCGGGCGTGCTTTGCCTTCGGTGATGTCCTCGGCCAGGTACACCTGCATCCACTCGCCCAGGAAACCCGGGCTGGCGAAATAGCGCGCGAGCTCGGTCCACTCCGCGGCCGCGTAGCCGGTTTCCTCCTCGAGTTCGCGCTTGGCGGCGGCCAAGCGCTCCTCGCCCGGCTCAATGCGGCCCGCGGGCAGCTCCCACAGATACTGCCCGGCAGCATGGCGGTATTGGCGCTCCAGGATCAGGATCGGATCCTTTTTGCCCTTTTTGCCGCTCCCGTCTACGGCCAGGATCACCACCGACCCGTTGTGCCGGATGATGTCGCGCTCGGCCACATGACCGTTCGGCTCGCGCACCTGCTCCTTCAGCACCTTGAACAGTTTGCCTTCATAAGCCACCTCCGAGCCGAGCACCTCGCTCCGGCCTTCGTCGCGCGGTTTGGGCGCTGTTTCTCGCTTCTTTGCCATGCACTCTTCCTTTCCGCTCATTGGATGATGCGGGCCGAGAACACGCCCGTGAGAAACTGCTTGGGATGGAGCCAAGCCGCGCGCCCGCCGTTTGCTACCCCGTGTCCGCGCTTCCCGGCGCGTCGCGGCTGTTCCTGGACTATGCCGCGGGCGAGGCCTCAGCATTTTATCCGGCGTTGCCCTTGAGCGAAGGGTGGATGCAATCCGGCCCCGTGCCTGTGCCTCGACCAGCCTTGGCCTCGCTGCTTGAGGCGCAAAACCACGCCTTCCACGCCGGGCCGTCCGCGCTTGGGAACATCGCAAAGCTTGGCGCGGGGGCGCGCGCCGTGGTCACGGGGCAGCAGGTGGGCTTGTTCGGCGGGCCGTTGTACACGCTGATGAAAGCTGCAAGCGCGGTTCGGCTGGCCCGGCTTGCGTCGGAGCGCTCCGGCATCCCGCATGTGCCGATCTTTTGGCTGGCGAGCGAGGACCATGACTTCGCCGAGATCGACCATGTGCGCCTGCGCGGCGAGGGCGGCGCGCTCGAAACCGTGCGGATCGACCACCCTTCAGCGCGCGGAGGCGCGCCGGTCGGCGGCGTGCGCCTCGGCCCCGCCGTGGAGCCCGTGCTTGACCGGGCCGCGGCCCTGTTCGGTGCGGGCAGCCCGCAGCATGCCCTGCTGCGCCGATGTTGGCGGCCCGAGGCGACCTTTGCCGGGGCGTTCGCGCAGTGGCTGGCCGCCGTGTTCCGTGAGCACGGTCTGATAGTGTTCGACGCGGGCGGCCGGGCTGCCCACGCCATGGGCGCCGCCGCGCTGCGGGCGGCGATCGAGCAGGCGCCCGAACTCGAAGCCGCGCTGCTGGAGCGGGGCCGGGCCCTTGAAGCCGCCGGGTATCACCGTCAGGTGCTGGTCAAGCCGGGCGCGAGCCTCCTGTTTTTGATCGGCGGCGATGCCGAAAATGATCCGCACACCCGCGAGCCGCTGCGCCGCAAGCCGGACGGCGTTTGGACCGCGGGGCGGGCGAGTTACTCAACAGACGACCTGCTCGGCATCCTCCATCGCGAGCCGGAGCGCCTGAGCCCGAACGCGCTGCTCCGCCCGGTGTTTCAGGACGCAATCCTGCCGACGGCGGCGTATGTCGGCGGCCCTGCGGAGATCGACTACTTCGCCCAGAATGGAGTGCTCCACGAGCGCGTACTCAACCGCGTAACACCGGTGCTGCCGCGCTTGAGCGCTACCATCCTGGAGCATCGCGATCGGCGCACCATGGAGCGGGACGGCATCGATCTTCCGGAAATCTTCCGCACACCTGTCGAGGAGATGACGCAGCGCGCGGGCGCGCGCGCCATGCCGTTTGAAGGCAAGCGCAAGCTCAAATCCACAGCCGACGCGCTGTTTAGGGAGCTGGACGAGCTTACCGGCTGGATGCGGGCGCTCGACCCGGAGCTGGGCCGCTCCGCCGAGATTGCGGCCTCGAAAATGCGCCACCAAATGAACCGCCTGCGCCGCCTCGCCGCCCGGCGCGAGCTGGAGCGGGACGCGAGCGTCCGTAAGCGCGTCCAAGCTCTATACAACTCCGTGTACCCGGACGGCCACTTGCAGGAGCGCGCGGAAGGAGCGGCATCCGCGCTCGCCAGCCATGGCGACGCGCTTGTCGCGGCGCTGGTGGAAGCGGCGGGCGACCCTTGCCCGGGCCACAAACCGATCCTGCTCTAAAAGGGAAATGAAGATGCCGAAACGCGACGCGAGCTTCGAGGTGGCCTGTCCGGAGTGCAGCGGCCTGCTCCGCATCGACCCGGGCACCCGGGCCGTCATCGCGCACACACCCGCCCCGCGCAAGCGCACCTTTGAGGATTTTGAAACCGCGGCCAAGGCGATGCGCGAAGGCGAAGGCCGCAAGGAGTCGCTGTTCCGGCAAGCCGTCGAGGAAGAGCGCAACAAGGAAGACGTGCTGGCCAAGCGCTTTGCCGAAGCGGTAAAAAAGGCGAAGGAGTCGCCCGCCGGCGAGCGGCCCTTACGCGAGTTCGATCTTGATTAAATCAGGGCAGTCCCCGGCGGCCCGCCGCGCATCGTACCCAAAACAGCTTGAGGAGCACACGCATGGACCTGTCCCGTTTGACCCCCGAAACCGGAAGCCGAGAGCCGCTCAAGGCTGTCGAGGAAATCCACTGGTCGCACCAGTTCGCGGCCATCACCCTGATCGCCGGCGCGGTCCTGCTGGTGTGCGGGCGCAAGCGGCAAGCCCTCGCCATCGCTGCCGCCGGTGCCGCTGGCACCATCCTGGAGCGTCCGCAGGCCGCGCAGGAGCTGTGGGCGGCATTGCCGGGACATATCCGCACCGGGCAAGACTTCCTGGTCCGCGCGGAAGGCTTTATCGAGCGGCTGGGTGAGCAGGCGGCAAAGCTGCGTGAGGTCATGTCGAAGCAGGCCGGTTTGTAAGGGCTACTCCGCTGCGATCCCCAGCTTTTTTTGCCCCGCCGGACTGATGCGGTCCGGCGTCCAAGCTGGCTCCCACACCAGGTCGACCCGCGCCTCGCTGATCTCCTGCATACCCGCCAGCCGGTTCCGCACCTGTTCCAGGATGATATGGTGCGCCGGGCATCCCTGGGTCGTCATCGACATCTCGACGGCGACCCGATGCCGGGGCAGATAGCCGGGCGCGTCCGAGTCGGGCGCGACCTCGACCTTGTACACCAGCCCAAGGTCCACGATGTTGACCGGCAGCTCGGGGTCATGCACATCGCGCAGGGCTGTAAGGACATCATCCTCGCTGAACTTCATGCGGCTAGTTTAAATTCCGCAAACCGGAGTCTCATGTTCGAGCATGGCCTTACGCAAAATCTCATTGACTTGCGCGTCGATTGATTCCGGTGAGCCGTCTCCGGATCCCCGCAGCCATGAAAGAAGGCGTTCATCCAGCTTGATTGTGGTCTCGACCGGTCGCCGCAGATAAGGGTTTGGAGCCGCATGGGCAAACCATTCCTCCGTTAATCGAGGGATGTCATCGAAATCAACTGCGCTGTCGGGCTTCTCCTCCAGTGCGTCCAGTCGAGCTTTCTGCTCTTGGGTAAGCGGTGGCGGATTCTTAAGATCAATTCGGCAGCGCACCATTTCGCTTTTCATAGCCTCTCCGTTCCCATCGTTCTGCCATACGCGCCGAGATCACGCGTATGGTTTCGATTGAGTCAATTTCATGCTCGATGTAAATCACTACTAAAAGTTTACGGCCGTTTATCTGACCGAGTATCTGGAGTCGCTCCTCTCCATCCATCACACCGCCATCGCCGAAGATTGCGTTCGGGTCTGAAAAAACCAATATGGCTTCGGAAAAGTCGATGCCGTGCTTGCTTACGTTTCCGGCGGCTTTCACCGGATCCCACTCGAAAAGCGGATTTGCTCCGTAACGGATGAAGCGCCTCATAACTCAATGCGTGCGCTCCACCAAGTAACTCGCCAGTGCCCGCAAACCGTCCGCCTTCGCCCCGAATGGGTCAAGCGCTGCGAAAGCCTCGTCCGCAAGCCGCGCGGCATCGCGGCGGGACTGCTCGACGCCGTACACCGCGGGCCAGGTGGCCTTTTCGCTTGCCAGATCCTTGCCCGCGGTTTTGCCCAGCGCTTCAGACGTTTGCGTCATGTCGAGCAAGTCGTCGACAATTTGGAATGCCAAGCCGGCCTTGCTTCCGAACGCAGACAGCCGCGCGGCTTCCTCCTCCGCCGCGCCCGCGTAAAGGCCGCCCGCGACCACGCTGACCCGGATCAACGCCCCAGTTTTCGCCCGGTGTACAGCTTCCACCAGGGCGGCAGTCGGCCGGGTGTGTTCGCTTTGGAGGTCAAGCACCTGCCCGCCGATCATGCCGTCCTCGGTGCCGGTCGCTTCCGCGATCAAACGGATAATTTCGCCGCGCGCCTCGGCCGGGCAGCGGAGCCGGGCGAGCGTTTGGTACGCGTGCGATTGTAGAGCATCGCCGGTCAGGATCGCGATAGCCTCCCCGAACACGACGTGGCAGGTCGGCTTGCCGCGCCGGAGGTCGTCGTTGTCGAGCGCGGGCAGGTCGTCATGGACCAGCGAATAAGGGTGCAGCATCTCAATCGCCGCGCCCACGTCCTCGACGCCGGGCGGCAGCGCGCCCGCGAC
>CAXTSB010000032.1:0-28556 GCA_964246845.1 uncultured Acidobacteriaceae bacterium
GAAATGCTGCGCTCGGCCTCGAAACGGCTGTTTGCCCGCTCGCTCCAGCGGCTTATCCCCGAGGTCCGGGAGGACGATCTCGCCCCCTGCGCTCCGGGCGTCCGCGCACAGGCGCTCGCGCCGGACGGCTCGCTGGTCGACGATTTTCTGATCGAGCGCGGCGCGCGTTCGCTCCATGTGCTGAACGCCCCTTCGCCCGCCGCCACCGCCTCGCTCGAGATTGCGCGTTACATCGTGGCCCGGGTGCTGGAAGCCGTGCCCGCGACCGCTTCCGTCGCCTGAACCCGCCGCCTACACGAGACCCGACACGACCATGCGCATCGCGATCTTCGACTACAAAACCGTTGCCGGCAACCCGGCCGGGGGCTGCCACCTGGCGCTGCTCCGCGCGCTCGCGCGCGAGCACGAGTTCACCGTCTTTTCCACCCGCTTTGAAAACCCGGACCCCGCGCGCATCCGCTGGGTGCGCGTCCCCGTTCCCACCCGGCCCTTGGCGCTTCTGTTTCTCTGCTTCCACCTCCTGGCGCCGCTCCTGTATCTGTGGACTAAGCTCACGACCGGCCGGCGCTTCGACCTGGTGCAGTCGGTGGAAAGCAACCTGAGCTTCGGCGCGCTCGTATACGCGCATTTTTCGCACACCACCTATCTGCGCGAACATGCTCCCGCGCGCCGGGGCCTGCGCGGCAAGCTTCGGTGGCTTGACAACTGGCTCCACGCGCGCGTCGAGCAGCTGCGCTACCCCGCCGCGGGCCGCCTGGTCGCGCCCTCGGGCGGCCTTGCCGACGAGCTCAAGCGCGACTTCCCCCTCGATCCCGGACGGGTCGAGGTCATTCCCAACCCCATCGCGGTCGGGCGCATGCGCGAGCCGGCCGGCTTCGACAAACTCCGGTTCCGCGAAGAGCTCGGCTTCGGCCCCGGCGACCTCGTCCTCGCCTTTGCCGCGCTCGGCCACTTCGAGCGCAAAGGGCTGCCGATGCTGCTCGATGCACTCGACGCCTGCGGGCTCCGGGAGATCAAGCTGATCGTGGCGGGCGGCGAGGCGGACCTGATCGCGGCGACCCGCTCGCAGCCCAACGCCGCCCGGCTCGGCGCGCGCGTCCACTTCGCGGGCATGCAGGCCGACATACGCCCATACCTGTGGGCCGCGGACGGGTTCATTCTCCCCTCCGCCTACGAAACCTTTTCGCTCGTCGCCTACGCGGCGGCGGCCGCCGGGCTGCCGCTGCTGGCCACGCCCTTGAACGGCGTGTGCGACCTGCTCCGCGACGGCGAAACCGGGCTGCTGCTGCGCCGCGACCCTGACGCCATCGCCGCGGCGCTGCGCCGGTTCGCGTCCATGAGCGCGTCCGAACGCACGGCCATGGGCGAGGCAGCCCGGCGTGCGGTCCAGGGCTTCTCCGAGCAGCATTTCGCCGAAGCCTGGCGATCCTTGTATGCGTCCTACGCGCGCGGCGGACCGGCACCCGTTGTGGAAGCGGTGGAGGTTCCCCGGCGGCATGGGGCCGCGCCCGCGCTTGCGGGCCGGGACCAACGCGGGCGTCCGCCGAAGCCCGCTTAGTCCGCTTGTTTCCCCGCCGAACCGGACCGGAAATCCTCCGCAGCCGCTTCTGTTCGCGCCGCCCCGCCGCGGTTCAGCTTGAAGCTTTCTCACTCACCGAAAACGGTCGGCTCCGCGCTGCAGCCGCGCGGGCACCGTCTTTCCCTCACTGGGGCGTCGACGCTTGTCGTCCGCCTGGGGTCGCTGCCGCATGGAATCACGCATGCTCAATGGATGGAAAGAGATCGGCGCTTACATTCAGCGCGGCACCCGCACCGCGCAGCGCTGGGAGCTGTCGTTCGGCATGCCGGTGCATCGACCGGCCAATAAACCTCGGACTTCCGTGATCGCTTTTTCCGAAGAGCTGCGCGTGTGGCTTCTCCGCAACCGCGCCGCGCTGGCGCGGGACGTAGACCCGGACATGTTGAGCTCCATGCACCTGCATGAAGCACTGGACCGGCTGGAAGCGGAATCGCGTGAGATTACAGCGAAGCTGTCGAGCCTGCGGCAGCATTTGCGGGGACGCGCGGACACCGATGCAAAGCCGCCGTCCTGAGCCGTTGATGTATTTGCACGCGGCGTGAACCGCGTCGCCGGTGAGCAGCCGCTCCAGGCTGGGCTCGAACCTGACTCCACCGCGACAGCTTCGCCCGCGAACCAAGCTCCTCTCCGCAGCCCGGCCTCCAAGCCGGGCTTTTCCATTTGCGCTTGACGCGCGAAACTCTTACGCTCCTTCCGTCTTTTTCTGAACGAAACACCCCGGAGCGGACGGCAAAACTCGCCGACATGACGGAAGTAATAAGAATTGAGAATAAATCTTTGTGTCATTTATACCTTTTTAGATTAGATAAGGATTAGAAAAGGGGTAAATTCTTGCAGATCTGTAAGAAGGAAATCCGACCCGGATAGTTTTTTCCTGTTTGCGTAAAGCCAGAAAATCGTGAAGAATGCAGACTGCCCCATAAGTGGGATTGACGCTGATCCGGGGTGTCAACATACTTGCCCAAGATGAAGCACGGTTCACATGTAAGCGCCTGTACATGCTTTCCTGAACTACTTTTCTTGGTCTTCCTGCGTTGATCTCCTTCCAGAGGTAGAAAAGTTATGCTTATTCCTTTTGCGCAGGCCCAACTATGCCTGCTGTCGCTTCCGCTGGCTGTGCTGACGGCTTCGCCTTCCCTTGCTCAGGACGGCGCGGACCAAACCCCGCTTACGGCAGCGGTTGCCAACGTCGCCGGACGCGTTCTTCAGATGCAGCCTTCCATGACGGAAGCCCAGATCCAGGCCGCGATCAATGCGAGCGCGCCTGGCGACATGCTGCACTTCAATGCGGGTGTTTATAGGATTCCCGGAACTCCCTCAGTCGGATTGAGGCTGCTGCCCGGGCGCAGCTACGTGGGTTCGACCAACGGCGCGGCCGTGCTCTTAGGCACCGGCGGCTACCCGGTGATGACCTTTGCCGGCAGCGGTGTTGTGATCCAGAACCTTACCTTCGACACCGGCGGCCTCGATCTCGTCGGGCCGGTGACGGGGGTGAAAGTGGAATACAACACCTTTCAAAACATCGACGCGGTCTATGTGAACTGGACTACAACGGAAGCTATCTTTATAGATACCAGTATAGCCGGGTCGGATATCTCCTACAATCATTTCCGAAACATTGGGAAAAGTGTATTGAGCGCATTCCAGGACAGGTCCAATGCAGGCGGCATCCAGGGCTACGGCATAAGCAGCACCACGATCAATTACAACACCTTCGATAACTTCGACGAAGGCATGCACTTCTTTTTCGACCGGCTTGACGGCCGGGGAGTGAAGATCGAGCACAACACCTTCACGAACGGTCACCGAATCGCGATCGAGCTGCAGGACAGCAAAGCCGGCGATGTCGAAGTCGCCTACAACACGATTTCCAACCCGTTGAATGGTTGGGCGCTGACCTACGGCTTATCGATCGCCACCAACGGGAGCACCGGCTTAAGCGTTCATGACAACGTCATCAACGCAAACAATCCCGTGGCGCCGGCCTGCACCGGATCAGGCTGCCACTATGGGTATGGAATCGAAGCGGCAGGCATCAACACGCGGGTGTTCAACAACGTGGTCGAGGGCAACTGGGCCAACGGCCTCGCGATCGGAATCTCGCAAGGCTTGTCCGCCGTGAACAACATCATGTGCGGTCCCGCCATGTCGAGAAACGGCTACATCGTCAACGAGTTGGGTGCTCAACCCGGAACCAGCCTGCAAGGCAATGTTCTGACGCCCGCTGCGGTCTGCGACGGCTCGAAATAGCATGCGAACGGGGCTGGAGCGATCCGCTCCAGCCCCGTTCGCTTCAGGCGGAAGGCTTAACAACCCTGTGCTGGTGGCCCCGGCAAGATTCGAACTTGCGACCTGCGGTTTAGGAAACCGTCGCTCTATCCACCTGAGCTACGGGGCCACAGCGAACTTTGATTGTCTCACGCTCTGTTTCCGTACAAGCAGGCGGAATCCGCATCTCACTCGGCAAAACAAACCGGTAAAGGTGAGAATGACGGATCAGAACAAGTTTGACGTGATTGAAGGCCAATATTTCCCCCGCGGCGCCCACTGGGACGGGCACGGCGTGAACTTCGCGATCTTTTCCGCCCATGCGACCAAGGTGGAGCTTTGCTTGTTCACCCCGGACGGCAAGGAAGAAACGCAGCGCATCGAGCTGCCCGAGCACACCAACGAGATTTGGCACGGGTACATCCCCGGCATGCGGCCCGGCCAGCGGTACGGCTACCGCGTCCACGGGCCTTATGAGCCTGAAAAAGGCCACCGCTTCAATCCCAATAAACTGCTGCTCGACCCGTATGCCTATGCCCACATCGGGGAGGTGTGCTGGGGCCCGGAGATTTTCGGCTATGTCATGGAGTCGGGCGACGACCTGACATTCGACGAGCGCGATTCCGCGCAGTTCGTGCCGAAGTGCATCGTGATCGACCCCAACTTCGACTTCTCGGGCGCGCGCGACCGCAAGCACATTCCGTGGGAAGAAGCAGTGATTTACGAGACGCACGTAAAGGGCTTCACCAAGCTGCGGGCGGATGTTCCCGAAAAGCTGCGGGGCACTTACGCCGGCTTCGCGCAGCCGGCCGTGATCGAATATATCCGGTCATTGGGCGTCACCTCGGTCGAGCTGCTGCCCGTGTTTAAGTTCGTCGACGGCGGCCACCTGGTCGACCAGGGTTTGAAGAACTACTGGGGATATGACACGATCGGCTTTTTCGCCCCCGCCGTACGCTACGCGGCCGATCCGCCCGACACCTTAAAAGAATTTCGCGAGCTCGTGGCGCGCTATCACGAAGCAGGGCTCGAAATCATCCTCGACGTGGTTTATAACCACACCGCGGAAGGCAACGAGCTCGGGCCGACGCTTTGCTTCAAAGGCATCGACAACGCGAGCTACTACCGGCTCATTCCCGACCAGCCCCGCTACTACATCAACGAGACCGGCACCGGCAACACGGTGAACGTGAGCCACCCGCGCGTGCTCCAGATGGTGATGGACTCGCTGCGCTACTGGGCGCAGGAGTGCAAGGTAGACGGCTTCCGGTTCGACCTGGGCACGATCCTGGCGCGCGAGCCGAACGGCTTCGACAACCGCAGCGGCTTCCTCAAGGCTTGCTCGCAGGACCCGGTGATGGCCGGCGTCAAGCTCATCGCCGAGCCGTGGGACTGCGGCCCGGGCGGCTACCAGGTGGGCGGCTTCCCGCCGGGTTGGGCGGAGTGGAACGATACTTTCCGCGACACGGTGCGCGACTTTTGGCGCGACCAAGTGCCGGCTTCCGCCTTAACGGAAAAACTCTGCGGCTCGGGGGCATTGTTCAACTGCAAGGGCCGCAAGCCCTGGTCCTCGGTCAACTTCATCACCGCGCACGACGGCTTCACCCTCAACGACGTTTGGACCTACAACGACAAGCACAACGAGGCGAACGGCGAAAACAACCAGGACGGCAACAGCAACAACAAAAGCTGGAATTGCGGCGTTGAAGGGCCGACGGACGATGAGGACATCAACGCCTTGCGGTCGCGCCAGATCCGCAATATGCTCGCGACGCTGCTCCTGTCGCAAGGCACGCCCATGCTGCTCGCCGGCGACGAGTTCGGCCGCACGCAGAACGGCAACAACAACGCATACTGCCAGGATGACGAGATCAGCTGGCTGAACTGGGACCTGAAAGACAAGGGTGAGCACCTCGTTAAGTTCGTGCAGCAGCTTACCAGCCTGCGCCACCGCTTCCCGATCCTGCGCCGCAACCGGTTTTACATGGGCGCGTACAACGAGAAGCTCGGCCTGAAGGACCTGACCTGGATCAACGCGAACGGCCACGAAATGGAGGACGAGCACTGGGGCGACACCAACATGCGCTGCTTCGGCATGTTGATGGATGGGCGCGCCCAACCGACGGGCATCGTCAAGCTCGGCGGCGATGCGACCATGCTGCTGGTCATCAACGGGCACTCGGACCTGGTCGAGTTCTGCATGCCGGAAAGCTACGGCTCGGACGAGTGGGCGCTGCTGATCGACACCAACCGCGAGGACAACGACGCTTCGGGCACATTCAAGACCGGCGAAACGTACCAGGTGACCGGGCGCTCCGTGCTCCTGTTCGCGCTCAAGGGCGACAACGCGCAGAAGGGGCAATACTGAGAAACAAGGGGAGAGGGAAAGGGTGGAAAGCTCAGACGCGCTGCACGCGGCATACTGGTGGTGATGCCGGCTTTCTTGCCTGAAACCGCTCCCTTGATCCCTGATCTTGGGACCCTTTCCCCTCTGCCCTCTACCCTCGCTCCATCCCTCCCCGCCCTGTTTGCCGAGGAGTACCGCCTACTGCGCCCGCGTGCGCCCATGCCGTCGGTTGCGGTTTGCTTCTACCCGTTTGTCGGCCTCAACACGACCATCCGTCTGCGTGAAGGCGGGCTGCATGTACGCTTATCGGACCTACTCGCCCCCGCCCCGGAATCGGTTCTGCGGGCCATCGCCCACATCCTGCTCGCAAAGCTTTACCGCAAACCGGTTGCTCCCGACCGCGCGCGTACCTACAAACGGTGGACGGCTTCAGCAGCGGTGGTGCGGCAAACCGAGCGCGTCCGGGAACTGCGGGGGCGCAAGCGCATCGGCTCGGCGCGGGGACGCCGGTGGGATCTTGAAGAGCTATTCGACTCGCTGAACAGCCGCTTCTTTCACGGGCTGCTGGGCCGCCCGGTTTTGACTTGGAGCGAACACGACGCGCGACGGCTGCTGGGCCACTACGATGCCGCGCACAACACCATCGTCGTGAGCCGGATCTTCGACCGCGCGGATACGCCCCGCTACGCCGTCGAGTACCTCCTGTATCACGAGATGCTGCACTTAAAGCACCCGGTCACCATGCGCCGCGGCCGCCGCTGCGTCCACTCGCGCGCTTTCCAAGAGGAGGAAGCCTGCTTTCCGCAATACCAGGATGCGCGTGCATGGCTCGAAAAGCTTTCCCGGTCCCCGCTTCCATAATTCGTATCCTTCTCCAGTTTTCTTGATCCCGTAAGATACGGGTGGTAGTTAGGGAACTGAAAATACGGATTGAGCGTAGAAAGCAAAAGCCAGCGGGATGGCCCTCCACGTGCACGGAGCTGCTCTGAGTAGGCTGCGTAACAAAACGAGCATGGAACGTGCGGGGCAAACACGGGCAGTCGCGGTGCTTCTGGCGGTTCTCACCGCCGCTCTTGCCGTCCTCGCTTGGCTGAATCTTGAGCAGGAGCGCGGCTTCCAAGCGCCGACGGACGGCGGGGCTTGGTCGGAAGCCGCAGGCGGCCTGCTGGCGAACCAGGTACCGGCGAATTCAGCGGGCGAGCGCGCCGGCCTTCATCCGGGCGACCTGCTCGTTGCCGCCAACCGGCAGCCGACGCCGGCCATTGCCGCACTGGTCCGCTCGCAGTTTCAAGCAAAGGTGTATGGGTCTGTCGACTATACGATCGTGCGTCAAGGCATCCGCTTCGATGTTCCTCTGATCCTGGACAGCGCCGATACCAGCTTCCACGCCGTGCTTCGTTTCATCGCGCTGGTGTATCTCGGCATCGGCTTGTATGTGCTCTTCCGGCGCTGGACCGCTCCCCATGCCGCGCATTTCTACCTGTTCTGCTTGCTGTCCTTCGCGCTGTACGCGCTCCAGTACACGGGCCGGTTCGACGCGCTGGACCGGGCCGTGTACTGGACCGGCATCGCGGCCGCGGCGGTGCAGCCGGCGGTTTTCCTGCATTTCGCTCTGGCTTTCAGCGCACCCCTGCGGCGGCGCGCGCTTGTGCTTGCCGCGGTGTACCTGCCGGGAGCGGGCATCATCGCCCTGCAGGCCTGGGCGGTCGGCAAATGGCAGGCCACCGGCGCCCTGGCGCACCGGCTCGACCAAACCGCGACCGCCTACCTTGCCGCTTTCTACCTACTCGCCGCCGCGTCCTTTGCCTTACAGTACCGGCGGGCCGGCGGCCGGGCGGTGCTGGAGCGCCAACAGCTGAAATGGCTGACCCGCGGAGCCCTGCTCAGCATCGTGCCCTTCGCCGCGCTGTATGCGGTTCCGTTCCTGCTCGATTGGACGATCCCGGACATCTGGAAAGACCTGGCTGTCATCACCCTGGTCTTTTTGCCGCTGTTTTTTGCTTGGGCCATTGTGCGCTACCGGCTCATGGACACCGACCTGATCTTCAAACGCGGCGTGACCTACACATTGGCCACCGCACTGGTGCTCGGGCTCTGCTTCGCCATGGTCGGCACGGTCGGCGGCCTGGTGCACACGCGGCTGCCGAACGCGGGCGTGTGGGGCCTGGTCGGCGTCATCGCCCTCACCTCCGCGCTCATCGACCCGCTCAAGCGCGCTATCCAAGCCCGGGTCGACCGCTTATTCGACCGCAAACGCTACGACTCCCGGCAAACCCTGATTGCGCTCGGGCGCGAGCTGGGCGCCGAAACCGAGCTTGACCCGCTGCTCCATTCCATCACCGGGCGCTTGGCGCAAAGCCTCCTGGTCGCGCGCGTTGCCGTCTTTCTAGCGGACGGGCAGGGCCGCTTCCGCTTGGGGGCCGCGCACGGTCTGCCTGCCCCTATGCCCGAACTGTCGCTCGGCTTCCTCGACCGGCTCGCCGCCGACAGCCCCGCCCCGGGCGCGCACATCTTCTTTGAAAGCCCGCAGCAGGCCCTCCACCTTCCCCTGCCCGAGCGGCGCGCGGCGGAAGCGCTGGAGCTCCACTATTACCTGCCCTGCCGCGCCGGCGACCGTACCATTGCCGTGCTCGGACTGGGCCGCACCACCGCCGGCGACTTCCTTTCGAGCGAGGACGTCGAGCTGCTTGAATCGCTCGCGGGTTACGCGGGCATCGCCATCCAAAACGCGACCTTGTATAAGAGCCTTGCCGCCAAGGCGGCCGAGCTGGAGCGGCTCAAGGAGTTCAACGAGAACATCGTTGAATCCACCAACATCGGCATCCTCGCGGTCGACCTTGAGGACCGGGTCGAAAGCTGGAATGCCCAAATGGAGGTGCTGTTCGCCCTGCCGCGCGCCGAGGCGATCGGCTCGCCGCTGTCCGCGATCTTCGATGAGGCATTCCTGCGCGAGTTCGACCGCGTCCGGGATGATGCCGGGGTGCACCACCTGTGGAAGTTCCCGCTGCGCGCGCCGGGCGAGGCCCGCTATGCCAACATCTCTGTCGCCCCGCTGGTTTCGCGCGAGTTCGCGACGCTGGGCCGCATCGTGCTGATCGACGACATCACCGACCGGGTCGGCTTGGAGTCGCAGCTGGCCCAAGCCGAGAAGCTTTCCTCCATCGGCCTGCTTGCCGCCGGAGTCGCGCATGAGGTCAACACGCCGCTCGCGGTCATCTCTTCCTACACGCAAATGCTGTCAAAGCAGCTTCGTGACGAGCCCCGGCTCGCGCCCATGCTCGACAAGATCACCAAGCAAACCTTTCGCGCGTCCGCGATCGTGAACGGCCTCTTGAACTTTTCCCGCACCGGGCAGTCGGAGTTCCGGGCAACGGACTTGAACGCGGTCGTTCGGGAAACACTGGCGCTGGTAGAGCATCAGCTCAGAACCGCCCGCATCGAGCTTGTGTGCGACCTCGCGCCCGAGCTGCCCCGCATCGAAGGCAACGCGGGCAAGCTCCAGCAGGTGTTCCTCAACCTACTGCTCAATGCCAAGGACGCCATGGCCGACGGCGGGCGTTTGCACGTCCAAACCTGCGTAAACGGGTGCGTCCGCGCAAGCGTCGCCGACTCGGGCGCGGGTATCGCCCCCGAACACCTCGCCCGGATTTACGACCCGTTTTTCACGACCAAGACTGCTCCCCGCGAAGGCGAGCGCCGCGGCACCGGCTTGGGCCTCGCCGTGACGTACGGCATCGTGCAGGAGCACGCCGGCAAAATCCATGTGGAAAGCCGGCCCGGCGCCGGTACGACCTTTTCGCTCGAGTTCCCTCTGAAAGAAGCGCCCGCCCATGCCTGAAACCCTGTACGCGCCCGCGCCGGCCGGATCGCACCCCGCCGAGGCGCAAGCCGCCGGCGAGCGCCGCATCCTCATCGTCGACGCCGAGGCTGCCATCCGCGAGGCATTGGAAACATTGCTGGAATTGGAAGGCTACGCGGTCGAGATGGCGATCGACGGCGAAGCCGGGCTGGCGCGCATCGAGCGGCAGGCCTATGACTTGGTCCTGCTCGACCTGGCGCTCCCCGGGCGCAACGGCATTGAGATCTTGAAGCTCCTCCGTGAGCGCACCCCGGACCTGCCGGTCATCATGCTCACCGCGTATGGGACAGTCGAAAACGTGGTGGACGCCATCCGTTCGGGCGCGCAAAACTTCGTCCAAAAGCCGTGGGACAACGAAAAGCTGCTGGCCGATGTACGCGCCGCCATCGCCCGCTCGCGCGCCGAGGAAGAAAACATCCAGCTCAAGCGGGCCCTCAAGCAGCGCTACAGCTTTCCCAACATCATCGGCAAGTCCGAGGTCATGCTGCGCATCTTCGACACGGTCGCGCAGGTCGCGCCGTCGCGCTCCACCGTGCTGATCCAGGGCGAAAGCGGCACGGGCAAGGAGCTGATCGCGAAAGCCGTCCACGCGCACTCGCCGCGCAAGGACAAGCCGTTCGTGCCCGTCAACACCGGCGCGGTCCCGACCGACCTGCTCGAGTCCACGCTGTTCGGACACGTCAAGGGCGCGTTCACCTCGGCCATCGCGGCTAAGAAAGGCCTGTTCGAGATCGCGAACGGCGGCACGCTGTTTCTTGACGAGATCGGCACGATGCCGCTCGACACCCAAGCCAAGATCCTCCGCGTGCTCCAGGACCGCCGGTTCATGCAGCTGGGCGGCACGCAGGAAATCCAGGTCGACGTCCGCATCATCACCGCGACCAACGCCGACCTGCGTGAGGCCGTGCGCCAGGGTAAGTTCCGCGAAGACCTGTTCTACCGGCTCGACGTGATCCGCTTTGAGCTGCCGCCCTTGCGCGCGCGCCGCGAGGACATTCCGTCTCTGGCCCAGTACTTTCTCCACCGCTACTCGGAAGAAAACAGCCTGCCCGACCGCACGCTTTCGCCCGAGGCTTTGCGCGCCTTGATCGACTACGAGTGGCCCGGCAACGTCCGCGAGCTTGAAAACGTGATGGAGCGCGGCGTCGTGCTTTCGACCGGTCCGGTTATCGGGCTCGAACTCCTGCCGTCGCACGTCACGGGCCGCTCCTACTCCTCCTCGCTGCTGGAGCACGCCGCCCACGCTTCCCTGTTCGACATCATGGAAGACATCGAGCGGCGCATCATCATCGACAAGCTGGAGCGCTCGGGATGGAACCAAACCGAAGCCGCGGAGCAGTTCCGCATCCCGCTTTCCACGCTGAACCAAAAGATCAAGCGGTTGGCGATCGAAATTAAAAAGCGCGGCCGCGAGGCGTGAGTTTTGCGGGCAACGGGAGCGCACCGGGTATGCTAGAGCTTCGAAGGGGCATCCCCATTCCCTGATGGCAGACAGCACACTGAACGCATTCGCGAAAGGCTTCATCCTCGCCGTCCAAGACTATGCGCTGCTTTGCGGACGCTCCGCCCTGGCGCTGGTGCGCCCGCCTTTCGCGCCGAATGAACTGTTCACCCAGGCCGACTCGATCGGCGTCGGTTCCATCCCCATCGTGCTGCTCACCGGCTTTTTCACGGGCGGGGTGTTGGCGCTGCAAACTTCCACTTCGCTCGCGCAGTTCGGCGCGAGCGCGATCACCGGACAGCTGGTCTCCTTTTCCATGATCAAGGAGCTCGGCCCCGTGCTGACGGGCTTGATGGTCTCGGGCCGCAATGCTTCCGGCATGGCATCCGAGCTCGGCTCCATGGTGGTCACCGAGCAGATCGACGCGATGCGCGCGCTCGGCACCGACCCGGTCCGCAAGCTGGTCATGCCGCGCATCGTGGCCACCGTCGTCATGCTGTTTTTTCTTGCCATCCTGTCCGACGCGGTGGGCATCATGGGCGGCGGCGTCATCTCGGTTTTCCTGCTCGGCCAGGGCGGGTCGCAGTACTTCCACTCCGCTTACCAAAAGCTGGTCTTCGGCGACATTTTCCAAGGGCTGATCAAACCGGTCATCTTCGGCTACATTATCGCGTCCATCGGGTGCTTCTTCGGTATGTCGACCAAGGGCGGCACCCAGGGAGTAGGCCGCGCCACGACCCAGGCCGTGGTTGTGGCTTCAGTGTTGATCATCGCGAGCGACTTTGTGATCTCGCGGCTGATGATCGGTATCTTCGGACGCTGACATGCCCGCCGCGGAGGAGCAGGAGCACAAAACCTGGCGCGATGAGCACCCGGACGAACCCATCGTGGTGTTTGAAGGTGTCACGCTGCGCTCCGCCGGGCACACCGTCTTTGAAAACATCTCCTTCGAGGTCAAGGGCGGCGAAACCCGCATCGTGCTGGGCCCGGCGGGCGTGGGCAAGTCCGTCCTGCTCAAGCTCGCGAACGGCCTTATCCGCCCCGACGCGGGCTCCATCAAGGTCTTCGGCCGCGACATCACCAAACTCAAAGATGACGAGATGTTCGCCCTTCGCGACCACATCGGCATGGTCTTCCAGGAAGGCGCGCTCTTCGATTCGCTCGATGTCCGCGACAACGTCGCCTACCGCTTGGTGGAAGACAAGGTGCCGGACGAGGAGATCGACAAGCGCGTCCGCGAAGCGCTTAAGTTCGTCGAGCTGGAGCACACGATGGAGAAGTTTCCGTCCGAGCTTTCAGGCGGCATGCGGCGCCGCGTATCCATTGCCCGCGCCATCATCTCGGATCCCGAGTTGGTGCTGTACGACTCGCCCACGGGCGGCTTGGACCCGATCACCTCGCACACGATCATCGAGCTGGTGGTCAAGCAGCGCGACGTGTACGGCTCGTCCTCGCTGCTGGTGTCGCACCGTTTGCAGGACGCGTTCACCCTCGCGACCCACCGGTTCAACAAGCAAGAAAACAAGATGGAAAAGCTTCCGGACGGCAAGGTGGACGAAAGCACGACTTTTCTGGTGCTGCATGACGGCAAGCTTGTATTCAACGGCTCCACGCTCGACCTGGTGCACTCCGAAGACCCGTTCCTGAAGGAATACATCCGCTGACGGAGGTCTTTCGATCACCCGCGCATCCCAGGCCGCCGTTCCTCGTCTAATCCGCTGAGACCCGATATGCGCTTTCCCAAACTCCAGCGGCGGCCCGAACTTGATGCGCTTCGCGGCCTATTTCTCGTCTGGATGACGCTGACCCATCTGCCGACCCGTGCCAGCGAATGGGTGAACCAGCCGTTCGGCTATCTGTCCTCGGCCGAGGGATTTGTGTTCTTGTCCGCTCTGCTGGTGGCCCGCATTTATGCGCGGCAAGCCGCCGAAGACGCCGAAGGGCTGCAAACCAAACTGTTCCGGCGCGCGTTCAAGATCTACGGCATTCACGTGCTGATGCTCGTGCTGGCCTTTACCGTCATTGCCTCGCTGGCGACGCACACCCACCGCGCCGCAATCCACAATCTGCTCGACTTTTATTACACCCGGCCCGTGACCGCCGTGGTGGGCTCGCTATTGCTGCTCTACTGCCCGCCGCTCCTGGACATCCTGCCGATGTATGTGCTGTTTCTTGCCGGGACGCCGATCGTGCTGACCTGGGCGGCACGCCGGGGCTGGCGCGTTCCGCTCGCCGCGAGCTTCGCTTTGTGGCTCGGCGCGCAGGTCGGCCTGCGCGATTGGCTCCACAACGGCATCGTCGCGGCCACCCATCTGCAGATTCCCGTGCAGCAGGGCGGCGCGTTCAACCTCCTGGCATGGCAGGGTGTCTGGATGTCCGGTTTATGGCTCGGCGCGCGCTCGGCGGAGGGCCGCAACCCGCTGCGGCAGATCAGCGCACCTTGGGCCGGTGCCGCGGCGGCGGTCTGCCTGTTTTTCATCGGCGTGCGCCATGGCTGGCTCGGGACCCGCTTGTCGGACGCGGGCCTGACTTTTCAACTCGATAAATGGCACATCGGCCCGCTGCGGCTGCTCAACCTCGTCGCGTTTGTCGCGCTCGCCTACTGGCTCCGCCGCGTGATCTTCCCGCTCGTACAGCACGAGCCGTTTCTCACGTTGGGCAAAGCGTCCCTGGAAGTGTTCTGCGCTCATATCGTGTTTGTTTTCCTGGGCTTGGCGCTGCTCTACAACGACGTGACGGAGCTGCACGGAGCGCCCGCCATGCTGATGCTCGCCTTTACTTTTGCCGGGCTGTACGGCATGGCTGCCTGGCTGGTGCGCCGCCGCCGCGCCGCCAAGCAGCAGGGCCAAAAACCTCCGATGTCGCCCGACCCGGCTGAAGACCGTGCCGTACCGCCCGCTCCCGCAGCGCCCATCTTGCTGCAAGATGCGATCACGTATGTGGAGGAGAAAAGCGCCTAAGCACGGTCTTATTGTGTTTGGCTGCTGCGGGCCGAAAGCGGCTGCTAGATCATCATGCCCCCGGAAACCTCGATGCGCTGCCCGTTGACCCAACGGTTGTCTTCGGAAAGCAGCGAGGCGATCATGGGACCGAGATCCTCGGGCACGCCTGCCCGGCCGAGGGCCGTCATCTCCGCCACATGTTGGTTCACTTGAGGGTTATCGCGGACGGCGCCTCCGCTGAAATCAGTGGCGACCGCACCTGGGGCCACGACGTTGACGGCAATCCGGCGCGGCCCAAGCTCCTTGGCCATGTGCTTGGTCAGCACCTCCACGGCGCCTTTCATGGATGCATAGGCCGAGCCTCCAGGCAGGGCGATGCGGGTCCGCCCGCTGGATATATTGACGATGCGCCCTCCGTCATTCATGAGCGGGAGGAGCCTTTGCGTCAGCAGAAACACGCCTTTGAAATGGACTGCGTAGAGCAGGTCCAACTCCTCCTCCGTCGTGGACGCAAACGGCATGTTGCGGTGATGGTTTCCCGCGTTGTTGACCAAAAAGTCAAAACGCTCCGCCCTGAACTTTGAAACCGCATCCTTCACCTTTTCAACAAACGCGCTGAAGGAGGCAATCTCGCCTGCATCGAGCTGCAGCGCGGTCGCCGCGGCTCCCGCCTGCTCCGCTTCCTTCGCAACCTGTTCTGCTTCTCGGCTGCTCTTGTGGTATGTGAAGATCGAATGGACACCGAGCTTTGCAAGACTCAGCACCGTGCTGCGGCCGATGCCGCGGCTCCCTCCGGTGACGACGGCGATCTTACTTACTTTTGACATATCTCCTCCCGGTTTGCCCCAGCATAGTTCTGGACGTGCCGAAACGGGAATGCCGAGACCTTCCATTTTCCTGCCTATTGCTGTCACGTACACTTGCCGGTATGCGGAGTGAACCGGCACAAGCAGCAGCGCGCCTGAAGGAACTGGCGGAGGTGCTGCGCGCCTACACCGATGCGGGCGGACCTGCAAACACGTTCACCACCGCGATAGGCGGGTTCGCCGTTCTGCGCTCCGACCATGAGAAGCCGCCCTCGCACCGGGTGTTCAAGCCTGCCCTCTGCATCACGGTTCAGGGCGCGAAATGGGCGGTCTTCGGCGGTCGCCGCTGCGACTACCGCGCGGGGCAAGCACTGGTGGTGAGCATTGCAGCGCCGTCGCGCGGCACCGTTTCCGCTGCAAGCCCGAGTGAGCCGTTCCTGGGCGTCGTCATGGAGATCGATCCTGCTGTCTTGTACGAAGCCGCTGAACAAGTCCGCCCACAGCCTGTACCGGCCGAGGAAGGCAAGAGCAGCGCCGTCTGCGTGGTTGACTTGGACAGCCACACTCTGGACTGTGCCCTGCGCGCCGTGCGGCTGCTGGAAACTCCGGAAGCGGTCCCTGTTTTGTATCCAAGCATCCTGCGCGAAATCTGCTGGCGGCTGCTGGCCGGCCCCGGAGGCGAACAGATATTTTGTGCACTGGCGGGCAGGGGGCAGGACGAACAGCTTCTTGCGGCGGTTCACACATTGAAGGATCATTTCGCGGAACCGATCCGCGTGGAGCCTTGGCGCTTCAAGGCACTCACCGCCATGTCGCCTCTCCAATACCAAAAGGAGCTTCGGTTGATCGAGGCGCGGCGGCTGATGTTGGCCGGCGGCGCAAATGTCGAATCCGCCGCGTTCCATGTCGGCTACGAAAGCGCTTCACAATTCAGTCGTGAGTACAGCCGCATGTTCGGCAGGCCTCCGCACAGGGATGTTTCCGCATTGCGGGCTCACGCCGCGTGAGGTGGATTCCTTGATCGGACGCGTTTGGCAGGCCGGGCAAATACATCCATAATCACTGCATGAACACCACAGTGAAGCCTTGGGCCTTGGTCACCGGCGCTTCCAGCGGTCTAGGTGCGGAACTCGCCCGTGCGCTGGCTCGGCGCAGTTTTCCCGTGATCCTCGCCGCACGCCGCCGCGACCCCATGCAACAGCTCGCGGCTGAGCTGAAAGCATCGCACGGCATCGATGTCGCGGTCGAATCCATCGACCTCGGCGAGCCGAACAGCGCGGGCGCGCTCATCCGGCAGCTCGACGCTCGCGGACTGCAGCCGGAAATCCTGATCAACAATGCCGCTTTCGGCCACAGCGGCTTATTTACGGAGCAGGAACCTGACCGCCTCCGCGCCATGCTCCAGCTCGATGTAACGACTCTGACCGAGCTCACCCACACCTATGCCCGGCGGATGAGCGCGGCCGGACGCGGCCATATTCTCATGGTGGCCAGCATCGCCGCATATCAAGCCGACCCGCTCCTGGCCGTGTACGGCGCGGCTAAGGCTTATGTACTTTCGCTGGGCGAGGCGCTCCACGTGGAGCTCGGGCCGAAGGTAGGCGTCACCGTGCTGTGCCCCGGAATCATGCAGACGGAGTTTTTCGCCGTCGCCGACTACCACCCGAGTGAGTTGCTTTTACGCGGCGCTACCTTGCCCGCCACGGTAGCCGAGGCCGGCATTCAAGCGATGTTCCAGAAGAAGCCCACGATCACCGTGGGACGCTGGAACCGCGTTTCCGTTATGGGCAGTAAACTCACACCGCGTATGCTGGCCGCGCGCATGGCTTACCGGTTGGGTGCAACATCCCGGGCGGCCTCGAAAGCGTGAAGCGCCGGCTCACACCGCGACCATGAACGTATCCTCCGTACGTGTTACCGCCCTGTACAGGGTGTCGCGCTCGAACGGAATGCGCCCCGCCGCGCGGATGAGCCGAACAAGCTCCTCGCGCCGCATCCCTTGCGGCGTGGTCGCGCCGGCGTCGTGGTAAATCTTTTCTTCGATCACCGTCCCGTCGATGTCGTCCGCCCCAAAGCGCAGGGAGATCTGCGCCATCTTGGGCGAAACCATCTGCCAGTAGCTCTTGATGTGCGGAAAGTTGTCGAGCAGCAGCCGGCCGATCGCAATCTGCTTGATGTCGGCCATGCCGGTGGTGCGCGGCAGATGGTCGAGCGCCGTATTGTCGGGGTGAAACGCGAGTGGGATAAAGGTTTGGAAGCCGCCCGTGCGGTCCTGCACCGCGCGCAAGCGCAGCATGTGGTCGACGCGGTCCTCGTCATTCTCGACGTGCCCGTACAGCATGGTGGCATTCGAGCGCAAACCCAGCTCGTGCGCGGTTTCCGCGGTTTGGAGCCACTCGCCGCCGTCGATCTTGTGGTCGCAGATGATGGACCGCACGCGGTCCGAGAAGATTTCCGCGCCGCCGCCCGGCAGCGAATCGACGCCGGCCGCGCGCACGCGCTCGAGTGTTTCCCGGATAGACAGCTTCGCCCGCTTGGTGAGGAACGCTACCTCAACCATCGTGAACGCCTTGATGTGGACAAGCGGAAACCGTTCCTTGAGGCCCGAAACCAAGTCCAGGAAGTAGTCGAGGGGCAGGTCGGGATGGAGCCCGCCGACAATGTGGAACTCCGTCACGGCCTCGGTGTAGCCTTCCGCGGCTGAACGCCAAGCCTCCTCAAGCGCCATGGTGTATGTGCCTTCAGAACCCTTTTTGCGCCCGAACGCGCAGAGCCGGCAGGAAGCGACGCACACATTGGTCGGATTGATGTGGCGGTTCACATTAAAATATGCAAGGTCGCCGTGCAGCTTTTCCCGTACATGGTTGGCAAGCCAGCCGACGGCCAGGATGTCCGGCGAACGATACAGCGCCAAACCATCCTCGGGGCCGAGGCGCTCCCCTGCCTCGACCTTTTCCGCGATGGGCAGGAGCTCAGGGTCATCGGTCGCGAACGGGCGCTTGTGGACGTGAGTCAGCGGCTCAGGCATAAAGATTTCTCCCACTTAAGTTTATCGGATTGCTCCAGGCGGTTCGCTTCTTCGCGGCGCCGTGCTGTTTCGTATAAAAACGGGACGGGCGCTGGTAGTATGCCGGGAGATGTCCTTCGCGCGGGTGTGCCGGGTTTTTGCTTTTCTTGCAGTGCTTTTTCTGCCGAGCGTGTTCAGTAAAGCCTCCGGTGTCGGTTTGCCCGCGGGAAGCGGCGCGCAGACAGCCGCGCCGGACAGCTTTCCCGAACTTACGTCCGAAGCACTCGACCGCACCATGGTAATGCTGCCGAAAGGATTTGAAGGCAGACAGAATCTGGTGTTTCTGTCCTGGGCCCGCAACCAAGAGCCGCAGATCGATACCTGGATGACAGCCGCGCAAGCCTTGCTGCACGCTTCCACCGATCTTCGCGTGTACAGGATGCTTGTCAGTCCGAGAGAAAACAGCTTGTATCGCTGGTGGGACAACAACAGCCTGCGCTCCGCGGAGACCGACCCAGAAATGCTGCACTGGACGGTTCCGCTTTACACCGAAAAAGCCGGACTGCGCCGCTCGCTCGGCTTGGCCGAGGACGACCACAAGATTGCCGTGTTGTTGCTGGACCGCAACGGACGAGTCCTCTGGAAAGCCGCCGGCGCTTCCACGGAAGCCAGCCGGGCGGGTCTTCTAGCGGCCGCGCAAAGGCCGTAACCGCCGGCCTGCATGCTGCCTAGAGCGACAAGACCAGCTCCATGGAAATCGCATCAAGCCCGCCCGGGTAATATCCCGGAATCATCCCCGTCGCGCGGAAGTTAAAGCGTGCGTAAAAGGCTTGCGCCGCCGTGTTGTCGGCTGCTACTTCAAGTTCCAAGATGCGGGCTGACCTCCGTTCCGCTTCGGCGAGCGCCCAGCGTACCAGGAGCATGCCGATGCTCTGACGCCTGGCTTCCGGGGCTACGTCGATGGTGAGGATATGCAGGGCGGCAATGGAAGCCGCCTGCGAGTGCCGTAAACGCGGCCGTAAAAGAATAAAGCCGAGGACGCGGGAGGACGCTTCCGCTACCGCCGACAGCGAACTGGGGTGCTCCAGCATCGTCCGCAGCTGTGACCTCCCGTAGGCGATGCCGGGAGGAAAACACGCCCGGTCGATCGCGTGCAAGCGGGGCAAGTCGCCTACCTGATACGGCCGCAATACAGCATCCTGCACCGGTTTACCTGCTGGAGCTTTCCGCTTGGCTTGCGCCGGCGGCCTCCTCCGGCTTCGGCTCAAACACCACACCGTCAAACAACGATGCGGCAACGAGACGCCCGCCTTGCTGCAGCACCTGGTGTACGCGCCAACCCACCTGCCAGTATTTCCAAGCATCTCCGGCGGCATCCACGCCGAAGATGCTGGTCGAGGTGCGGGAGGAAACCAAAACACGCTTGAGCGATGCGTCATAGTTCAGGCCGTCAATCTGTCCGAGCGGCAGGTTCTTGATTTGCTGCCAGCTTCCACCGGCGTCTTTGGTGTAAAAGATGCCCTCGCGCCCGCCGACCCAAACCGCGCCATCCTCGGAGACAGCAAGCGCGGTCACGCCGGAAAGCCCGCTCGGCAGTGCCAGTGATTTCCACTGCGCCCCGTTGTCGCTTGAGAAAGCCAGTGTATTTCTCTGGCCGACAACAACCTGGGAACCGAGCGCATCGAGGTAGTGGTAGTCAGCCGGGGTGACCGGGGCAAGCTCCCAGGTTGCACCGCTGTCGGCCGAGCGATACAGCCCTTTCGCGGTAGCTGCATACCAAGCGGCGCCGGCCAGGTCGAGGCTGTTGACCCGACCCTCGATCGGTCCGTTCTTCTTTACCGAATCAACCTCCTTCACCACGCGGCGCTTGCCTTGCTTCACGGCCGTCTTGCGGCTGCTGTGGACCACTATCTCTCCGGCCGCCTGCCATTGACCGTTTACGAGCTTGGCAACGCCATTGTTGGTTCCCGCGTACACGCCGCCGTCCGGTGCCTGCGCCAGAACGAACACGTCCCGTCCCGCGAGTCCATCGGCTTGCTGCCGCCAGCTTGCGCCGTCGTCCTTGCTGACAAATACGCCGCCGTAGATTTTATCGTTCAACACACCCGCGTACAAAGTCCCGGGCTGCTTGGCATCCACCAGGAGCGATTGCACCAGGCGCTGCGAAAAGCCGCCGTTCGCGCTTGCGAATGTTCTGCCGCCGTCCGCGCTGCTCAGTACGCCGCTGCGGTCGGTGGCGAGCAATACCTTCTGATCGTCCGTCGGATCGACAAACACGTCGTTCACGATCACATCAGGCCCGGTCAGCCGAGACCAGTTCATACCGCCGTCGGCGGTCCTGTACAAGCCTTCCGTGGTCCCCGCATAGACTATTTTGGCATCGCGCGGGTCCTGCATCAGCACGCGCGTACGCCGCGCGGTCGCCGGAATGCCCTGCACCTTGCGGTAGAGTTGGCCGCCGTTCTCGCTTTTATAAATGCCGGAGCAGGCGCTCGTGTAGACCACCGACGGCGTGTGCGGGTCGATGATGATCGAGAACACATCCGAGTCGTCGATCAAGCCGTTCTTGATGTTTGACCAGTGCTGGCCGCCATCCGTCGTTTTCCAGGGCAGGTGCCACGTTCCGGCGTAGATGGTGTTCGTGTCCACTGGGTCGATCGCGATTGACTCTACTTCATGCAACTCGGCATTTTCAGGCGGGCTGATCTTCAGCCAGTGCTGGCCGCCGTCGGTGGAGCGGAATACACCCGCAACGGTGCCGGCAACATACAATTTCGAATCGGACGGAGCCTGTGCCAGGGCGCGGACGCTTTGCCCTTCCATATCAGGAGCAGGCGTCCAGGTTTTTCCGCCATCGTGGCTGATGAAAATGCCGCCCCCGCGCTCGTCCACCTTCCAAACACCAATTACCAGGGTTTTCGGGTCGCCGGTGTCCACGAAGATGCTGTCGACGATCAGATCGTCTGCTTCGCCGAGCTTGGCCAAGCGCTGCCAGTGCTTTCCGCCATCAACGGTTTCATATACCCAGGAGCTCGTTGTGCCGAGAAACAAATGCTGCGGATTTTTGGGGTCCGGAGCCAAGGCGCGGGCATCGCCGCCGTCCGGTCCCAGAGCGGTCCAGGCTTTCGCGGGTGCGGCTTGCGCGCGAGCCGGTTGCACGGCAGCCATCAAGCAGAAAAGCGCGGCGGCGGAAAAGGAGCAAAGGCGTTGTAAGTGTTGCATGCGGTTCAGACCGGCCCTCGCGCCGGAGTGCTTCGTTTAGACACATCGAGCCTTTTATCGGCACAAACGTGATTTTTGTTCAGGGCAGAAAGAAGGGCCGACCTATAAAATGGCCGGCCCTTTTCCCGTTTTGGGAAAGGAGGGCGTAACCACCCTCCTTTCGGTTCACTGCTTGCGGCGATGGTGCTTTGCTCGCGGAGCGGTGCGGGCCTGCGGTTTCACCGCGGACTCGTCCACTGCCGTCGTGCTCGGCACGTCATTGTCGAAGTTCGCGCCGGCGGGGACCAGGTAGTCGTCCACCTCGTTCGCGCCCTTGGTCCCGGTACGAACCGAAACACGCGACGGGTCGATGCCCTTTTCCTTCACCAGGTAGTCCTTCGCATTGACGGCGCGCTGCGCGGCCAGCTGCTCGGGTGTTTGTGCGGCTGTCTTGCGGCCCTTGCGGCGGGTCGTCGGGGCTGCCTGCTCGGCTGCGTTGCCGACCACGGTCGCGGTCGCATCCGCCGAGCGCTGGAGGTTCAGCGCCACGTCGTCCAGGCAAGCCTTGGCTTCGTTGTCCACGCGGGCCGGGCGCTTGGTGTCACGATCGAAGTTGAGCGTGCACAGCGTTTGGACCTTGGGAGCCGGCGGCGGCGGCGGTGCCTGCACCGTAACGGTCGTCGTCGTGGTCGCGGTCTGGCCCTTGTCGTCCGCCACGTTGCAGGTCACGGTGACCGGTCCGGAAGGAGCACCGGCCGTGGACAGCGTTGCGGTATTGGAGGTGCCGGAAATCTGACCCGCCGTTGCCGAATAGCTGTAGGTCAGCGGACGGTTCTGCGGGCTGACGCCCATGGAGGTGATGGTCGAGCTTTCGCCCGGCATCACGGTCGACGGGTTGGCCGAGCAGGTGATCGTCGGCGGCTCAAACTGTTTCACGGTGAACTGCGCCGTGCAGTCGGCGGACTGGCCAGGCTTGTTGCCTTCCGCCACATGGCCCATCACCGTGTACTGGCCCGGCTGTAGATTGGCCGTGTTCACGGTGGCGGTCGAGTTCTCGCTCTTCACATCAAGCCCTTGCCCGGTGAAGGAGTACGTCGCGGTCTTTTTCGGGTTCAGGTTCGCCGCGGTACCGGTCACGGTGACCGGGTCGCCCGGGAATACCGTGGTCGGGTTCGCCGTGCAGGCCAGCGTCACCGGCGGAGGCGGGATAATGTTGCCGAGCTTGAACAGAAGACCCGAACTCAACTCAGGAGCGGAGATATTGGCGCGTCCGCCGTTCCCGCTCTGCGGGCCGAAGTTCGCGTGCGTGTACACGTAGTCCGCTTGAAAAAGCCGGATGCCGATATGGTGGTTGAGCAGCGGCGTGTCGTAATCCAAGCCGCCGCCCACCTTGACCAACGGTCCCCACGTATAAATGTGATAAACATCCGGTTCGCCGTTGGGGCCGCCCACGCGGGAAGCACCTGCCAAGCCGTGCACGAATGGTGTTACGCCCAGCTCGGTCGGGTAGCGCCCGATGATGCCGGCCGCCAGGTTCTGAAAGCCGTCATTCTTGCCGTCGGAGTGGTTGGCGTATTCCGCCACGCCGCCTACATACTTATTGAAGAAGTAAGCGCCCGACCCAATTGCGCCGGTATCCACGGAACCGTAGCTGAGAGGGAACGGCTGCCCGGTCACGAAGCTGTTCGTGGTCACGGTCGCTTTCGGCGCGTAATACGAGTAGCCGGTGAAGATATCGACGCGCGAAACCGGTGCCGGCTTCGGAGCGTTTTGCGGTGGTGCGCTTGCCGGTGCTGCGGCAGGCGCGGTCTGGTCCGGCGTTGTCTGAGCCGGCGTGGAAGCCGGTGGTGTCTGGGCCGGCGATGCCGGCGGTGTCGAGGGCGCATCCTGCGCTGGAAGCACGGTGGCGCCGAGCCCCACAGCAGTTCCAACTAGCAGAATCCGGCTCAGAGAATGCAATGGACCACGATACATGCGTCTATCCTCCGCAACCTTGCTCAAAATCAAACAAAAACTCCCGGTTTACCCCTTCACGCTGCATCGCTGTCCGAATCGGATTTTTGTATGCGCAACGGGAAAGGAACATGCGTTGTCTAGCTTAGTGCATCCATGGGCTTTGTAGTTGCCTAGATGCAATCCTTTTCCACCTGTACCCAGGTCATTACCGGGTAGAAACTACGCACTCGGACACAGCGGACCGCCTGGCCCATTCGTCACCTTATGCGCTTTCAACAGAGTGTGGCTTCCCCGCGTGCAAAGCAAGGAAAATCGACGGATCTGTAACACTTTCGTGCTGAAACGACCCACATATCCACAAGAAAGGGCTGCCGACGGCAGCCCGTGTCCCGCTTCCGCCGGCTCTAGCCTATGTTCAAGGCGCGCCGCGCGGTGCCCTTTTCACGCTGGATCTTCTCTTGCAGAAGGGTGAGCGCGTAGATCAGCTGCTCCGGGCGTGGCGGGCAGCCGGGAACATAAATATCGACCGGCACGACCTGGTTGACGCCCTGCACGATAGCGTAATTATTGAACACGCCACCGGAAGTCGCGCAGGCACCCATCGAGATCACCCATTTCGGGTCCGGCATCTGGTCGTATAAGCGGCGGATAACCGGCGCCATCTTATTTGAGACCCGGCCGGCGATCACCATCAGGTCGGCTTGGCGCGGCGAAGGCCGAAACACTTCCATGCCGAAGCGCGCCACATCGTAGCGCGAAGCCCCCATGGACATCATCTCGATCGCGCAGCAGGCCAGGCCGAAGGTCATGGGCCACACGGAGCTTTTGCGCGCCCAGTTCAGCGCGGCGTCAAGCGAGGCAAGAAGGATGCCCTCGGGCTTTTGATCGCCGTAGGTGACCTCGCGAAGCTTTTCGCGGTTTTTCGCGGAAGAGTCGAGGGATCCGAAAAGGTAGCGGTCTTGATCTGCGGCGGCAGGCATGTTTCCAGCATACCCCCGTGTCGGAAGCTCCGGCATAAAACCGCGCTTCTTGTTTTCACCAAAGTATGTAAAAGTAACGGCACCACGGGACACAATCAAACGCTTGGGCGTCCGAGTCCCCTCCCCACGACCAACCTTTCCGGAGCGCCATGCCCTACTTTTCTCCACAATGCGTGCTGCTGCTTGAGGATGCCGAACTTCGCCTGCGCAAGCTGGAAGCCGCGGCGGCGGCGGCGCAAAGCGGCGCGGACAACGCCTGGATGCTGGTTTCCGCCGCGCTGGTGCTGCTGATGACCGGTCCCGGGCTGGCGCTGTTTTATTCCGGGCTGGTGCGGCGCAAGAACGTGCTCGGCACCATGATGCAATCCTTCGCCATGATGGCCGTCGTGACCGTCCTATGGGCGATTGCCGGCTATTCCCTGGTGTTCGACGCGGGAGGCAGCGTCCTCGGCGGGATGCACCACTTGTTTCTCCGCGGCGTGGGCCTCACGCCGGACCCGGACTACTCCGCCACCCTGCCGCTCCAGACCTATATGGTGTATCAGCTCATGTTCGCCATCATCACGCCGGCCCTGGTGACGGGCGCATTCGCGGAGCGGATGAAGTTTTCCTCGATGGCCGTGTTCCTGTCGCTCTGGCTGTTTGTGGTGTACGCGCCCATGGCGCACATGGTGTGGGGCAAGGGCGGACTGCTCAATGCAACCCTGGGCGGCAAGGTGCCGACGCTTGACTTCGCCGGCGGCACCGTTGTCCATATCACTTCCGGCATTTCGGCGCTGGTGTGCGCGCTGTACCTGGGCAAGCGCGTCGGCTACCCGCGCGAGCCCATGCCGCCGCACTCCGTCGTGCTTTCGCTCATCGGCGCGTGCCTGCTCTGGTTCGGCTGGTTCGGCTTCAATGCCGGGTCGGCGCTGAGCTCGGGTCCGCTCGCGACTTCCGCTTTCGTCAATACGCAGTTCGGCGCGGCGGCGGCGGCCCTGGCCTGGGCGGCGGCGGAGTGGGTCCGCAACGGCAAGCCTTCGGCGCTCGGCGGCATCTCGGGCGCTGTCGCGGGCTTGGTGGCGATCACTCCGGCGGCGGGCTACGTGCAGCCTATGAGCGCGCTCGTAATCGGCCTCTTGGCTGGGCTGTTCTGCTATGCGATGGTGGTGTTCGTAAAAATCCGCTTCGGCTATGACGACTCGCTCGATGCCTTCGGGGTACACGGGGCGGGCGGCACCCTGGGCGCGGTCCTTACGGGCGTGTTCGCGACCTCGGTCATCAACCCCGTATTCAAGGACGCGGCCGGCAACACACTGCCGTCCGGCGCGGTGGACGGGCGTTGGGCGCAAGTGGGCAATCAGCTGGTCGGGGTGGCTGTCGCGTGGACGCTTTCCGCCGTGGGCACCTTCGTGCTCCTCAAATTGGTCGATCTCGCGATGGGCCTGCGGGTTTCCCCGGAAGACGAGCGGGAAGGGCTCGACATCACGCAGCACGGCGAAGAAGGCTACGATTTCGCGGCTTGAAACGCTCCGCCCTCCCAACGCGCCACTCGAGAAAGATATTGGTGAGCAATGTACAAAGTGGAAGCCATCCTGCAACCCTCCCGGCTCGACGCCGTCAAGGACGCGCTGCTCGAAGCCGGCATTGAAGGCATGACCATTCTGGAAGCGCGCGGCCACGGCCGGCAAAAAGGCCACACTGAGTTCTACCGCGGACGCGAGTATACCGTCGACTTGCTGCCCAAGATCAAGCTCGAAGCGGTCGTGGACGACAGCATGGTCGAGAAGGCGGTCGCGGCGAGCAGCGGCGCGGCGCGGACGGGCAAGATCGGCGACGGCAAGATCTTCCTGTCCAAGATCGACGAGGCGATCCGCATCCGCAACGACGAACGAGGGCCTTCCGTCCTGTGAGCCGCGGCGGGAGCGGGGCCATGGCGGCAGCGCCGGAGCCGCTGCGAGAACGGGCGCGCACCGCGGCCGCGCAGGCGCGCGCCGCTTTCGCGCGCACCCGCGACGGCCTCCTGGCCGTGAACGAACGCGGCCGCTTCGTCGATGGGGCGCTCCAAGAGCTTTGGCCCGCGCCGGACGGCGTGGCGCTGTTTGCCCTCGGCGGCTACGGGCGCCGCGAGCTGTTCCCTTTTTCCGACATCGATCTCCTATTCCTGTGCGCGAACGATGCCGCGGAGCGGGACGCCCACGAAGCGATCCGCGCGCTGACGCAAAGCCTGTGGGACGCGGGGTGGCGCGTGAGCCCGGCCACCCGCACCGCCAAGGAGTGCGAGCGGCTTGACCCGGCGCAGGCGCTTGAATTTGCGATCTCGCTGTTGGACTGCCGCCGTTTAGCCGGGGATGCGGCGTTGGCGGCGCGCTTTGAAAGCGAAACGCTGCCCGGCCTGCTTGAACGCGAAAGCACAAAGCTGCAGGCGCACCTGGCCGAAGCCGCCAGGACCCGCCACAGCCGATATTCCGAAACGATCTTCCATCTGGAACCCAACATCAAGGAGTGCCCCGGCGGGCTGCGCGACGCGCACCTCAACCACTGGTTCGGCCTGCTGCGCGGCTCCCCGTCCGGCCCCGATGGAGGCGACGGAGCCGACCTCCGCGCCGCGTTTGAGTTCCTCGCCGGCGCGCGCTGCTTCCTCCATTTCCGCAACAACCGCGACGAAAACGTCCTGGACTGGAGCGCGCAGGACGAAGCGGCCGCCGAAAGCATCGGGCTTGAAACCACGGGCTCCGCCGACCCCGCCTACTGGATGCGCACGTATTTCCGCCATGCCCGCGCGATCCACCGCCGCGCGCGGCTGCTGCTTGACGGGGCGCCGTCGACCGAGCGCAAGCCGCTGCTCCGAAGCCTGCGCCGCAAGCGCACGGCGATCCCCGGTACGCGGTTCACGGTGGAGGACGGCCGCATCGGGTCCGATTCCCTGCCGCTCACCGACGCCGACGCGCTCCTGCGCGTCTTCGCGTACATCGCGCAGTACGGCGCGCGGTTCACGGAAGAAGCGGAAGCACGGATCAGCGAGGCCATCCCGGCGCTTGCCGTCCAGGTGCCGGAAGGACCGTACCTTTGGAATTTCCTTCGCGATATCCTGCTCGGCCCCCATGCCGCCGATGCCCTGCGCTCCATGCACGCTTTGGGCCTGCTGGAACTGATCCTGCCTGAGTTCCACGGCATCGATGCACTGGTCATCCGTGACGCGTACCACCGCTACACCGTGGACGAGCACACCTTTCTCGTGATCGAGAATGTACACGCGCTTCGGACGCCGCGCCGCGACTGGGAGCGCCGGTTCTCGACGCTTCTGCCGGAGATCGAGCGCATGGACCTTTTTCTGCTCGCGCTGCTGCTTCACGACACGGGCAAGGGCCGGCGTACGGGCGACCATGCCCGCGAGTCGATCGAGCTGGCGGAAGGCGTCTTTGCGCGGCTTGAGTTTGATCTCGAAGAGCGCGATACCGTCCGGCGCTTGGTGCGCAACCACCTGGAAATGTCCTACGCCCTGCGCCGGGATGTGTTTGCGCCCGAAACGGTGCGCGCCTTCGCCGAACACGCGTCCGGCCAGCAGCAGCTGAAGATGCTCACCTTGCTCACCTTCGCCGACATCCAGGCCGTGCACCCGGACGCTTTGACGCCGTGGAAGGCTGAGAATATATGGCAGCTGTACATCGCGACCGCGAACTTCCTGGACCGCTCAGTGGACGAAGCGCGCTACCACGTCGACGCCGACCCGGTGGTGCTCGCGCGCATCCTTGCGCGGGTCGGCGGAGACGGCGCGGCCGATCCGGCAGGGCAGAAGCAGCTGCGCGCGTTTCTTGAGGGAATGCCGCAGCGCTATTTTCAAACGCGTTTGCCTAATCAGATCAGCGAGCAGTTCGAGCTTTCGCTCGCGCTCGGGGCGGAGCCAATCCAGCTGCTTTTCCGCCCGCACCGCCAGTACAACGAGCTGACCCTGATCACGCGCGACCGGCCGATGCTGTTTGCCGACATGGCCGGGGCGCTCGCCGCCTGGGGCATGAACATCGTGAAGGCGGACGCGTTTTCAAATGCCGCCGGGTTGATCCTGGACTCGTTTCAGTTCACCGACCCGTTCCGTACGCTTGAACTGAATCCGGGCGAACACGAGCGGTTCCTGGCGAGCATCCGGGCGGCGCTCGCGGGCGAAAGTCCGGTCGACGCCATGCTCAGCGC
>CAXTSB010000033.1:0-28435 GCA_964246845.1 uncultured Acidobacteriaceae bacterium
CCTTCCCGACCCGCGAGAGGTCCGCGGTCGATGCGGACCCGCCCGCTCAGACGGGAGTCGACGTACTCCGGGCAGCTTTCCATCCCGAGGCCGGAAGCGGCGGCCGAGCGCAGCTGCTCGATCTCCGGGCGGCTGGCCGGGAGCGGCAGCGCGCCGGCGCGCACCACGTCCACGATGCCGGCGGTGGTGCGGACCTTGCCGATCTCTCCCCTATCGATGTCGCAGAAGATGTAGCCGGGAAACAAGGGGAGTTCCAGCGCGACCGAGCGGTCCGACCAGCGGCGCTCCGAGCGGCTCAAGGGTAGGAATCCGTCGAAGCCTTTCAAGCGGAGCAGGGAAGCCACGCGCTTTTCGTGGCGGGAGCGGACGCGAAAAGCGTACCACTCGGTGGACAGATCGGAAGATAGGTGCGGCGCTTGGCTGGTGGACCGGGCGTGCAGGTGCATCGACAGCTCCGAACAAGCAGATTGTGCGCGGCGTGCCGGCGCACGAGGGAAAAAAGTACAGCGTTTTTTGCCAGCTGCTGCGTTTCAAGCATAGCTCACGCAGTCTCGGCCACAAGCCTCGGCATTTCCTACTGCCTGGATTGTGTGCTGACGAGGGAATAGTAGCATCAGAGGTACGCCGAAGCTACGACAAAATGCTGCGTCAAGTTGCGACACTGCCTTGTACAAAGCGGTAATCTACGTAAGTAATACGAGCGGCGATGACTAACGAGTTAGGCAAGGTCTCGGCGGCCTACTTACCTCCGACCGTCGGGTGCGGCTGCTTTATCCGGCGTCGGCGGAGCGGGTTGGCGGCGAAGTTATCCCGAAGCACCGCACCGTTCGTGCGGGCGTGCCGGCACTCTGTGGACATGCGGCGGACATGCGGCGAATATGGTTGAAACCACTGAGCTGGCGCTAACATCGGCCCCGCCGGCTGAAGCAGGGAAGATAGATCCTCGTTACTAGGTTGAGGATAGGACCTGCAAGGGCGGCGCAAGCCGCGGCCGAAAACGACGGACACGCCCGCAGCCTCCGCGCCATGGCGGCCCCGGTAAAATGTTCATGGACCGGATGCGTCCAGGTGCGGCGTTCCGCGGTGCCTTTCTATGCGGGAAAGGCCCGCGGCGCGGGTCGGCGTAGGACATTGCGGACGGCCCAGAGTTGGATGGGCCACAAGGTGGCGAGCTTGCTCAGGATCATCGCCAGGGCGACGCCGGAAAGCCCGAGGGAGTGGGCGAGGAGGATGCCGAAGCCGATTGTGCCGGCCCCGCACAACGCGAGCGAAACGGCAAGCGCGTTGACCCGCTCGACGCCGATCAACAGCTGCCCGGCGGCCATCAGCGCGACCCCGGACAGGTTGTAGGCGCTCAGCCAAACGATCAGGGAGGTGTCGGGCACCGCCTCCGGTCCGGCCCAGATGCGGATCAACGGCTTGGCCGCGAGGCCGATCCCGATCAGCAGCGGCAGCGCGGCGGCGACCGCGCCGAGGGTCGCGTTGCGGAAGGCGCGCCGGATCCAGGGCCAGTCGCCGCGGGCCCGAGCCTCGCCGAACGCGGGCACAAACGGCGCGGTGCCCATGTACACCAGGTCCATGGGCAAGGTGATGATCTTTTGCGCAATCACGAACGGCACCACGCTGCCCGGCCCGAGCACCTGCGTGATGATCAAGGGCTGGCTTTGGTAAATGGCGAGCGAGCCGATCTGGGTGACCATGTACTTCGCGCCCAGGCTGGTGAGCCGGCGCACGCAGCGGCCGCGGAAGGCGGACGGGCGCGGCGCGAGCCACGGGTAGCGCCGCCAGAACATGAAATAAAAGTTCACGGCAAGGATTGCGATCCGGGTGCCCGACAGGGCGAGCACCAGCTGCGGCAGGCCCCCGTGCGAACGGGTGACCAGGAGCAGCGCGGCAAGCGAGGCGAGGTTGATGCCGATGCCCCAGCCGCTGGCCAGGAAGCCGTCCTGGTGCGCGCTGTACACCGAAGCCTGTACGCTGAGCGGCAGCCCGATCAGAAACAGCCCGAAGGTGAGCGCCACGGCGAGCGAAAGCTCGTGCGGCGCAACCGCCGCGGCCGACACGTGGAACAAGCGGTTCCACGGTACATGTGGAAAGCTCGCAAAGGCCGCGAGCCCGAGCACGGCTGCGACCGCGGCGAGCGCCCATACGGCGGATGAGGTATATTCCACGGCCGCCCGCCGGTCGTCGCGCCCGTTGCTCTCGGAAAGCACGTTGACCAGCGCGTTGCCGGCCAGGCCGAAGTCGGTGAGCGCCATCCAGATGATCAGGCTTGAAATCGTCAGCCACACCCCGTAGCGCTCCGGTCCCAAGTAATGCACGGTGAGCGGGACCGACAGGAGGCTGATGCCGATCGTCAGGGCCTTTTGCAGCAGGGTTACCGAAGCGCTGAGCCCGGCCTTGCGGTAGCGTTCGCGTCCGCGGTCGGCGCTCCTGCGGAACAGGACTTTCAGGGGAGCAAGGGTCGCGAGGCTCCGGGCGCGCTGGAAAAGGGCGCGGGGAGGGTCGGCGAGCAAGGGCATGAATTCCCTTTCGGGCGAGTGCGCCGGGCCCGGGGAAGCGTCGGCGCTGTGGACAAAGCGGGCACCCGAGGTGCGCGGACCGTACGCGCGCTCGGCCTCGGCTGCGAAAGGGGGAGCAGGGCTGTAGGGAGCTGGCTTCGCCCTCTCAGTTACGTCGGAGTATCCCAAAAGCGCCGGGGAGAGTCAATCTCCGATATACAAGCGTCCCGACGGCCATGTACCGTTTTGGACCGGATTCGCGGGGCGGCCGCGCAGCTGGAATGCGACCGGCGAATTGGGACGGCTGAACCTGACTGCCTTGCATCGGCTCAGCGGTTCCTTGTTCCAGGCGAGCCGCCGCTCTTTTCACTGGCTTCTCCGGCCTTTCGCGTGGGACCATCGGAAGCGGAGGCTTTTCGCATGGAACCAGACCATTCCCCACGGGTCAACATTCTCGGCGTCGGCGTCAGCGCGATCTCCATGCGGGAAGCGGTCGAGCGGTCCGCCCGCCTCATCGAGGGCGGCGGCCGGGGCTATGTGTGCGTCACCGGCGTGCACGGCATTATGGAGGCGCAGGCCGACCCGGCGCTGCGGGACACCCTGAACGGCTCCTTCCTGACCACGCCCGACGGCATGCCCACGGTGTGGCTCGGCCATGCGCGGGGCTTCAAATCGATGACGCGCGTGTACGGGCCGGACTACATGCTGGCCCTGGCTGAAGCGGGCCTCCCGCGCGGCTTCCGCCATTTTCTCTACGGAGGCAGGCCGGGCGTGGCCGAGGAGCTCAAGACGAGCCTGCTTGCGCGCTTTCCCGGGCTGGCGGTCGTCGGCACGTACACCCCGCCATTCCGTCCATTGACCGGGGCCGAAGAGCAATCCCTGGCCGCGGCCCTGAGCGAAGCCCGTGCCGACATCCTGTGGGTCGGGCTGAGCACGCCCAAGCAGGAGCGCTTCATGCGCGAGTACCACGGGCGCCTGCCGGTCAAGCTGATGGCCGGCGTCGGCGCGGCGTTCGACCTGCTCAGCGGCAACCTTGATGAAGCGCCGGACTGGATGAAGCGCGCGGGGCTTCAGTGGCTTTACCGGTTGATCAAAGAGCCGCGCCGTTTGTGGCGGCGATACCTGACCAACAATCCGCGTTTCGTGCTGCTCGCGGGGCTGCAGTTGGCCGGGATTCGGCGCTATCGGCTTTCCCCAGCCGAGGGTTCCAAGTAGAAGGGAAGTACACTACCGTTGCGGACAGCCGGCTTTGTGAAGCGCAGCCGGACCCGCGAGCGCGTCGGAATGCAATGGGAAGGCGGTGCAACTCCGCCACTGCCCCGCAACTGTGAGGCGCAGCCGTCCCGCTCCGCGGCGGGCAAAGCCACTGGCTTTCAAAGCCGGGAAGGCTGCCGCGGAAGGGAAGCGCCGAGTCAGGAGACCGGTTCCGCACGTCCAACCTCCAACCGCTGCCGTTCCGAGGGGGACGGGGAAGGCTCGTATCTTGACTTCTATTTCGTTTCGCGCCCGCGGGCATGCACTCCTGCTGGCTGCCGCTTCCTTTTCGCTTGTCCCGTGCGCTCGTGCGGTCCTGGTTCACGGAACAGTCCGTGACGGGCTCGATAAGCCGATTCCGAGTGCCCTGGTGTCGCTGCTCGGCAACGGCAAGGCGCTCATCACGGCCCGTACGCAGTCCGACGGCAGCTACACCCTCAACACAGCCGCGGCGGGCCGATTTTATGTGATCGCGGTCGGCAGCGGCTTCCGGCAGCTGGAAACCCAAAGCTTCTACGGCGATGCGGCCGGGTCCGTCGAGCAGGACATCACGCTCGAGCCAGATACCGTCCGCCAGTCAGTCGTGGTCAGCGCCACGGGAACCCCCCTGCCCGACGCGCAGGTGAGCGCTTCCGTGACGAAGCTGTTCCGGACTGACTTTCAAAACCAGCAAAACGTGACGGAAGCGCTCCGTACCGTGCCGGGGTTTCAGCTTTCCACCAGCGGCGAGCGGGGCGCCCTAACTTCTTTGTTCATCCGCGGCGGCAACTCGGACGACAATAAAATCCTGCTTGACGGTGTGCCGATCGAGGATATCGGCGGCACCTTTGACTTTTCCGATGTCGCGACGACCGGCATCGGAAGCGCGGAAGCGCTGCGCAAGCCGGATTCGACGGTGTACGGCGCGGATGCGGGCGCGGGCGTGCTCGCCTTCAAGACCCCGCAAGGCTCCACCCCGTTTCCTTCGCTGTTTTATGAGGGCGACGGCGGCAACTTTGGCACCTACCGCAATGAAGTGCAGGCCGGCGGCACCCGCAATGCGCTCGATTACTACGGTGCGTTCGGCGATTTCGGCACGGCCAACTCGGTCAGCGGCGACAAGTACCACAATGTGACGTCGGCCGTGAACCTGGGCTATGCGCTTTCGACCGCGACCAGCCTGCGCGTGACCGCGCGCAACGCGGACTCTGCCGTCGGCGCGCCGGGCCAGTACCAATTCACCCTGACGCCCACCGACCAAAAACAGGGCGACCAGGACCTATACCTGAGCGGGCTTTTGCAGCACACTTTCTCCGACCGCTGGCAGGGGCAAGCCGAGTACGGACTCGTCCGCAAGCGCGAGCGCTTTCAGCAATTCGGGCCCACCGGCCTTTTGGACCCGAACACAGGCAACTACCTTGGGCAGCCAGTCACGGTCACCGGCGCGAACGGTTTCACCGCGCAAGGCCAGGCGATCACGAGTTTTGCCGGAGCGGACAGTTTCGTGAGCGACTCAGTATCCAACCGCGACTCGCTCCAAGCGCAAACCAGCTACCGGTTCACCCCGCACCTGCTCGGCGTCGGCGGATTCTGGTTCACCGACGAGCGCGGCTTGTACTTCGGCTCCGGCCTGGAACGGCAAAATTACGACTACACGCTTGCCTTCCAAGGCGATTTCAGCGGGCGGCTTTTCTACACCCTCGGCGGCGTGGTTGAGAAAAACGGGCTTTTCGGAACCGTCAGTGCGCCGAATGTAGGTTTGTCCTACATCGTGGCCTCGCCCGGGGCGGGGCTGCTGCAGGGCACCCGGCTCAACTTCAACTTCAGCAAGGGCTATAAGGAGCCGACGCTCGGCCAGCAGACCGGCTCGCTCTACGCTTTTCTCCAGGCAAACGGCGGCGGCACGGTTGTGAACCAGTATCAAGTTCGGCCCATCGGTGCCGCACTGACCCGGTCGTATGACGGCGGCGTCGCGCAAAACTTTTTTAACGAGCGCGTATTGGCCAAGGTCACCTACTTTCACAACGAGTTCGGAAACCAGATTGAAAGCGTCGGTCCCGGCGCGGTGCCCCAACTCTTGCCCCAGTTGAGCGCCTCTCAGCAAGCCTCGCTGGAGGCTTACCTGCAAGCCAATGCTGCTTTCGGCATCGACCTGAACTCGCTCGCCTTTCGCGCCCAAGGCGTGGAGTCCTCGGTGGAGTGGAGCCCGCGCCGGAGCGTTTTCCTCCGCGGCGGCTACACCTACCTCGACGCGGTCGTGCAGCGGTCGTTCACCTCCGACGCGCTCCAGCCGCAGCTGAACAGCAATCCCGCTTTTCCCGGCATCTTGATCGGCAACTTCTCACCGCTGGTCGGCGCGCGGCCTTTCCGGCGTCCGCCGCACACCGGCTTCGTTTCCGTCACCTATACGGGCAAGAAGTGGAACGGCGTGGTGTCGAGCGTGTTCGCGAGCCGCGCTGACGACACAACCGCGCTCGGCGGCTCGGACGCAAATTTCGGAAACTCGCTTCTGCTGCCCAACCGCGACCTTGACCCCGGCTATGCCGCCCTGAACCTCGGGGTCAACTACCAGGTCAGCCCGCGCTTCGGCGTGTATACGCAGGTCGATAACGCGTTGAGCCAGCAGCACATCAGCCCGGTCGGCTACCTGTCCACGCCGGCCACGGCACGGGGCGGAGTACGGGTCACCCTGGGGCATGTGGAGCAGTAAAACATCTTAAGCAGCATCAATGATGCTAGTATCGATGCTCTAGGAAGGGCATCATGAGGACAACTGTCACATTGGACGACAAATTGATCGCGGACGCGAAGCGGTATACCGGAATTGAGGAAACACCTACTTTACTGCGCATGGGTTTGACTGCGTTGGTACAGCGCGAAGCTGCACGTAGGCTTGCGCGACTCGGCGGCAGCGACCCGAATGCGAGTGTGCCCCCTCGGGAGCGCCCGGAAGATTGATTCTGGTTGATACGTCCGTATGGATCGACCACACCCGAGTAGGCGACGTCATCCTTTTTCGCCAGCTCGAGGAAGAAAACGTCCTTGCGCACCCTTATGTAATCGGAGAACTTGCCGTCGGGATATTACAGAATCGCAGGTCGATTTTGGACGATTTACGCAAGCTGCCGAAAGCTGTGACGGCTCAAGACGAAGAAGTTTTAACTTTCATCTCCGAGCACCATTTGTTTGGAACGGGTATCGGCTACATTGATGCGCATTTGCTCGTGGCTGCAAAGCTCACGCCGGGTGCGGGATTGTGGACGCGCGACAAACGGCTTCGCGCAATTGCTGAAAGACTTAAACTAAGCTGGCCGGAACCGAAACCTTCCTAGTAGCCGCGCCGCCGCACAAATTCTCCGAGCACGTTGTAGATCGCGTCGAGCGCCAGATTCGCCGTCACCGTCCGCGCGAACACGCTGGAAGTCTGGAGCGACGACAAACTCAGCTGCGGATAATACACGTCCTTGGCCAGGAACGCCGCGCCTAGGGTTCCGCCCAGCACGGGCAGGTTGACCGTGCGGTTGCCGGCGTCGGTGTGCGTTACCCACAAGCCCTCAACAGCATGGCCGAAGCGCGCTCCGGTCGTGTGCCCCGCGCCGAGCGGGACGTAGCGCGGGTCTAAATCGAATAAAACAGGAAGAACGAGGTTCGCGAGCAGCTCCTGCGTTTCCGACTCCGCGAAGCCTGCCCCGAGCCGCGTCGCCCTGTAGCGTACGTCATTCTCAATGCCGTCTTTCCAAGCCAAAAGCGTGTCGCCGTAATGGTTGTAGGCGCTGTCGTAATTCGGGTAGCCGTCGTATGTACTCGGATCGTCCTCAACCGGCTCCGCAGGCTCTTTCGGAATCACCGGGCGGCTCGCCAACAGCACCGCCGAAGCAAAGTTCCGCACGGCATAGGTGGAGCGCACCCAGTAAATGAACTTACCCCCGATGGACAGGGGATAGTAGCTTTCCTCCGTTGCACGGCCGTGGCGGTCAAAGAAGGTGAGGTCCGGCTCGCGCGCGGCCCGAATCAGCTCGCGGACGGTGTTGGTCGCGGCATCGCCGGCCAGGCTGTAGGCGATGTAGCGGGTCGCGAAATGCGTCGAGTTGAGCTCGGGAGCGTTGAAAGCCTTGGCGTACACGGATTTCGCGACAAACGCGGCAGCCACGGTGCCGCCCAGCTTGGAGTAGTTCGGGACAAGGTTCCCGGCGTCGTTCGGCGTCACCACGATGGATGCCAGCGCATGCCCGATGCGGTCGGAAAAATCGGAGTTCACCGGAGCCGGGATGTAGCGCGCCTCCTGATGGAGGGCGAGCGGCAACACCAGATTCGAGAACAGCTGGCGCGTTTCCGCCGTGCCAAGGCCCACGCCGAGCCGGTAGCCGTGGTAGCGCAGGGTGGCTTCATTCACCCGCCGCCAACCATCGATCTCCGCATCGTAGGCGTCGATATCCCGCTGATACTGTTCGGAAAGAACCGGGTCGTCCGTCGCGGGTGCGCGCGGCTGCACCGGCGCGGTCGTGATGTCGGGAACGCCTGCCAGCGCGAAGCCTTCGAGCCAAACGCGCGGCGTCACCGTGCTGTGGAGCCAGTACGACACCTTGCCGGGCGTGTTCGAGCGCCAAGCCGCGGGCCTGGGCCGGAAGCCGCGGGGCAGGGCAAGCGCCGGTTCGGCCGGAAGCGCTGCCGGGCGTACAGGAGGGAGCGTAGGCAGGGGCGCGTCAGGCAAGGAAGTATCTTCGCCGGCAGGAAGAAACGCTTGCGCCTGCATGGAACAGGCACCCGCCATGGAGAAGGCGAGGATCCATGCCATGCAGCGTCCGAAAAGAAGCAAACGTCTTGAGCGAAGGGCGTTGATAAGCAAGCGTACCTTAAGAAAAATGAAGAAATCGTGAGCCGTCACCGCACTCTTCAACCACACTGCACGTCAGTAGCCGTTTGCCGGAAGCATTTACTTAAGAGGCAACGCTTCTTTGCCGTTCAGCGATAAAAACTGGTCGGATCTACACGCGCGATGCAGTTGAGCTCCAAAACAAAAAGCCCCGCTCACGCGGGGCTTTTTGAGTTGCGGGAAAGCTTAGTACATGCCGTCCATGCCGCCGCCGTGCGAGTGTCCGCCGCCCGCGGCAGCCGGCTTCGGCTCGGGGATGTCGGCGACCATCGCTTCGGTCGTCAGCATCAGCCCGGCGATCGACGCCGCGTTTTGAAGCGCGGTGCGGGTCACCTTGGTCGGATCGATGACGCCGGCCGCGACCAGGTCCTCGAACTCGTTCGTGCCTGCGTTGTAGCCGAAGGTGTTGTCGTTGGACTGGTGGATGCGTCCGACCACCACCGCGCCCTCCTCGCCGGCATTACCGACGATCTGGCGCAAGGGCTCCTCGATCGCGCGCCGGATAATCTGCGCGCCGATCTTTTCGTCGCCTTCCAAAGTGCCGATCAGCTGCTCGACATCCGGAGTGCAGCGCACCAGGGCCACGCCGCCGCCCGGGACAATGCCTTCCTCGACAGCCGCGCGGGTCGCGTGCATCGCGTCCTCAACCCGAGCCTTCTTTTCCTTCATCTCGGTTTCAGTCGCCGCGCCCACCTTGATTACCGCGACGCCGCCCACGAGCTTCGCCAGGCGCTCCTGGAGCTTTTCGCGGTCGTAATCCGAAGTAGTCTTATCGATCTGATTGCGGATTTCCTTCACGCGGCCTTCGATGGCGGCCGAGTCGCCGCGGCCTTCCACGATGGTCGTGTTGTCCTTGTCGATGGTGACGCGCTTGGCCCGGCCCAGGTCCTCAATCTTGACGTTCTCAAGCTTGATGCCGAGATCCTCGGTGATCGCGCGTCCGCCGGTCAGCTTCGCGATGTCTTCAAGCATGGCCTTGCGGCGGTCGCCGAAGCCCGGAGCCTTGACGCCAGCCACATTCAGGGTGCCGCGGAGCTTGTTCACGACCAAGGTCGCGAGCGCCTCGCCGTCCACATCCTCGGCGATGATGATCAGCGGCTTCGAGTTCCGCGCCACCTGCTCCAGCAGCGGCAGCAGATCCTTCATCGACGAGATCTTCTTCTCGTGGATCAGGATGTACGGATCTTCCAGCACCGCTTCCATGCGGTCCGGGTCGGTCACGAAGTACGGGCTCAGGTAGCCGCGGTCGAACTGCATGCCTTCAACCACTTCCAGCTGCGTTTCCAGGGTCTTCGACTCCTCGACCGTGATCACGCCGTCCTTGCCGACCTTCTTCATGGCCTCGGCGATGATCGTGCCGATGGTCGAATCGGAGTTGGCCGAGATGGTCCCAACCTGGGCGATCATCTCGCCGGTGACCGGCTTGGAAAACTTCGAGAGCGCGCCGCCCGTGACGACACCGTGCTCATCGCGCTTACCCACAATGGCCTCGACAGCCTTGTCGATGCCGCGTTTGAGCGCCATCGGGTTCGCGCCGGCGGCCACGGTCTTCACGCCTTCGCGATAGATGGCCTGGGCCAGAACAGTAGCGGTGGTGGTGCCGTCGCCAGCCACGTCCGAAGTCTTCGAGGCCACTTCGCGCACCATTTGCGCGCCCATGTTCTCGAGCGAGTCCTTCAGCTCGATCTCCTTCGCGACCGTCACGCCGTCCTTGGTGATGGTCGGGGAACCGAACTTCTTTTCAATAACAACGTTGCGGCCCTTGGGGCCCAGGGTCACTTTGACCGCGTCGGCCAAGTGGTTGACGCCGCGCAGGATTGCCTGGCGCGAGTCTTCTCCGTGCAGAATCTGCTTTGCCATGATCTTTATCTCTCCTGAAACCTGGGTTACTTCTTGAGAATCCCGAGGACCTCTTCCTCACGCATAATGAGGAACTCCTCGCCGTCGATCTTGATCTCCGTGCCGGAATACTTGCCGAACAGGACGCGGTCGCCTGCCTGGACATCGAGCGGGAAGGTCTTGCCCTCATCGTTCGACTTGCCCTTGCCGACGGCGATCACTTCGCCTTCCTGGGGCTTTTCCTTCGCGGTATCGGGGATAATGATCCCGCCGCGGATCGACTCGCCTTCTTCGACGCGGCGCAGCAGGATGCGGTCATGGAGCGGCGTGAACGTGGAGGTCACGGTGCTGGTTGCCATAGCTCAGGTTCTCCTTGGGATTCGGCTGCGAACGCTTCAGCACTCTCCTGATAGCAGTGCTGGCAGTCGCCGCCTCCGATTGCTAACGTACCCGAGCCCGAGCTGGATTGTCAACCGTGGAAAACACAATGTGAGTGGATCATGCTCAAGAATGTAGAACGCCTGAACCGAGTACCGGGAGGCTGCTTTCCGTCGTGCGTTCGCGCGGCTCGGCATGGAGCGGCAGTGCGAGCCGGAAAACCGTGCCCTTGCCTTGGCGCGTCCGCACCCGCAGGGAGCCCGAGTGCTTTTCGACGATTTCGCGGGACACCCAAAGCCCCAATCCCGTGCCGGTGATGCCCTTGGTCGAGAAAAACGGCTCAAAAATGCGCCCCAGCGTGGAGCGTGGGATACCCGTCCCGGTATCCGCGACCAGAAGCGCCACGCCCGGTTCCGCGCCGGTCCGCATACGGCAGGGCCGGGCACGCAGGCGCAGCTGTCTCGGCCCGGGCGCGGCATGCATCGCATCGATCGCGTTGCCGATCAGGTTGGCCAGCACCTGCCGGATTTCCCCGTCGAAGGCCAGCACCGGCGGAGCACCCGCGAAATCGAGCGCCACCGCCACCCCGTGATCACGGATGCGCGCCTCGTACAAGGTCAGGACCGACTCAACCAGCTCTCCGAGGTCGGTGGGTACGGGCTTGGTGCTTTGCCGATAAAAGCGCAGAGTTTGCGTGGTGATATGGGTGACCCGGTCCAGCTCGCGCTGCGCAAGCTGGAGGTAGGAGCGCGCGGACGTGTCCAGCAGGCCCTGCTCGAGCAGGTAAAGGCAGTTGGTGATGGCTTCCAGTGGATTGTTGATCTCGTGCGCGATGGAAGCGGCCAAGCGCCCCGCCGCGGCCAGCTTTTCCGTGCGGCGCAGCACTTCCTCGCCGCGCTTTTGCTCGGTCAGGTCCACGAAAAACATCGCGAGCTGCAAGTCGTCCATGCCCGCTTCCGGGTTAAGCACGGCACCGCCGATCAGCACCGGGATGCGCGGCCCGTCGGCGTGGCAGCAGAGGGCTTCCCAGGTAAGGTCGCCGTGCCCGTCAATGCGTTCGCGGATGCGTGAAGCCACATGCCGGTGCAGGTCCACTCCGTCTTCAGGACTGCCGAACTCGTGCGTGTCGAAGACGTGCGCGATACCGAGTCCGCCGCCGGCCGCCTCGGGGCTGTGCCCGAGCAGCCGCGCCGCGCCGCGGTTGGAAAAGCTCACCTTTCCGTTCGCGTCCACAATCAGCAAGGCGAGCGGCGAAGCCTCCACCAGCCGTTGAAAGCGCTCCTCGCTCGACCGGAGGGCGTGTTCGGCGTCGCGCTTCAAACGGCGGCCGGCGGCCTCGGCCAGCTCGCGTTCGATGGCCGGGCCGAGCCGCGCCAGGTTTTCCTTGGAAACGTAGTCGTGCGCCCCGGCCCGCATCGCGGCAACGGCCGTGGCTTCGCTGACCGCGCCCGACATCATGATGAACGGGATGTCGCGGCCGCTGCGCTGGAGCAGCTGGAGGGCTTCCGGCGCGGAGAATAAAGGCAGGTTGTAGTCGGCCAGGATGCAATCCCAAGCTTCGTTCAAGGCCTGCGCCATACCCTCGGCTGTATCCACCCGCCGCATCTCCGGAGCAAAGCCGGCCTTGCTCAAATGCCGACGGAGCAGCAGCGCATCGTCCAGGTTGTCCTCCACGAGAAGGACGCGCAACGGACGCTCGGGGCGTCCGGCCGCCGCTATTGGAGGGTGGGCGGACATTCGTTCAGGACCAACCAGTACATGCCCAGCTGCTGGGTCGCGGTGGCGAAGTCGGAAAAGTTGACCGGCTTGCGGATATAGCTGTTGACGCCCAGCTTGTAGGAGCGCACGATGTCGGACTCCTCATCGGAGGAGGTGAGCACCACCACGGGCAGCGTGCAGGTGCGGTCGTCTTCCCGGATGCGCCGGAGCACCTCCAACCCATCCACCTTGGGCAGCTTTAAATCGAGCAGAACCACCTGCGGCTTGCCGGGCAGCGATTCGCGGCCTTCGCCGAACAGCATGGAGATGGCTTCTTCGCCGTCGTGCGCCACACGCACATCGTTGGCGATATGGGATTTCTTGAGTGCCCGGATGGTGAGCATCTCGTGGTCGGGATCGTCTTCCACCAGCAAAATCAACCGTGTACCTGCCATGGGTGTCTCAGCCTAGGGTAAACCAGAAGGTCGCGCCCTTGCCTACCTCCGCTTCGGCCCAAATCCGGCCGTGATGCCGTGCAATGACGCGTGCCACGGTTGCCAACCCGATGCCTGAACCCTGGAAATCCTTGTCACCGTGCAGACGTTGGAAAGCAACGAAAAGTTTGCCCGCGTACTGCTGGTCGAAGCCCGCGCCGTTGTCGCGGACAAAGAAAGCTCCGTTTGCGCCGGCGCGCCCGAACTCCACGCGCGGCGCGTCTGTTTTGCCGGTGAACTTGGCGGCATTGCCCAGCATGTTTTCAAACGCGACGCGCAGCAGCCGCGGATCCCCTTCGGCCTCCAGCCCGGGCTGAATTTGGAACCGGACTTCCCGGTCAGGAAAGTGCTGGGCTACATCGGCGGCCACCTGCTCCGCCAGCTCGGACAACTGCACATGCTCGGGCGCGAGCTCCGCGCGGGTGATGCGTGAAAGCTGGAGCAGCGAGTCGATCAGCCCGCCCATGCGCTGCACGCCCGCCCGGATGCGGGAAAGGTAGTGCTGCCCGTCGCCCTCCAGCAGGTGTCCGTAATCCTCGGCAAGCGCAACGGAAAAGCCGTCAACCGACCGAAGGGGAGCGCGGAGGTCGTGCGAGACCGAATAGGAAAAGGCTTCCAGCTCCCTGTTGGTGGTTTGGAGCTCAGCCGTGCGCTGTTCCCCCCGCTCTTCCAGGACTTCGTTCAGCTTCAGCACCTCGGCCGCGCTTTGCTCGGCGGTGCGGCGCGCTTCGCGTTCCGCGTCATAGGCTTCGGCGCGGTCCAGCGCCAACGCGATGCGGTCGGCGGCCAGGGTCAACAGTTCTTCTTCTTCCGCGCTGAAGTGGTCGGTGCGCTCCCGCCCAGCCACCAGCATGGCCACCACACGCCCATTGATCTCCATCGGCAATACCAGGGCGACTTGAAGGCCGGCGTGCATGGCCTCGATCGGCAAACGCTCGATCTGTTCGCGGTATAAACGGGCCAGCTTTCCTGTGCCGGCCACCATGGCCAAGGCCCCGCCCGGGAGAGCGGGCCTGCGTTCGCCGGGAGTCACAGTGATGCCTTCAGCCGCGATCAACTCAATCTCCCCGCCGTACCAGCGGAACATCGCGAGTACGTCCGTATCCGCGGTGCCGCGCAAGCGGCTCAGCAGCTCCGTGGTGAGCTCGCTGATGGTGCGGGCTGAAAAGGCAACCTCGGTGACGGATTGCAGCTTCTGGAGCTTTGCCGCTGTTTCAGCCGCGCGGCGGCGCAGGCGGCGCTCGTGCGCGAGAAGCCAGAGTGAGATCGCGACGAAAAACACATCGAACCCGCTCGCCAAGGCGACCGTGATCTTGGCTTCCTTGCGGGCAGCCGCGGAATCAGAAAGTCTTTGCGCCAGCAGCTTGCGCTCGGTGATCTCGGCTTCGCCGATCACATCGTTCAACTCCGACATGAGCGCTTTCGCGGCGCGGCGGTTCGCGAGCTGTTCTTCGCTGCCGATCCGGTTTTCGCGGCGCAGGGCCACTCCCAAGCGGAGCCGGTCGAGCTTGGCCAACCCGAGATCGCGCGCGTGCTCCAAGCGCTTCCGCTCTACCGGATTGTCATCGACCAGGTTGATAACCGTTTCAAACTGCACCGGCAAGGTGTCGTTGGCGTAGTAATAACCGCCCAAATAACTCATGTCGTTGGTCAATACATAGCCGCGCACACTCGATTCAGCGTCGTAACTGGTGCGGAGAATACGTTCCAGATCGACCAGGATTTCCAATGTGTGCGTCACCCAACGCTCGGAAGTGGCCAAAACCTGCTCGGCATGGAACGCCAAGGCCGCGTTCGCGACAATCAGCAGGGCCGCGGCTGTGAATAAGCCGAACAAGAGCCGGGCAAGGCGGGTGGTGGGCATCTGGATCAGAAATCCTGCGGGTATGGGGCCGGAGCCGGCTACAGTGGGGAGGCCGTTTGATCCGCGGTTGGGAACAGCGTTTCCGATGGTAGCGCGAACAGCACGGGAAATGCATGTGCCCAAAGTACTCTTGACTATTCCAGCCGATATTTGGTTTCAGCCAGTCGATTGAGCGGCCGCCACAGAAGCCGGTTGATCGTGACCACGATCAAGGCCATGATGATGGTCGCCGTCAGGAGTACGGAAAACGCGCCCGCATCGGTGGCATGGCTGATGTCGGACCCGAGGCCCACCGTCGACACAGCCCGGTTGTGCAGCTTGAAGTATTCGGTGACGATCGACGCATTCCACGCACCGCCGGAGGCCGTGATCAGCCCCGTGATCAAGTATGGAAAGATGCCGGGCAGGATCACCGTGCGCCAACGCTGCGCGCGCGTAAAGCCGAACAGCGTGGAAACCTCCTTCAGGTCCGACGGGATCGCCATCGCGCCCGCGATCACGTTGAAAAAGATGTACCACTGTGTCGCGAGCATCATGAGCAGGACCGCCCCGAACCCGAGGCCGATACCCGCATGGAGCAGCGCGACCAGGATGATGGGGAACAGGGCGGTCGCCGGAAAGCTGGCCGCGATCTGCGCGAGCGGCTGCGCGATGCGGGCCAGGCGCGGGCTGAAGCCGATCGCCACGCCCGCGGGAACCGTCCATGCCGCGGCCAAGGCAAGCGCCGCGATGACGCGCAGAAACGTCGCGCCCGCGCCCAGCAGCAGCGTCCGGTACTCGCTCCAAGCCATGCCGCGCAGCAGCAGAGAAGCTTCCCAGATCGCCGCCGCGCCGACGGCAAGCAGAAACAAACCGAGCACAACGGCGGCAAGGGACGAGCGCCGCCGGCGGTCTACGTCCGGCAGCGCTCCGGCCCGCTTTTGCTCACCGCGCGCCAGGGCCAGGTACATCCGTTCACTCAGCGGCGCAAGCGTGTGCGCGCCGACGCTCGCCAGGAAGTTCGAGCGGCGCAGCAGGTCCAACACCGGCGAACGCGCCCGGTCCGCGCTTTCCACGTTCTCGAACTTGAACTTGTCGGACCAGGCGATCGCCGGCCGCCACACCAGCTGATCGGTGGCGACAATGATCAGCACGATGGTTGCGAGGCCGTACGCGACCGCGCGCGAGTTGCCCTCCGCCGACGCGGTTTGGAGGTACGAACCCAACCCCGGCAAACGGAATGAGCGCGGCCCGAATGAAAACAGCTCGCAGATCATCAGCGAGAACCAGCCGTTGGCCACTGAAACCATGGAGTTCCATATCAGGCCGATCGCCGCGAAAGGCAGCTCAAGCTGGAAGGCGCGCTGCAACGGGGAAAACCGGTTGATCTTGCACGCTTCCTCGAGCTCCCGCGGAATTGCTTTCAGCGAGGCGTAGAAGGAAAACGCCATGTTCCACACCATGCCGATGAAGATCAGCACGATCGCGCCCAGCTCGATGCCGAGTTGGCGGGTGGGCAGCAGGGAAATCATCGCCAGCATGACCGCGGGCAGGAAGGAAAGCACCGGGATGGATTGCAAGATATCGAGCGTCGCGATCAGTACGGCTTCCGCGCGCTTGTTGAAGGCCGCCAGGTAGCCGTACCCGACCGCGAACCCGAGCGAAAGCAGGTACGCGAGTGCGAGCCGCACGCAGGAGTAGAACGCGTATACCGGCAGCTTGGCCGGCGACAGCGAGATGGGAGCGACCGGCGTCGCCTCGGACGTCCAATAGCGGGCAATCAGCAGCACCCCGTAAAAAACCGCGATGAGCGCAGCCCCGATCCCGAGGTCCAGCACGAACGGCCACGACCGCTCGATCAGGAGCGCACGGGAGAAAAGCAGCCGAGGCTGGTTCGTCTCCTTCACGCGCCCGGCGCCTCCAGTTCTTCCTCTTCCTCTTCCTCGGGCAGCATGAAGCGCCGCCGCGCGCCGTCGAAGTCGAACAGCTCCGCGAACCGGCCCCAATTCACCGCCGTGTCCAGCTGCGCGCGCGTTTCCTCATCCGAAAACTGCTCGTCCAGCATGTCGAGGAAAAACTCCTCGGGCACGGTGTGGTCGGCCTTGTTGTCGAGCGCGCGGGTAATCTGGCGGAGCAAGAGCACATGCTCGACCGCGGCCTTGCGGAACAGCTCTTTTTGCAGCAGGATTTCGGACTCCGCGAAGGCCCGTCCCTCGGGCGTGATCGTCACGTCGCCTTCTTCCACCTTCAAGAAGTGCAGAAGCTGCGCGGCATCGACGATCGGCAGCAGGTCGTCGATCTCGAATGCGAGCTCGTCAGCGAGCTTATAGATGTCCACGCGCCCGCTCGCATCGCTCATGTCGATCACCATTTCAAGCAGGCCCGCGATGCCGCCCGGCCGCGCGTGGGGCAGCATCTCGTAGCGCATCTGGCGCTGGTCGCGCACTGGCCGCCCGGCTTGCAGGCGCGGCGCTTCGGGCAGCACGTCGGGCCGGGTCAGCACCTTGTAGATGTAGTCCACCAGCTGCGTGAACGGCACGGATTTGCGGTCGCGCGGGTGAGCGAGCGTGACCTTGAAGTCCGTGCGCACCCGGCCCGGATTGCGGCCCAAAACGATGATGCGGTCGGCCAAGAGCACCGCTTCCTCAATATTGTGGGTCACGATAAAAATCGATTGCGTGGGGATGGTTTTCTTGGCCCACAGCTCCAGCAGCTCCGACCTGAGATTCTCAGCCGTCAACACGTCGAGCGCGGAGAACGGCTCGTCCATGAACAGCACCTCCGGCTCCACCACCAGCGCCCGCGCGAAGCCCACACGCTGCCGCATCCCGCCTGAAAGCTCTTTCGGATACGCGCTTTGAAAGCCGTCCAACCCGACCGTGTCCAGGATTTTTTCGGCGCGCTCTCGGCGCTCCTCGGCCGACATGCCGCGCGCCTTCAAGGGAGCTTCCACGTTTTCCTGCACGGTCAGCCAAGGGAAAAGCGCGAAGCTCTGGAAGACGATCGAGACATTAATTGTTTGTGAACGAATCGGCCTGCCGTGCCACAGCACCTCGCCCCCTGACGGCTTCGACAAACCCGCGAGCATGCGCAGCAGCGTCGACTTGCCCGAGCCGGACGGCCCGAGCAGCGCGACGATCTCGCCCGGCACGATCGCGAGGTCGGTCGGCTCGATGACCTGGATGCGGTTCGCGCTCGGCTGCGCGTAATACTTCTCGATCTTTTGGGCGCGGATGATCGTATCGTCCGGCATGCGAAAGCGCTCCAGTCGGGAAGGGGTTAGGCGTGAGAAAACCCGATCGCGCGGCGGGCGCGGTCCGGTGATTTTCGAACAGGTGCCTTGGCGTACTGCGGCGGGCGTCAAGCAAAGCGTATCATTCGGGTGAACGAATTAGGACATTTCGGTGAGCGTGGCGCACCGTGGTACGGAAGCAATGCCCCACGCTGGTGAACGAGCAAAAGGAGCGCATGGAAGCGAATCAAGGAAAGCCGAAAGTGCTGGTAGCCGACGACGAACGGGTGATCGCCGACACGCTGGCGATCATCCTCAACCAGAGCGGCTTTCAAGCCACCGCCGTGTACAGCGGCGAGAAGGCCGTGGAGACAGCCCGTATGCTCGAACCGGACATGCTGATCTCGGACGTCATCATGACGGACCTGAACGGCATCGACGCCGCGATCAAGATCCGCGGCATGCTGCCGGCCTGCAAGATTCTGCTGTTCTCAGGCCAAGCCGCGACGGCCGACCTGCTGGACCGCGCCCGTGTGCAGGGCCATGAGTTTGAAATCCTGGCCAAGCCCGTACACCCGCAGGACCTGCTCGCCCGCCTGCGGGCATAGGGCGGATTGCCCGACGCGCGTCCGCGCTGATACCGTTCTCGTTTGCAAGGGAAGGCGGGAGGCGGCGGATGCGCAGACGAGAGTTTTTAAAGGCAACTGGGGCCGCGATGGCCGCGGCGCACCTGCCCGCGCGGGCGCAGAAATCGGATCAGGTCCCGTCCGGGCGCTTGATTTTTCCGATCAACCGCGGGTGGCAGTTCCGGGCTTCGGATGCCGCGCAGTTCGAGCCGGCGGTCCTGCCCCATACCAACGTCCGCCTGCCTTGGCATAACTTTAACGACGCGCAATACGAGTTCATCTCCACCTACCGGCGCACATTCCGCCTGCCGGAAGCCGCGCGCGGCAAGCGGGTGTTTGTCGACTTCGAAGGCGCGATGACCGCCTCCACGGTCTCCATCAACGGAATGAGCCTGGGCGAGTATAAGGGCGGCTACACCCCGTTCTCTTTTGAGCTGACGGAGCACTTGCGCGACGAAAACATGCTCGAAGTCCGGCTCGACTCGACCGAACGCGCGGACATCCCGCCGTTCGGCTATGAGATCGATTACATGACCTTCGGCGGGATTTACCGCGAGGCTTCGCTGCGGGTGGTGCCGGAGGTGTGGCTCGACAACATGTTCGCGAGGCCCACGAACGTGCTCACCGCGCCGGGGCTGGAGGTGGACTGCTTCCTGGCCGGCGCGGTCGGGAAGGGCCTGACGCTCCAGGCCGAGCTGCTGGACGACGAGCGCGTGGTCGCGACCGCCCGCGAAGCCGTGAAGGCGCAGCCCGGCCCGAACCCGGACACCGCGCTGGACCCCATAACTATCGCGCCGGTATACCAGAGCACGCAAACCCAGCGCGATCCGGCCCGGCACACCGTCGCCTTCGCCAAACTGAGCGGCATCGAGCTTTGGAGCCTGAGCAAACCGAAGCTGTACACCGTGCGCGTCCAGCTGCTACGCGGCGGCGCGGCTGTCGATGGGGACGAGCGCCGCATCGGCTTCCGCGACGCCCGGTTCACGCCCGAAGGCTTCAAGCTGAACGGGGAAGCAGTCAAGCTGCGCGGGCTCGACCGGCACCAGGCTTTTCCCTATGTCGGCTATGCCATGCCGGGACGGGTGCAGCGGCGCGACGCGCAAATCCTCAAGGGCATCCACTGCAACATCGTCCGCACCTCGCACTACCCGCAGTCGCGGCACTTCCTGGACGCCTGCGACGAACTCGGCCTGCTGGTGCTTGAGGAGATACCAGGCTGGCAGCATATCGGCCCCGAGCCATGGAAGCAGACCTCGATCGACAACGTGGGCCGCATGATCCGCCGCGACTGGAACCATCCTTCAGTTGTGCTGTGGGGCGTGCGCATCAATGAATCGCCGGACGACCACGACTTTTACACCCGCACCAACGAGCTGGCGCACGCGCTCGATCCGACGCGGCAAACCGGCGGCATCCGGAACTTCAAGAACTCCGAGCTGCTGGAAGACGTGTTCACGGTGAATGATTTCGATTTCCCGCTCCGCGCCCCGAACCACCCGCTTTATCTCAATACGGAGTTCGTCGGCCACACCTATCCGGTAAAGCCGACCGACGACGACGAGCGGCAGCGCGAGCACACGCTGCGCCACGCGCGCATCCACGACCAGCTCGCGTCCGACCCGCAGTATGCGGGCGGCCTGGGCTGGTGCGCGTTCGACTACAACACGCACTCCAATTTTGGAGCGGGCGACCGCATCTGCTACCACGGCGTGCTCGACATCTTCCGCGAGCCGAAACCGGCTGCCGGCTTTTATAAGTCGCAGGTGGACCCGTCGGAGGAGATCGTGCTCGAACCCGCGTTTCATTGGGCCAAATCCGATGAGGCGACCGGCTTTCGCCGCGCTGTCGTATGCTCCAACTGCGACCACCTTAAGTTCTTCCTCCGGGAGCGCAGCCTTGAATCGAACCCGTGGACGCTGATCGCGGAACTCGACCCGGACCGCGCGGAGTTTCAGCACCTGAAGTACCCTCCCTTCCAGCTCGACCTTTTCAAAACGCTTGACGGCAAGAAGCTTAATTTCGCCTGGGGCGATCTGCGTATCGACGGCTACCTGAGCGGCAAGCAGGTAATCTCGCGGTCGTTCTCGGGAGACGGCGCAAACCACGCTTTTACCCTAGCCGCGGACGACAAGGAGCTGCTTGCCGACGGGGCCGACACGACCCGGGTCGTCCTACGCGTCACAGACCAGTTCGGCAACGTGCGCCCGCTCGCGGACTCGTCCGTTGCGTTTACCCTGGAAGGCCCGGCCGAGCTCATCGGCGACAACCCGTTCGTGCCGTCCGGCGGAGTCGGTGCGGTGTGGATTCGTGCAAAAGAGCAGCCCGGGCCGGTGAAGCTCACCGCCAAACACCCCTTGCTGGGCGAGCAGACAGTGGAGTTGATGCTGATGGAAGCAAAACCCGAGCCGGTCTGACGCCGGAGTTTCAAAGCTGCCGCGCCAGCAGCAGCGTGATGTCGTCCGGCTGTTCCACGGGGCCGATCCAAGAGCGCAGGCTCTGCATGGCCTCGGACGAGATGCGGCTCAGCGCCGCCCCGCGCTGGGCTTCGAGCAGCATCAACAGGCGGTTCTCGCCGAACTCGCCGAAGGCGTTTTCCGGCTCCGTGACGCCGTCCGAGTAGGCGGCCAGCAGATCCCCGGGCTCAAGCGTAAGCTTTCCCTCGTCGTAGCTTTGGTTCGGGAGCAGGCCGATCACGGACCCGCCGACTTCCAACCGCTCCACCCGGCCCGTGGCCCGCAGCAGCAAGGGCGGCGGCTGACCGGCATTGGCGTAGGTCAGCTCGCGCGTCCCCGGGTTGTAGGCGGCCAAAAACAGCGTCGCGTACTTTTCAGGCTGTGTGCTCGCGAGCAGGTGCCGGTTGAGCTGAGCCAGCATGGTGCCCGGCAGGGGTGCCGATCCGGTCGAGGTGAACGCGCGCACCGCGGCGTGGAGCGAAGCCATCAGCAGGGCGGCCGAGATGCCCTTGCCGCTGATGTCGCCGAGCGCGAACAAGAGCACGTGCGGGCCCGCGTGAATGAAGTCGTAGTAGTCGCCCGAAACAGTGCGCGCCGGCCTGCACTGCCCGAACAGCTCAAAGCCGGGCAGATGCACCGGCGCCTGCGGGAATAGATTGTTTTGCACCTGCTGCGCGATGGACAGCTCGTTCTCGAGCCGCTGCTTTTCCCTTTGCTGCTCCAGGAGGTCGGCGAGCGAAGCAGTCATCCTGTTGAACGAAGCGGACAAAGCGCCGAGCTGATCATCCCGCTGTACGCGGATGCGATGGCTGAAATTGCCGTGGTCGATTTCCATTGTGGCGCGGTACAGGTCTGAAACCGATTGCGTGATCGTCCGGCTGAGACGCAAGGCGAGGTACAAAGCCAAGCCTTCCAGCAGCATGAAAAACAGCGCTACAAGGATGAGAATGACGCGCACAATCGCGCCGATGCGGACCGAGGTCGAAAACAAGCGCCGGTACAGCAGGCTGGCACGCGAAAGCACGCCGAGGTTGGCGGGCAGCCGCGCGCCGGTTTGCCAGCTCCGCGCGGGCAAGGGCGCGGTGAACAGGATGCGCGGATCGACGAAGAACGCTGGCGGGGTGAGTGCGCCGCCGGAAAGCAGCGGGATTTCCGGGTCGGGGTCGCTGGGGCGCTTGCCTTCAAGCGCACTCTCGTCCGTGTGGACAGCGGTGAACGGCAGCACAAATACCGTGCCCAGGTTTTGCGCGGCTGCATCAAGCCGGGCATGGGTCAGGGGCGCTGAAATCACGGCGCGGTAGATGTGCGGTACCGCCCCGGGCGCGGTGAAGCCCTCGACCGCGCGCAGGTACAAGCGGCCGTCCTCCTCGACGATGCCGCCGAAGCCGGGTTCGGGCCAGGCCGGCATGGGGCGTCCAACCGCGCCCGCCCCGGCGAGCGGCAGCGGCTTGCCGTCGACCGAGGCGGTGAATATGAGGTCGTTTCGCGCGTTTTGCAGCCGGGGGCTGCGTGTGAAAGCCTCGATGTTGTAGCTTTTGGCGTTCGGAGCGGCCTCGACCGCGTGCGCGACGTAGCCCTGGAATGCCTGCGCCGCACCCTTGAGCAACTCCTGCTGCTCATCAAGCGCGGCCAGGGCGGCGTTCGTGGCAAACTGCCCCGAAAACAGGTACGCCGCGATGCCCGCCAAGAGAGCAAACAAAACGACCGGGGCCAGCCCCAGCAGGAGATAGGTGACGATCAGCCGATTGCGGACCGTCCACAGCGTCCGCCTCCCGACATTGCGGCCCAGCAGCGCGATGCATAGGAAAGCCGCCGCTGAAGCAAGCAGCGGGTGGCCGGTGATGAGCAGCCCGGCGGCCGCGGCCGCGGTCCAAAACCACCAGCGCCGGAGGTAGGGTGCCCTGGCGGATAGCATTGAAGCCCAACGGCGCAGGCTGTGCTGAAATTGCAGGCGCAACCGGAACTCTCCAAGCAGGGCCGGAGCGCGGGCCCGGCCTTGGTGGAGAGTGTATCGCAGAGCGGTGCTAGGTTTTGTAGCGGCTCAGCAGCGTGTGGAGCTGCTCGGGCGTGGCGTGCTCAAACTCTTTCTCGCGCTGCGCATACAACACCTTGCCGTTCGCGTCGAGCACGGCGAGCCCCGGCACGCCGTGCTCGATCTGCACGCCGTACTTCTTCGCGACGTCAAGATTTTTGTCGATGTCGCCGTCATCGCCGATGTCGATGTAGACCAGAACATAGCTGCTCTGGATAAGCTCGGCATTCGGGGCCTGGTGGTAGTACACATTCAGCACCTGGCAGTCCCCGCACCAGTTCGCTCCGAACTCCAGCAGGATCCGCTTGTGCTGGGCGGCGGCGGTCTTCTCCGCCGCGGCGATCTGCTGCGCGGGCACGGCGTTCTCATCATAGAGGTGCCGGTTCGGACGAGCGGGCTGCTGTGCCCGCATGGCCAAGCCGAACGGAAACGCGATAGAGGCAAGCAAAGCGGCTTTGAGGGCGAGGGCTGGAAGGTTCATGGGGGCGGGCCTTTCTGTGCTGGTCGTCACAGGGAAGATGCATTGAAGCTGGGCGAGGTTACAGCAGCGCGGCCGACTACTGTACAAGCGACGCTCCGCCCTGGGGCAGCGGGCTGCTGCCGCCGCCGCTGAGGTAGAGCCCGGTGTTGTTGACGGTGTACCAATCGGCGACGATGCCGAAATACTGCGTCCCCATCAGATTGGAGTAGGAAGAGTGGAAGCCTTGATGCGGCAGGTAGAGTATGCCGTCGAGGGTCGCCGTGGTGTTGCCGACACTGTAATTTCTGATTTGAAGAAGAGCCAAGCTGTTGCTCTGCGAATCGGTTTGCGCTCCGGGCGTCGGTAAAGTTCTGTCGGCGAAAAATAAGATACCCTGCCAGCTTCCCGTAGTCGCAGCTGTAAGCGTGACGGCCGAGTCCTTGATCAAGGCCGTGCCGTATGGATAGCCGGATTGTTGGGTGAGGTAAAACATTACGCCCGAGCCTGTATCGGACGAGGTCGGGCTTGAGCCTTGCACAACGGTGGTCAGGCTGCCCCCGCTGCTTCTTGTAATCATCAAAGGACCGGCAATTTGATAGATGCCGGGACTTAAAGTCACTTTGGTTCCGGTGGCGATCGTCAGGCCTCCGCAGTACAGCCCGGGTTGCAGTACGGTGACGGACGCGGGGACTGTATACAAGCCTGTTTTGAGGCAGGACTGCGTTGCGGGCGCGGGCACGGATGACAGCGGATCGGTAAGAGTGCTCAGGCCTGTAATCGCCGCGGGGCTGACCGTTCCGGAATCCGCGCCGCCGGAACCGGACACGTAGTACTGATAGCCGGAACTTGAGCTGCTTCCGTTGAAGAAGTAAGAGTATCCAAGATACACACCGCAGCCGGGCGTGTCTGGAGCGCTCAAGGACACGTTGTTCGCGTTTAAGGAAGGCTTGTCGGTCAGCGACTGCGAAAGAAGGTAGGCGCAGCTTGTCGGATTCGCGACCGCGGTGGCTTGGGCCGAAATGGAGCGCGCGCCGGGCAGGAATATCGGATTGAGCTGCGCGGTGACGACGGCCTGCGCGGCCTGCGTGTTGTTCGCATACGGCCCGGTTGTCGGCACGCTGATGTTGACCGTAACCGTACTGCCGTTGTGCGTGTACCCGTTCAAGGCTGCATCGGCGCGGCCTGCTGTTGTTTCGTCGCTCAAAGTGGGTACTGCGTACGCTGCCCCCAGCGCCGCGGCATCAGCCGCGTTTTGCAGCTTCATTTTGAGCAGCTCCGTATATCCCACATCCAGCGCCAGCCCGCAAAAGCCGAGCAGCACGGTCAGCGTCAATGCGAACTGAATCAGCATGGGTCGGTTCTCCGGTCCGACTTACAACAGGTACTCCTGCCGCTCCGTCAAAACGGAACATTGCGGGTGAATCTTTTACTGAACAAGGCTGTCCGTCGAGTGAAACGGGCTGCCGCCGGCGAGCGTACTGTAACCAGAGGCGAAGCTGACGCTTGTGGTATTGAATGTAAAACTGTCCGCCACGATGCCGAAATAACCGCCCGAGCTGCTTTTCAGCGTGCTTGTGGATGCTGTGATTTGCTGCCCCGGAGCATACAAGATGCCGTCGAGCGTGGAGCCCGCATAGGTGGAAACGAAAACGATTCTTTGCCCTCCTTTCGGGGTGATGTTTCGGTCGGTGAACACTAGGATTCCTTCAAGCAATCCGGAGATGGGCGCGGACAAGTTCACCTGCGATGCGCTGACAGTAAATGATCCGTATGTGCTGCTCGCGTTCTTGGTGAGATAGAAGCAGACGCCGCTGCCAGTCGCCGACGATCCGCCGTTGATAGTGACATTGCCGTACACCACGTAAACGCCGGGTTGAAAGGTGACGCGGGCATTGCTGTTGATCGAGATCCCATTGCAGTAGGTTCCCGGGTACAGAGTCGCCGGCGTCGCGTTTACCGATCCATTCGGAGGACTGCTCTCGCAAGCGCCGGCCGTGGGCGGCTGTAGATAACTGAGCGGATCCGCTTGAGTGGGGCTGTTGAAGATCGCCGGCGGGGAAGGAGCGGGTGCGTTGACGCTCTGTCCCGGTGACCCTCCCACATACAGCTGCGCACCGCTCAGAGAGGCCTGCTGAAAATTGTAATTACTGTTGAGATACACCGGGCAGGTTGTCTGGATTGTCGAACTCGTTGAAGTGTCAAGGTTGTAGCTGCCGCTTGCGGGGTTGCCGAGCAGCCACACACATGCGGCGGGCGATCCGAGCGCGACGGCGTGCGCCGTCGCCGTTTGCTCGCCCGCGAAGAAAAACGGCTCGACGGTTTGTGTCAGAACGGCCTCGTAGGCAAGAGATCTGCCCGCGTACGGCCCGCTTATCGGTGGAGTGTTGATGGCAACCGTGGCGCCGTCGACGTTATGAGTGAAACCGTTGAGCGAAGCATCGGCGCGGCCCGCTTGCTGCGCCGATGTGAGCGGTGCGCCCGCATAGGCCGCCCCCAGCGCCGCCGCATCCGCCGCGTTCTGCAGCTTGAGCTTGATCAGCTCCATGTACCCCACATCGAGCGCCAGCCCGCAGAAACCGAGCAGCACCGTCAGCGTCAATGCGAACTGAATCAGCATAGCTTCAAGATCGGCATAGCCCCGAGCCGACGGTACCGCGGTCAGCGCCGGGCGGCAAGAGTACCGAGGTACCCAAAGCGCATCCAAACAGGCGAGGAGAACAGCTATGTCGGATTTGCAGGGAACCGTCGTCACCTGGCTCGGACACGCCACCGTGCTTGTGAAGACCGCATCGGGAACCACGGTGCTAATCGACCCGTTTATCGAGCAAAACCCGAAGTACCCGAAGGGCTTTGCGCTGCCCGAGAAGCTGGACCTGATCCTCGCGACGCACGGGCACTTCGACCATATCGCGGATGTGGTGCCAATGGCCCAGAAGACAGGCGCGCCGGTGGTGGCGATGTACGAACTGGCAGCCTGGTTCGGGCAAAAAGGCGTCAAGGAAACGCTGGCTCTGGGCTACGGCGGCAGCTTGACCCACAAGGACGTCACCGTGACGATGACCGAGGCGCGGCACTCCTCCGGCATCCAGGACGGGGCTGGTTTTGTCTACGGCGGAGAGCCGGCGGGCTTCGTCTTGAGTATTGAAAACGGTCCCGTGCTCTACCACGCGGGCGACACCAATGTCTTCCGCGACATGGAGCTGATCCGCGACCTCCACGGGCCCAAGTTCGGAATGCTGCCGATCGGCGGCCATTTCACCATGGACCCGCGCGGAGCCGCCCTGGCCGCGAAGTTTCTAGGCCTGGAGGTAGTGCTGCCGCTCCACTGGGGCACCATGCCGCAGCTTGCGGGGACGCCCGAAGAGCTGGAGCGGCATACCGGCCAAACCGTGCAGGTGCTCAAGCTCCAGCCGGGAGAGTCGGTCCGCTGACTCAAATGCCCTTGACCGCGAAGAGCACGGTGTGCAGCAGGATGGCCGCATCCAGGAAAAATCCTCGGTTCTCCACGTAGTAGGCGTCGTACTCCAGACTTTGGTGGATGGAGTACTTGCGGTCCGCGCTCAGCTGCCAAAGCCCTGTCAAGCCCTGCGGCACCATGAGCCTGCGGCGCTCCGCGGCGGAATAGCCGGCAACCACATAGGGCATCTCCGGACGGGGGCCGACCAGCGTCATCTCGCCGCGGAGCACGTTCCACAGCTGCGGAAGCTCATCGAGCGAGGTCTTGCGCAGCAGGCGGCCGACGGAGGTGATACGGGGGTCGCGGCCGTCCTCGGGGGAGCGGCCGTACCTGGGCGCGTCCGCATGCATGCTGCGGAACTTGTACATGGTGAAGAGCCTGCCGCCGCGCCCCACCCGCTCCTGCCGGAACAGCACCGGCCCCGGCGAGCCTATCCGGACCAGCCCGGCGACGAGAAGCATCGCCGGAAGGGCGATCACAAGGAGCGTCAAAGCCGCGGTCAGATCGAGTGCGCGTTTCACGGATTCGTATACGGGCCGCGCCGGCTCATCGCCCGCGAACGATACCACGGGCAAGCCGTCCAGGCTCCGCAGCGTGGGCCGCTGCGCCTGCTCGGGCGCGTTGCCGTCGCCCAAGCTTGAAAGCGTGATGCCGCGCTCACCCAGCATTGCGGTCAGCTCGGCAGTGCGCTCGCGCCCGATCAGCGGGTCGGCCAGAAACACCTCGGCGGCACCCGTTTCGGCCAAGAACTCCGGGGAAAGGCGCAGATGGTGTACCGGCGCATGCCAGCGATGCGTGTAGTCGTGGCTGTAGAGAACGTCAAGCGCCGTCGGCTCGCCCTCGTTGATAAAGGCGATCGGCCGCAGCCCCAAGTGCCGCGAGTTGCGCAGGTACGAGAAAATGCGCCGCGCATCGCTGCCCGTGCCCAGGATGAGTACGCGCCGCTCCGGGCCGCCCAGCGCATGCGCCCTGCCCAGCCAGCCCCGCGTGGTGTGCTTGGCGGCAAGCATCAGGAATACCGAAAGCGCCCAGCCGAAGCAAAACGGCAGACGGGGCGCGACCGCGTGCGAAAGATATAGCTCGGCGTACACAAGGATCAAGCAGAAGCACGAGATGCGCAGTAGGTTCTCTGTCGTGCGCACCTGCAGCATGGACGGGTTCAGGTCATATAGCTTGTGAGTTCGCGCCAGAAAGATAAAAACCAGCCAATACTCGACTGCGATGGCCAGGAGGAGATCCGGTCGGCCGGGCCAGGATGCATCCTGATGCAGCCGTCTGTACAGACAGTGGCCCGCCCAAACACGCCCCCACGCAAA
>CAXTSB010000034.1:0-1025 GCA_964246845.1 uncultured Acidobacteriaceae bacterium
AGCTGACATGACGGCAAATCGTGTCAAGCCGCCGCCCTGCGGCAGGGCGGGTGGGCGTACAAGCAAATCCGACAGTTGGAACGCGAAATCCTGCCGCAGGTGGATGCGCTGGTGTACGTTTCCGCGTACATGCGGAGCCGCATCGAGCAGCAAATTCCGGGAGCTGCGGCCGTGCATTCCGCCGTGATTCCAAACTTTGCTGAAACTCCGAAGCCCGCGCACGAGGCACATGCGGCGGACATCCTGTCCATCGGCACGCTGGAACCCCGCAAGAACCAGGCCTACACTCTGCGGGTCCTCAGCGAATTGCGGCGGCGCGGCCACGACTTCACGGCGACATTTCTCGGCGGCGGCCAGGATCAGGGTACGCTCCAGGAGCTCGCGAAAAAGCTGGGCATCGCCTCCGCTGTCCATTTCGCCGGAAATGTGGCGAATGCCGCGGGTTGGCTGGCGAGCCATCGCGTCCTTGCCCATGCGGCCCGGCTTGAAAACTGCCCCATCGCCCTGATTGAAGCATTGGCGGCAGGCGTTCCGGTCGTGGCCGGGAGGGTGGGCGGCATACCGGAGCTGATCGACGAACGTACAGGCGGTTTTTGGGATCTCGATTCCGTGGAAGACGGCGCGGATAGGCTCGAAGCCCTGCTCACAGATGAGGACCGCTGGGTCGCGGCGGCCCAAGCCGCTCACAGCCGCTGGCGGGAGCGCTTCTCCCCGGAAAGCGCGGGGCGGGCGCTTGTGGGGCTGTTTCGGGCAGTTTTGGGAAGCGCTGCGTTTTCCGCCTGCATTGCGCCTGAGCTGCTTCCGGCAGGACTGCTGACGCGAGCCCCGGGCCGGCAAAACTTGTCGGCGACGACGGTTTCGCGCTGAGATCAGCCTTTCACGCTATTGTTTTGCCGCGCGGGAAGCCTGGACCTATTTCAGCAGAATAGGCATGGGTCCGACCGCGACGGGCGCGGTGCCGGGCGGCGCGGCGCCGCCCCCGCCCCCTTCCAACCCAATAGCGTGCCCCGCCGCCCGCCCCCCCA
>CAXTSB010000034.1:1035-28039 GCA_964246845.1 uncultured Acidobacteriaceae bacterium
CAGGCCGCCGGAACCGGAAATGCCGCCGTGCCCGCGCTTGTCCAGACAACGTGCTCGGGCTTCTTTTCGGGTGAAAGCAGCGTCATCGTCCAAATGTCGTCGGCCGAGCGCGACAAACCTTGGACGCGTGCGCCGAGCATCCAGTGCTCGACCGTGCCGTAAGCGGCGGTCGCCGGCTTTGGACGGGTTCCGCCGTCGTCGACCAGCGCGTACTGCGGCTCCGCCCAGCCGTACCAGTAGAAGCGTCCGATGCCGGCCGCCCATCCCGCAAGATAGCAGCGCGCGACTGCGGCGGCCGCCTCGTCCTGAGTTAAAATGTGAACGCCTCCGGGATAATTAGCGATCTGTGCGGCGGCACCGGGAGCGCTGTGAATGTAATAGCCGGACTCGGTATTCCAAACAGGCTTTGAAGTCAAGTTGTTCGCCGCGAGCAGAGCATGAAGCGCCTTGGCCGTCCCGATCACTCCTTCCGGGTGAATGGTTGGATCACTGAGATTGTCGTAGAAGTGAAACCCGAGCACATCGAAAGCCGTTCCGCCGCCAGATGAAAGGAAGCTTCCGAGATACTCAACTCCTTTGGAGGGAGCAGGCGAAGGGGAGATCACGGTGATGCGCGGGTCCACCTGCTTGAGCACACGGTAAGCGGCTTGGCTCAGGGCCGCAAGCGCGGCGACGTTGCCTGAAAAAGAATCTTTCTGGTTCGGCTCGTTCCAAAGCTCATAGGTGAACACCTTGCCGCGGTAGCGGGTGGCGACGGTGCGCACATACAGCTCCCACGCGCTGAGATCACGTGCCTCCGCGCGGCTGCCGGGTGGCTGCCACGGGTACGGGTTTGTCTCGGCCGGGCGCGCCGAAGCCCAGGTCGGGGGCGACTCCAGAACAAGGTCAAGCCCGGTGTGGTGCTGCTCCGCGCGAGCGACGTCCGCGTCCAGGTGCGTGAAATCCCATGTACCTTCTGTAGGCTCCAGGTGGTACCAAGCCGCGTCGAAAACCCGTACTTCGGGCGCGTCAAGCGCAGGCCAGGGATGGCTCCAAGCCGCCCCGGCCAGGTTGACGGCGAAATAGCTTCGAGGCACCGCCGTTGCGGCTGTGGTTGTGTCCACGGAGAAATCCTTGGCTTGGCTGTGTGCCTGCACGGCCGCAAGGAGGGATATAAGCAGCCGGGCGGCCTTAGGCAGCTGCAAGCATTTTCTCCGGTGATGTGCTCCATGCGGGTACGGTCTCGTGGTTTGGAGGCAGCTTCCGTGCCGCGATCCCAACAAAGACAAGAAGAAAAATCGCGCCCGAGCGGGAAATCGGATTAGTCAGGATCGGCTCCCCAAAGGAAAGCACCATGAGTTGAAGAAAAGCAACGAACAAGAAGGCGTCCTTTCGGCTGCGGAGCGAGTGCCGGGCAGCCCGAAGAAAGGTGCGGACATAAAGCGTAAGTACAAGCGCCCCGGCAAATACGCCCCCCGCTACGGCCGCTTGCAGCAGCTCATTGTGGCAGTGCGGCGGAATCCAGTGCGCGAACCGCCACTGCTCGCGCAGGGCGTTTTTGACGCCGTTTACATAGCCGTAGCCGATCCAGGGGCGAAGGGCGAGCGCCTGCATGGCTGCCTGCCATACATAGGTCCGCTCGGAAAGCGTGGTGATGTTGCTCAAGCCGTGGCCCCGCCCGGCGTAGGCAAGGACGCGCTCATGAAAAATCGAAGCCGCGGCCGCCGAGAGCAGCAGTATGAAGGAACCTGCAACGCGCCAAATCAGGCTGCGGGACAGAAACAGCACATATACAAAGAATGTGACGATGAAAGCGGCTTCTTCTGCCCGCGCGTAAGTAAGAAACAGCGTCAGCGCGGCGAGTGCGCAGCCGGCCCACCTGCGCCAACTTTTCGAGAACAAAAAGCTGTAAAAAAACGCAATCTCAGAGTACAAGCCGAGCCCGATGGGATGGATCAGCAAACCTCCGAGCCGCTTCGCGGCTTCCGTGCTGTCCATCGGATCGCCGTACACCTGCGAAGGCCATACCGGCAGAAGCGCCCAAACCAGAAGGATGTTGATCCAGCACACGGTTCCCATTACGCGCACGATCATGTCGGTGCTTGCGGCTTCCGGCTCGCGGGAGTAAAGGGAAAGCACAAGGAGAAATGCAGTCGTCCACTCGGCAAGACGGTATGCGCCGACAAGGAAATCCGTATGTGAGCCCGGGGCCGACCTGTTCGCGGGCGTGAGGAATGTCGAAAACGCCAGCAGCGCTAAAAGGGCGAGCCACAGGGCAGCGTCGAAGCGCACGGGGCGAACCAGAAGCGGCGTCCGCGTAAGCAGGTGCATGCACAAAAGTGCATATGCGATCGAGGCTGAAAGCGCGATCGCGCCGATGGAGGAGGCATTGAACAGCCCGGCATTATGCGTCAGGCCCGAGCTGTCGAATTGAACGACGTTCGGTACACCGACCGCGCAGGCCACGGCAAGCCAGTAGCGCACGGGGTGGCGGACTCGGGTGGTTGCGGGCGCAAGCGTCTCGTTCATCGGGTTCAGCGGACGGAGTAGATAAGGGCCGAAGAAGCGGAAGACGCAATGCCGGCTGAAAGCACTGTTTTCACCTTGCTCACGGGGACGTAGAGAATATCGCCGTCCTGCAATTTGGGAGGCACTTCCCGGCCTTCGGTCCATTTGCGGTACGCGACAGGAAAGGTTTGGATCGAACCGTCCGGTGTCCTGCGCACAATCCGCATGGAGCCGACCGCCGCATCGTGCGTAGTCCCGGAAGCAACAGAAAGGGCACCCGCGGCGTCCAGCGTTCCGTCCTCCTGAAGCAGATAGCCTCCCGGACGGTTTACGCCGCCGAGAACATACACAATACCCGCGCGCGGCACCAGGACCGTATCGCCGGGTTCGATCGCAACATCACGGCCCGCGCTGGAGCTTTGCCTGCGGTCGTAGTGAATGGATTGCTTGACGGCTCCGGTTCCGCTTGGGTGGGAGATTTCAACGGTGTTCCCGGCCAGCTGCGATTCGCCTCCGGCCATGGCGAGCACGTCATTGAGCGAGTGCGGTGCCAGAAGTGGAAGCCGTCCCGGGGATTGCACTTCGCCCAAAACAGTGATGCTGGTGCCGGAATACTGGATGACGTCGAGATTGATGCGGGGGTGAAGCAGAATGCCGGAGTCCAAGAGCTTCGCGGAAACGCATTCGCGCGCCTGGGGAAGGGTCAGGCCGGCCAGGTGAGCCTTCCCGGCCAGAGGCACTTCAATGTCCCCCGCGCTGTCGATCCGGAGTTCGCTGGAAATCTCCGGCATGTCGTATACCTGCAAATCCAGCAGAAAGCCCGGCGCGAGCAAAAGTTTGGCGAAATCTTCGGGAACGACCGGGGTGGTGCTGGTGGGGCTGTTGCGCGCCGCGGCCCGCGTTTGCGCGTTTCCGGCGGGAGCGGCTGGCGAATACGCGCGCGTCAGCGGCTCCACCTGCGCATGGGCGAGGCCTACGGACGCCAGAGCGAAAAGCAGCGCGGAACCAAAGCGATTAGGCATGGAGGCTTCTCTCCTGAGGGGCGGCTGCCGCGTCGGGCTGAAAAGGTGCGTGGCGCCCGTCCACGCCGTTCAGGGCGAAGCCGAGCAGCGGAGCGCGGGTGCGCAGCAGGAGCTTGGTGTACGTTTTCAGGGCTTCGCGCGAAGTGACGCCCGAGCGGAGTACGGCGACGACCGCATCTGCTTTTTCAGCGATGATGGCCGCGTCGGTATAGGGCAGCATCGGCGGGCTGTCGATCACGGTCCAGCGGTAGCGCGCCCGCGCCTCGCTGAGGAAGTTTTCAAACTCGCGCGAGCTGAACAGTTCGGCCGGCAGTTCGGGTGCGCGGCCCGCGGCAAGCATGGACAAGCCGGGAAGCCGCGGGTGCGCGTGTGCCCGTTCCGCCAAGCTGCCCTGTTTCAGAAGAAGCTCGCTCAGGCCGCCTCCGGCCTCGGCGGTGAAGGCGTGCAAACCAGGATGGCGCAGGTTGGCGTCCACCAGCAGGACGCGTTCGCCGCGCTGCGCGAGGGCAGCCGCGAGATTAAATGCAACCGTGGTTTTGCCGTCGCCCGAGATGGGGCTGCTGATCAACAGAATGCGGTGGTGATCGCTGCCGGCGGGCAGCATGGCGACAACCGCCGTACAAAGAGAGCGGCAGGATTCAGCAAAAGGAGAGCGGGGAGCGCTGAGAATACCGGCATTCCTGCCGTCAGAACCGCGCGCACCGGCCAGCGAGGGCAGCTGCGAGATGACCGGCACGCGCACAGCGCTTTCTACGTCCCGTGCGGCACGTATGGACTGATCAGAGCTTTGCTGTACGAAAGCAAGCGTGCTGCCGAGTACCAGGCCCAACGCCAGCGAACCTGCGAGCAGAAGCAGCTTATTCGGAAAAGTAGATGAGCCGGGAACCAGGGCGCGGTCCACGATGTCGAGCCGGGTCGCGTGAATGCCGGACGCTACGTTCGCCTGGTTCAGCTGCGAGTAGAGGTTTTGATAAAGGGTGCGGTTTGACAAAGCCTCTTCCGAAAGCAGCTGCAATTGCACGGCGTCGTCCGTGAACTTGTCCGCGAGGTGCTGCTGGCGAGCCAATTGGCCGCGGAGAGCCGATTCGTTAGCCTGCGCGTATTCGAAGTCGTTCCGAGCGCGTGTGCGCAGCCGCTGCATCTCGGCTGCAATTTCCCCGTTGAGCGAGCTTGCCTGGTTTTCAAGTTCAAGCAGCCGAGGATTGCGGGGGCCGAAGCGGGTTTGGACGTCGGCGAGCTCCAGCTTGAGCGCGGTCTGCTGAGAACGCAAGCCGCGCAGCAGCTCCAGTCCGCTTTGCGCTCCGCCAGAACTTCCGCCGATCGCACCCAAGCCGAGCACCACCTCGGGCTCCTGGCCTTCCGTGAGGTGGTATACCGTTTCAGCGGAGATGCGGCCGGCTTCCGCCGCCGTCAATTCCTGGTTGAGCGCGTTGAGCCGGTCAAGAACTGGATTGTGCGCTTCCATCGAGACGCCGCTTTGGCTTCCCGCCTGACCCGACGGTTGTACGTCGACGCCGGCGAGGCCGGTTTTATGTTCGAAATCCGCGAGCGCCTGCTCCGAGGTTCGCATGCGGTCGCGCAGCGTCGTAAGCTCCTTGCCGATCCAAAAGGAAGCGGTCGCGTTGGAGTGCAGCCTCCGCTCCATCGTGCCCGCGATGAAGGTTTGCGAAACGGCATTGGCCGTTTGAGCGGCAACAGCCGGGTCCGGGCTTTGAAAGCTCACGCTGATCAGGCGGCTGTCGGGCACGGAAGCGACCTTGAGCGCTTTGCCGAAGAGGCGGAGGTAGGCATCTCTCCGTTTCGGCGACTGCCCCAACGGAAGGCCGGCTTCGGTCTTTACGCGAATTTTGTTGAACGGCGCCGTTGCCTCCAGGTGCAATTGCTCGATTACCGACAGGGCGAGCTCGGAGGATTGGAGGATGCCGGTATCGGTTTCCACCTCGGTTTTGACATCGTCGTTCAAGCTGCCCGTTTCAGGCGAAACTGCTCCGACGGCGGCTCCGTTTTCCCGGTTGACTTCAAGTGACGCCGTGGCGGTAAATCTGGGTGTGAGTACACAGCAGGCAAATACCCCAAGCGCAAGGCAGGCGAGGGTTGAGAGCGCGACGGTTTTCCAACGGCGAAGCAGCACCGCTGCGAGGTCCTGCAGGCTTTCGTACGGCTCGGCTGCTTCCTGATCCACCATCTGGCTTATGAGGTCCGAGCCCTGCCAGGCTGCATGCGGCCAAGCCCGGCCGGTTTGTCCCGACTCTTTCGGGCGCTGCACCTCAAGCGCGTGTTCTCGAATCACGGTTCATCCCCCACGTGAAAGCAAAGGTACCTGTGCAGCCAAGCTTCGGCTCGGCGTTGTGCAGTGCAGGATGGGAGGAAAGAAAACCGCGTATGCGCGCCGAGGTCATGGCCCGGCGCTGCTCTTGAGGATCAGCCTAGCGCGAACCGGCCCGGCCTCCAGCGAAAATCTACGCGCCCGACGTTACTTTGGTGTAGACCGCGAGGAGGCTGCGGTAGTTCGCCTCGGGTGTGTAGCGGTTCAGGTAGCAGGCGCGGGCAGCTTTGCGCATCTCCAAAGGTGTGTTTGTGAAGCCGCGCAGAGCCTCGGACAGATCCTCTGCGCTTCCGGGAGTAAACAGCGCGCCTGTTCTTCCCGGCTCAATCAGCTCGGCGATGCTGCCGTGGTTTGCGCCGAGCACAGGAAGCCCGACGGAAAAGGCTTCCAGCAACACAAGGGGAAACCCTTCGTACCATAGCGAGGGCAGCACCAGTACACGCGCGTCCCGCATCCAGTCCAGGATTTGCGCATGTGTTTGCTTTCCCTTAACGATGAGCCGGCTGCCGGGCCTCACGGCGGCATGGGTAAGCTCCGCCATCATGGGTCCATCGCCGAGCACCACAACCGGCATCGGCAGCAGCTCGCGCTCGTCCGCCGCGATCAGGGTCGCGATTCCTTTTTCCGGACTGAGCCTGCCGGCGAACAGTGCGTACTCGCCCCGGCCCTCGCCCATCCCGTGATCGGCCGTGAAGTTAGGTTTGACGATGATCTTTTCCCGCGGCAGCCGCCAGCCGCCCAGCTTCTCCGCGGCAAACGCAGTCAGCGCGATGTAGGCGGACACCTCTTCCCAGGTGCCCAGTGCGCTGTGCAGCGCCATGCCGGACCCGCTCACGAGCGAGCCCAATCGGCTGCCCCGGTAGCAGCGGTGCTCGACGCCGGGCAGGAGCGAGCGCCGGCTCAGGCAATCCTCACAGGTGCCGCCGTCGCGGTAGAGCGTGGCTCCCGCGCAAATGATGCGGTAGTTGTGCAATGTGTGCACCACCGGAACACCGGCCCGGCTGCACACGCTGAAGATTGACGGCGAGAAGGATGGAAAAAAGTTGTGGACGTGCACGACATCCGGCCGAGCCCGCGCGATCGCTTCCGCCATCTTCGCCCTGCCGCGAAAGGAGTACATCGACTCCGCCGCGGCAACAGCTTTGGTCCACCCGCCCCGAATATGATCATTGTCCAGGTCGAGCCGGTCGACCTGGTGGCCGTGGGTACGCAGAAGCTCCGCCTCGGCGCGGGCCACACCATCTTCACCCCCGCTTTGCTGGTAGCGGTTGTGCGCGATCAGGATGCGCATCCGTCAGAGCTCCTCACCCGCTAGAAGTAGCACACCCTCACCGCCAGCCGACAAACAACGGCATACGGAAGTTCGATCCGGGAGTGGAAGAAAGGTGCTGCTCCACACCGGAACGTACCTCATCGATCTGGGTCGCATACCCGCAGCTTGAGCAGTAAACGGATTCAGTGTAGATATAGGAGGTTTGCGCATCGATCGAGCGGAAAGCCACGTCGGACGCATTGACGCTTGCGGCCGGGTAAAGCAGTCCTCCCAACAGCTCGGTCTTGCCGCCGGGCTGCGTTTGGATCACCGTGCCGCCGCGCTCGGTTTTGATGCCCAGGATCCATGCAGTCCCGCCGTTCGTGATCTTCGTGCCCGCGACCTCGTCGTTCAACTGCCGCGCCCACACATGCTGGCCGGGCTGAAAATGCAGGGTCAGCGCTTCCACATCTTCAAGGTAAAGGTCGCCCGCGCCAGGTTCACTCGCATAATCCATACGGGCGTCCTTCACAACAACCGGCCGGCTTCCGCGGTGGTCTATCTTCACGCCGTAGCCGAATTGTTCAATCACAAGCGGGTCGGGGCTGTCCCCGGCGACGATAAACTTGATGCCGCCGCCGTTTGTACCGCCGGAGCTGCCGTTGATGACGGAGGAAAAGCCCACGATGCGGTCCACGGAATCGGGTACGGTCACGTCGGCTTCGTTGTAGGAGAAGTAAGAGCCGAATGGGAAATACACCGTATGCTTGCCGGAGTTGAGCGCGGTCTGTAGACCCGCGGTGTCGCCGTAGGAGCGTGCGGTGAACGCGGCCCAATCCGTCAGGTCCGTGCTCACGAAGGAGGGCGTTTCCGACACGGGCAGCTTCAGGCTTCCCGCGCCCGCGCTCCCGGTCAGGGTTTGCGCCGTGCCCACCAGCTGTTCGCTTACGCTGGCCGCGGTGCTTTGCGCGGCATGGGCGCTTGTATTGGCCACGGCCTGCGAGTAGCCGCCCGCCGTAACATTCCGCAGGTAGGCGGATGTGTCGGTTTGCACTGCGGAGTTGGTGCTGCCGCCCCCGTTCAGGTGCGCGTCGAGCAAAACTAGCAGGCCGCCATGGTTGATCACCGCGGGCACCGTATCGGTGCTCGTGAGCCCGCGGATGCTGAGCGGTTGATTGGTGTTCCGGATGCCGACTACGTTTTGGTTCTGGAGGGTGATTGCTTCCATGGTCACGCCATACTCCGCGTTCGCCAGGATGAAGCCGGCATCAAAGCCGGTCACTGTTGTATTACGGACCAGCAGCGGTCCGGCATATTGGCGGGTGAGGTCGATGCCCGCCACGCCCTGCCCGTCCTCGCTGGCCACCCGCACATTGTGCAGCGCGCCCGTATTGTTGGAAATGTAGCTCAAGCCGGTTGCGCCCGGATTACCCGGCCCGACGGAAAAGCTCATGTCCCAAATGTTCTGGTGAAATGATTCATTGCCCGCCGGCGTCAATACCAGCGGCTTCGGCGCGCTTGGGCTGCTGAAGCCGGCCGAACCCGGCGCGAGCCGGATGGTGGTCGAGCCTGCGCCTGCGCCTTGCAAGGTCACGCAGCATCCCGTCCAGCGCAGGGTGTCGTGCACTAGATAGGTGCCTGCCGGAAAGAACAGCGCCTTCGGCTTGCCGTAGTAATCCTGTGAAGCGTCGGAGCGGCCGTCCGCGAGCGCTGCCTGGATCGCCGCCGTGTCGTCCGTCACGCCGTCCCCGACCGCGCCGTAGCTCTTCACCGACGGCATGAATCCGGAAGGGAAGCTGAGCGGCGGTGCCGCGGTCGAAGCCGTGGAAGGAGGGTTGGCCGCGCTGCTGCCTGAAGTGCTGCCGGTGTTCGATCCGCTATCAGACCCGCTGCCGGACTCACTGCTCGACCCGCCGGCTGCTGCGGCGTCGCCGTTGCTGCTGCCGGTTGTGCTCGCCGCGGCATTTGCTGCTGCCGTACTGGGCGTAACGCCGCAGCCGGTAAGCGCTGCCGCAACTGAAAGCGCGCAAGCAAGGACGGCACCGCGGCGCAAGTGGAGTGGATGTTCAGAGCCTGATAAGGAAAACATGGTTGGAGTATGTATCGGCTGAACGCCCAAATGGACTAGGGTCTTTGCGGAAAAAGTCCGCCGTCAGCCCAAAACGGCACGGTTCCCAAAATGGAACGCATCTTTGCTGGCCGTGCGATCGAAGGGCAAAGCCGGATTGACGAGCGAATGCGTTTCAGGCGACAAAAGGAGAGCGGGCAGCAAGCAAGCCCCTTGTTGAGGTGCTGTTTGCGGCGACTTTTGCCAGTTCTGCTGATGCCTGCCTTGCTGCTGCCTGTGCTGCGCGCGCAGAGCGCGAAAAGCGGCTTTACGGAGATCACGGCGAAAGCCGGAATCAGCTTCACCGACGTGGCCTCGCACACATCGAAGAAATATCTGATAGAAACGATGGGCTCGGGCGCGGCACTTTTTGATGCCGATAATGACGGGCGCCTCGATGTGTTTCTGGTGAACGGCGCGCCGCTCGCCGACCCCACTCCGCCCGGAACCGTACCCCGGAAGGAAGGACCGAAGGATTGGAACCGCTTCTACCACCAAAAAGCGGACGGGACCTTTGAAGACATCACCGAGCGCGCCGGATTAAAGGGTATCGGCTACGGCATGGGTGCTGCCGCCGCGGATTACGATAATGACGGCTACGAAGACCTGTATGTGACCGCCCTGGGCGGCAACCGGCTCTACCATAACAACGGCAACGGTACCTTTACCGATGTCACTGCTGCTTCCGGTACTTCCGGCAGCGGCTGGTCTACTTCCGCGGCTTGGGTGGACTTAGATAACGACGGGCTGCTCGACTTAGTCGTCCTGCGTTATGTCGATTGGAGCTTTAACGATGTTTGGTGCGGCGAACACCGCGAGGGCTACCGCGCCTACTGCCACCCGGATATCTTTCCCGCCGTGCAGCCTTTGATTTTTCACAATGACGGCGGCGGCAAGTTCTCCGACATGACGGCCAAAAGCGGCTTGAGCAAGCCCGGTAAAGGGCTCGGCATTGCGCTTGCCGACTTTGACCACGACGGCAAGGTGGACGTCGCGGTGGCGAACGATTCCATGCTCGAGTTTCTATACCGCAACAAGGGAGGAGGGCAGTTCGAGGAGGTCGGTTTGCCCGCCGAGGTCGCGGTCGACGGCGATGGGCGCACTTATGCCGGCATGGGCATCGACTTCCAGGATTATGATAATGATGGTTTTCCCGATCTCGTCATTACGGACTTAGCCAACCAGCGGTACGCGCTTTACAAGAACAATGGCGACGCCAGCTTCACTTACGATTCCTACTTATCCGGCTTCGCGCGCATGACGCTCCTGCACTCCGGCTGGGGCATCCGTTTTCTTGACTATGACAATGACGGCCGCAAGGACCTGCTCGCCGCCCAGGGCCACGACCTGGATACCATCGAGCTGAACTCGCCGCAGATTCACTATCGGGAGCCGCTGCTGCTCGCGCGTAATACGGGCCACGGTTTTGAGGACGTGTCCTCCGTCTCCGGCGCTGTTTTCGAGAAGACCTGGGTGGGTCGAGGCCTCGCGATCGGCGACCTGGACAACGACGGCAGGCTGGACGCCCTGGTGACGGAAAACGGCGGCCCGGCGCACCTGCTGCACAACGAGACCGCGAACGGAAATCATTGGCTCACGATTACGCTTGAAGGTACGCGCTCGAACCGCGACGGCATCGGCGCGGAGATCCGCTTGGTAAGCGCGCACAGCCGTCAAAACACAACAGTTACGACCGCCGGAAGTTATCTCTCCTCGAATGACAAGCGCGCCCATTTCGGCTTGGGCCCGGACGCCCTGGCGACAAGCGTTGAAGTTCGCTGGCCGAGCGGAACGGTGCAGACCCTGACAGATGTGAAAGCCGACCAGGAGCTGCATGTGAAAGAACCTGCCGGCGAGCAGCGCACGGCAGGGAAGTAGCGGTGTTTGCAAGCGGAAATGTCGGCGGTCGGCTCTTCCCCGGCAAATATCAAGGCTGCGTCCCAGCCTGCTTCAGCCGCTGCACCTCGGCGAACGCCCGCTCCGCGTCCGCCTTGCGGCCCAGCCGCCCGTACACGCGGCCCAGCTGAAACCACGCGCTTTGCTCGATAAAGGGCGACGGTTTGGCCGCGAGCGAGGCTTCCAGCATCGCGACGGCATCCGCATCCTGCCCCAGCTCGGCCAAGCCCCAGCCCAAGTAGAATTTGGTTGGCCCCGAGCCGGCATGCGCGGCATCGGCCCGGCGCAGCAGCGGTACACCTTCCGCTGCCTTGCCCCGCTCGACATCGATCTTACCGATATTGTAAAGAGCAATGGTGCTGCCCGGGTTCAGCTCGAGCTCCCGGCCGTAGGCCGCGAGCGCCGCGTCGAACCGGCTCAGCTTTTGGTTCTCCTCGCCGAGCGCTTCGTACAGGTCCGCATTGTTCGGATCCTTTTTCAAGGCCGCCTCAAACTCGGCGGCTGCTTTCTCAGGCTGGCCGGACGACGACAGGCTTTCGCCCAGCGCGCGGTGTACCAAGGCAGAGTCGGGATCGAGCGCGTACAGGGCATGGTAGGCCTGTTCGGCGACGGCGGAGTGCGCACGGCCTTGGTAGTAGAGCAGCTGCGGACTTTTGGGCGCAAGCGCAACGGCCCGGTCCAGCGGCGGCACAGCCAGCTCCGGCCGGTTTGCTCCCAGCTCCACGATGCCGAGCCACGTCAGCGCTTCCAGGCTGTCCGGAAGCGCGGCAAGCTCCTGGCGCAGGTCGGCCGCCGCTTCATCCGCTTTGCCGTCCTGGTACTCCGCGATGCCCAAGAACAAGTGCGCTCCCGGCGTCTGCGGGTCGATTTGCAAGGCACGCTTCAGCGCGGTTTGCGCGGGAGCGGCTTGCCCCGCGCGCAATTGCGCTAAACCCAACCCGAGCAGCGCCGGCGCGGAGTCCGGGGCCAGTTTGACTGCCTGCTCGAACTCTTGTAGAGCTTCCGCCTGCCGGCCCGCGCGGATCGCGGCGGAACCTTGATTCAAGAGCTGCTGCACCTGCTCGGGCGGCGCGTTCTGGCCCCATCCGCACGAAGCGAAAGCGAGGACGGAGAAGACGGCTGTTCTGAAGCGGAGCATGGATGGCGAGTTCATCATCGAGGCAAACCGCGCTCGATGGCAAGACGATATTTAGCGCGTGTCTTTACCCCTACAACTTTTGTCACTCGACAGGAGCTTCTCGGATTCGGCATAATCTCGCGCAGACCAAAACCGGGCCGAATGAGGAAACGGTTTCTACGGACCTGGTATCGATGACATTTCAGGAGAGCCGTATGCTTGAGAGATATCTGCGAAAAGTGACACCAGGAGCGCGGGAAAGCGCGGGCCCTATTCCCGACGGGCAAAGCAGTGCAGTGTGCGGGCAGGCAGCTGCGATGGAGGGGCGTTTCGGCGCGCTTCTGTTCGCCGCGTCCTTGCGCGCAGGCGAGGGAGTGCTGCTGGGGACCTTGCCCGCCCTCGCCGGAGCCGCCCTGCTGCTGCAAGGCGCAACCGCCCAAGCACAGTCGGCGTTCGGCAACATCGCCGGCGACGTCACGGATCCGAGCGGTGCCGTGGTGTCCGGGGCCGCCATCAGTGCGAAGAACGCGTCAACCGGGCAGGTGTTCAACACCGTATCCACCTCCGCCGGCTCATACCGCTTCGGCGATGTGCCGCTCGGCAACTATGACGTGACGGTCAGCGCGCCGGGATTTTCAACGGTGACCAGTAACGGCGTGAATGTCAGTATCAATTCCACGACCGGGCTCAATGTCGTCCTACGCGCCGGCGAAGTGGCTACGAACGTCACGGTCGATGCGACCGCGCCAGCCCTGCAAACCGAAACGTCCGACATCAGCGGCACGGTGCGCTCCCGTGAAATTATCGAGCTCCCGCTCGCCCTCGGCGGCGTCGGCGCTCTCCGCTCACCCGAGGCGTTTGTATTTTTGCTGCCCGGCACTACCGGCCCCGGCACCGGCAACAACAACGGCAACGGCATTTTCTTCTCGAAGATCAGCGGCGGCCAAAGCTTCGGCAATGAGGTGCTGCTGGACGGCGTAAGCCAGCAGCGCAGTGAGAACGGATCCTCTTTTGACGAGGAGGCGCCTTCGGTCGAAGCCCTGCAAGAGTTCAAGGTGACCACCGCGACACCTTCCGCGGAGTACGGCCGCACCGGCGGCGGCATCGAGAGCTTCGCGACTAAGCAGGGCGGCAACACGTATCACGGCACGGTGTTCACGATCGTGCGCAATGACGACCTGGACGCGAACACTTGGTTCAACAATGGCTACCGCGCCTCCACCTGCGTGGGCGCGGGCAACACGCCCGCGTGCCAAGCTTTATACGCCCGGCCCAGCGACAAGCAATACGATTACGGCGGCACCTTCGGCGGCGTTGTACGTGTGCCGCACCTATACGACGGCAAGGACAAATCCTTCTTCTTTTTCACCTGGGAGCAGTTCCAGCGCCGGTTGGGCAATACGCCGGTCACCACACTGCCCAGCGCGGCCGAGCGCAACGGCGACTTTTCCGCCAACTTGGGCGCTGCGACTACGACCATCAACCCCTGCACCGGCCAGCCGGTGCTGCAAAATCAAATCTTCGACCCCGCGACCTCCCGCGTCGTGAATGGGACGCCCTGCCGCAATCCGTTCCCGAATAATGTGATTCCGACCGGCCGCTTCAGCCCCGCCGCGGTCAACCTGGGTTCTTTCATCCCGCTGCCCAACCTCCCCGGGCAGATCGGAACGTATGGGCCGGTAAACAATTATGCTTTTAACGGAAATTACTCGATCAACAACACCACGGAGACCATTCGCGGAGATCAGGTTCTTACGCAGAAAGATCGCGTCTTCGGTTCGTATAACGTGCGTGAAAACAACCGCTATACCGGCCAGCCGATCTTGCCGTTTGTTATTGACAGCGGCGGCGACCAGCAGGACTTTACAACGCATTTCGGGCGCGGCGGCTGGGACCACACCTTCGGTCCTACAGTGTTAAATCATCTCCTGGTTGGGTACAACCGCTCAAACAGCAAGAACTTTGCCTATTCGCTGATTCAACCCAACCTGACAAACTACAGCGCTCAAGCCGGCATCGGCAATATCCAATCAAACGCATTTCCGAATATCACGTTTGACGGATTAGACGCATACGACAACCTGGGCCGCGGGGAGGACGGCGACAACATCGATAATGCACTGATCGTGCATGACGGCGTGGACCTGCAAAAGGGGCGGAACAGCATCGTCTTCGGCGGCGAGTTCCGCAAGCAGCAGTTCAGCGTCATCACGCAGACCACACCGCACTTGTTCTTCGAACACAGTGAAACAGACGCGGCCAACATCGGCGGCATCCAGCTGCTCAGCGGCAACAGCTACGCGACCTTTCTGCTGGGGCAGGCCGACAGCGCTTTTCAGAATGTACAGATCACCGAGCCGCGCTGGAACTCCGAATATTTCGCACTGTATGTGCAAGATAACCTCAAGGTTTCAAACCAGCTGACCCTGAACCTGGGCGTGCAGTACTCGGTGGATTACCCCCGCAAGGAAACCCACAACAACACCTCCAACTTTAGCCTGACCGCTCCTGACCCGGCCGCGAACAATCTGCCCGGCGCGTATGTGTTCGGAAACCAGCCCGGGGTCAACCCAGCTTTTGCCGACACCTACTACAAGGACATCTCACCCCGTATCGGTTTTGCCTTTACCCCGGCGCAGTCGCAGGGTAAGACCGTCTTCCGGGGCGGGTTCGACATCCTGTACGCGCCTTTGCAGTACGCCGATTTCGGCGGGGGTGAGCAACAGGGCTACAACGCGAACCCCAACCCCATCAGCCCTGACGGGTTCACTCCGGCATTCCAGATCGACAGCGGCTTTCCGGCATTTCCCCGCCAAGTCAACCTCGATCCCGGCCAGCTTACCGGCGGCGTCGGCCAGTTCAACACCGTTCCCAACAACTACATCGCAGCCCGCGACGGCCGCCCCGCTCAGGTCTACAACTGGAGCTTCCAGATGCAGCAGCAGGTGGCGCAAGATCTGATCTTCACCATCGGCTACATCGGCCAGGCTGCGCAAAACCTGCGCTCCTCGCTCGAAAACATCAACAACATCCCGCTGGCGGACATCGCACTCGGCGATCGTTTGCTCGACAACATTCCGCAGGGCGGAGCCACGGACGGCATCCGGGCTCCGTATCCCACATTCCAGGGCCAAGTGCAGCGCGCGCTGCGTCCGTTCCCGCAGTACGATTTCATCGCGACCGACTGCTGCCTTCAGAACGTCGGTCACTCTTCCTATAACGCCCTGGTTGCTTCGTTAGCTCGCCAGTTCCGGCAGGGGCTCAACCTCCAGATCTCCTACACTTGGGCCAAGAACGAAACCGATGCCGACAGTATCCTGCCGAACACCAACGCCGGCACACAGCAGGATCAGAACGTCTTCGATCACAGGCAGGAAAAAGCAGTCAGCGTCCAGAACATTCCCAATACCTTCGTCGCGAGCTACCTGTACGAGCTGCCGGTCGGCAAGGGCAAACACTTCCTTAACCATGGCGGCCCCGTCAACTATGCGCTCGGTGGATGGCAGGTCGGCGGCGTCCAACGGTACCAGTCCGGTCAGCCGTTTTCCTTCGGCGGCGCGACCGGTATCCCCGGCTACCAGAACCTTATCCGCTTCACCCGCAACCCCACGCAGCCCTTGGCGAATCCGGCTTACTCGGCGAACAAGCACAGGGCCAGCCTGTTCAGCGGCATTCCTTACTTCAACCCGGCCGCGTTTATCGACCAGAACGCGACGGCTCTCCGGGAAACGCGGCCCAATGGCGCGTATCTGCTCGGCACCGGCATTCCCCGCGTCACCGAGGAGGTTACCTCACCTCTGTTCTTGACTGAAGATTTCAGCTTAGTCAAGAACTTCACGATCAAGGAAAGCTCGTTCTTCCAGTTGAAGATCGAGGCTTTGGACGCTTTCAACCGCCACAACTTCGCAACACCGGATGCGGCCCCGAACGACGGACCGGGCCGCTTCGGGGTCGCCAATGCCACGGATTACGGACCGCGCTCCCTTCAGGTTACCGGCCGTATCAACTTCTAACTTCCACTCAGAGCCTTACTGGAAAGCCCGACTTCAAAGCCGGGCTTTTACTGCCCTTTAGTTCCGCTCCGGCGTGGAACGCTCCCCGGCGAGTGCGGCGCTTTGTTTAAACTCCTCATCGGCTTTGGCCTTATCGCCCATGCGCCGGTAGGTTTGGCCCAGCAGGAAGTGGAGTGCCGCGCTCTTGGGCGACAGCGCGAGCGCCCGCTCGAAGGCCTCGCTTGCTTCCGGCAGCTGGCCTTGTTGGAGGTATACGTGGCCCAGCTGCTCCTCGATCGGTTCGCGGATGCTGCCTACGTCGGGCGCGATCACCTCGGCCTGCTTGAGCAGCGGCAGCGCACTCTCTGAGTCGCCTTTGCGGACCAGCACGGTGGCCAGGTTGACCATGGGCTGCTCGCGCTGCGGCGAGGCCGGGGTTTCCCAGCTGATCGCCTGTCGGAATGCCGCGACCGCGTCATCCGTTCGGTTCAGCGCGTCAAGCGCGAGGCCGCGGTTGTTTTCCGCCCGCACGTCGCGCGGAGCCAGCTTCAAAGCCTCAGCGTAGGCGTCCAGGGCGCCCGTGAACTGCTGATTGGTGTAGCGCACCCGGCCCAGGCTGTACCAGGCTTCCTCGTTCGCCGGGTTCAGCGCAACGGCGCGCTCCAGCCACTTCTGCGCGTCCGGGTAGCCGTTCAGCAGCACGTACGCACGGGAGACCTGAAGCAGATCGTCCGAAGACGGCGGCTCGATCCGCGCCGCGCGGGTGAACTCCTGGAGGGCATCGGCGGGCTTGCGTTCGGCCAGGAGCAGCCGCGCCAACAGGTAGCGTCCGGGGGCGGATACCTCATCGCCCGCGAGGAAGGCGCGCACCTCCGCTTCGGCCGGGGCGAGCTGCCCTTGGCTCATCAACAGGCGCGCGTGCGCGAGCGGGTCCGGCGGCTTCGGGCCGGGTGGAGTTGCGTCTTGCGCCCGCGCGCCCGCGGCGGCCAAAAAGAGAATAGCTCCGAGTTTGGCGGACGCGGTCATGCAAAATAAATCGTCTCACCAAAGCCGTGACGCATGTCAAACTGACTCCACATCGAAGAACGCGATGACAGCCGCCCTTGCCCTCGCTGCCGCCCTCGGCTTCATTTCCCAAGCCCAGGGCTTGTCCGACACCCAGTCCGACACCCCGGAGCTTACCGCCGCGCGGGCACCGCTCGCCGCCGCGCCCGAGACCCCGGACACGCAGCACGCCTTTGTGGACGCGGCGCTGCGGCAGGCCCTGGAACACCGCCGCGCAGCTGACGAGGAAGGCGCGCTCGTCACGCTGCTCCACGCCCGCGACGCCCTTCCGCACGACCCCACCTTGCTGCTCGATTTCGGCTTGCAGGCCGACTCCATGCGGCTTTTCCGCGATGCGGACGCGGCCCTGACCGAGGCGCTCGCGCTCAAGCCCGGCGACCCCACCACGCTCTACGCCCTGGGCCGGGTCAAGGGGGATGAAGCGCAGCCTGCCGAGGCGGAAAAGCTGCTGCGGCAGTATCTGGCGCTTCGCCCCGGTGATGCGAGCGCGCACTTCGGCCTAGGACGGCTCCTGCACACTGAACTCAAGAACGATGAGGCCGCAGCGGAGTTGCGGCGCTCGCTCGCTCTCCAGCCCGCGCAAACCGAATCCCATTACGAACTGGGCGACATCGCGCTCGGGCAGCATGACGATGCGGAGGCCGCGAAGGAGTTTGCTGTTGTGCTGGCGCGCGACCCCCGGCATCCCGGCTCGCTCGCCGGCTCCGGCGCCCTCGCGCTGCGGCGCAAGGACTACCCGGAAGCCGAGAAGCTGCTGCGGCAATCGCTCGCGCTCGACCCCGCTCACCCGGAAACGCACCGCAGCCTGGCCCTCGCGTTGGCCAAGCTCGGCCGCAAGGAGGAGTCCGATCAGGAGCTCGCGACCGCCGCACGCCTCACAAAACAGCAGGAGTTGGAGCGCGGCGGGCTGGTGATTCAGAAAGCTCCCTAGCGCTTTGCAGTTCCTGAAATCTCATCGGGACAAGGGTGCGGGTGCCCCAGGTCTCGACTTTGAGGCCTGGGACGGAACGCGCAAAATCAGCGTCGTCCCAGCTCGATTACCGTCACGCTCGCGTTCGGGAAGGTGTAGGTCATCCTTGCCGCGGCGGGGCGGGTTTCCACGGTCGGCATCACCCGGTCCGGTTCTTCTTCGGTGTTTTCCGCTTGGAGCGAGTCGGCTTGGATGGTTGTAATCTTTGCCTGCCCGGAAGCACCGAGTGCGCTCAGGTCGAGCTCCGCTTTTAAGGGGCGCGTTAGATGGCGGTTCAAGCAGTAGAGCGCCGTGCCGTCCGCGGTTTCCGCCGCCGTGCAATCCAGATACGGCACGCCGGGAATATCGGGCAGGCGGTTGACTCCCTTCGCGATCGAGTAGCTCGGCCCGTCCGAAGCCACCGCCAACAGCGTCTTCGGCTGCGTGGTTGCGTAGCTGCGCAAAACCCAGTACGCGGGCGCGCCGTACACCTGCTCCCGCTTTTTCCAGATGCCGCCGAACTCCAGGATGCCGGTCATGTCGGAGATGGGCACGAGCTCGCTTTCGCGCATCACCATGTTCAGGAAGCCGCCCGCGAACAGCGCGCCGCCCATGTTGGTGAAGCGCGGCCCGTTGTTGCGGCCGGCCATCAGCCACTCCGTAAATGCCACGTTCCAGGGTCGCCCGGCGGCCGCCATCTGCTGCTTTTCCGCTTCCATGCGCGCGGCCAAGCCCCAAGCCATCGCGAGCGCGGCCATGGTGCGGAACTCATCCGACGGGTGCGGCAGCTCCACCTGATCGCCGACCACGAAGTGCGTCGACAGATAACTGACCGTATCCGGCGGATTCGTCAGCTGCTGCGCATTCCAGTCGTGAAACGTGTCCTCGTCCGCGCCGGTGCCGATGAGCCTTACCATCGGATCCACCGCGCGCACGGCCTTGCTCACCGCGAGCGTCCGCGCCGCGATCTCGCTTTGCGCCGGGTAGCCGACCTGCCAGTCGCCCCACAGCTCGTTGCCAAGCTCCCACAACAGGCCTTTCTGTCCGATCTTATCGTCCACATACTTGACCCACGCAGCGGCTTCGTCCGGCGTCCCGGTGCCCAGGTTGAGCGCGATCTGCGGCTCGGCGTGGATGCGCTTGCAAAAGTCTAAAAACTCATCCGTGCCGAAGGTGTTGTACTCCGGGATGCCCCAAGCGAGGTTGATCTTGGAAATCCGCTTGTCCTCCGGACCCAGCCCGTCCTTCCAGTCATAGGCCGAGGTGAAGTTCCCGCCGAAGCGCACCACCGGCGTGTGGAGGTCCCGGGCCAGCGTGAGCACGTCCGGGTCCATGCCGTCGACCGCATCCGCCGGGTCCAGGTGAATATTGTCGACCAGCACACGACTCGTGCCGTCGACCGCAACCACCAGGTCCACAGCCTCAAGCGGCGCGACTTGCCCTGGTTTCAGGGTGAAGCTGAAGGGGTATTTGGTCCACTCCGCGGCTGTCGCTTTGAGCGGCACCTCAGCCAGCAGCTGCGAGGCGCGCCCATGCATGCGGAGGCTCACCCGCACCGGCTCCGTGCCCGCGACCCGCTTGAGAAACAGTGAGCCTGTGTAGGTCAGTTCGCGGTGTACCGGCAAATAGATGCGCTGGGCGATGCCGACTTCCTTGGTCGGCAGCGCCATCATGAGCAGGGACTGCGCGCTGTTGGCGGCGTCGCCCCGCTCGGGCGCGTAGCGGTTGCCTTCGGACGGGTCGAGCGGTGCCCACGGCAGCGGCAGGCCGAGCTCGGAGGCGCGCGAAAGCTCGGGCCTGTCGTGCAGGATCGTCGCCGCATTGCGCTCGGACCACATTCCTTCCTCAAGCGATGGATTCTCGACCAGATCGGCCCAAAGCCCGCCGTAGGTGGAGTGGCCGATCGGCTCCAGGAAGCTGCCGAAAAGCGTCGGCGGCAGCGCCTGCTGCTTCGCCGGGCGGGTCACCTTGAGGTGCACGACGGCGTCGGCGGTTGCCGGCGCTTCCGTTATTTGCCCGTGCGCCGCACCGGCAAACCCCGCGACCAACAACCACTCGATTCGACGCATACAAAATCCTCCAGGGAAGAGAACGGCCAGTGTAAACGCTTTCCTGCCGCGCTGCGCAAACTTCTAAACCACTCGCCGGGGCTGTGCTCGTCATGGTGAGGGAGTCGTTTTGAACGAAGTAAAAATCTGCTGTTTGCCGGCGGTGCAAAGAAAGAGCAGCTCCTTTCCTGCGTCTTACCCGAATCCACTTCAATCGCTGCATATCTTACACATCTTCAGCTCGGCATAACCTATGCTGAGGATGAAATAGATACTTCTTACATGCTGTTACATGGTAGCCATTGCTTGGCACAGCCGTGAACTTACATAAGGTTAGGCGGCTGACTTCCAAATCATGCCTTCAAGTGTTACCAATGTGGCATTCGTGCTGTTGAGCAGAACCGCACACTCCCCCATGCCAAAGGAAATTTCCCCCATGCGCACCACTCCCCCGCTGGCGCTTCTCGCCGTTTTGTCCGCTTCCGCCCTTCACGCGCAGGTCAACATCCTGACCTGGCATAACGACAACGCCCGCACCGGGCAGAACCTCCAGGAAGCCAACCTGACCCCCGCGAAGGTCAACCCCGCGAGCTTCGGCCTGCTCTTCAACCTCGCTGTCGACGGCAAGGTCGATGCCGAGCCGCTGTACGTGTCCGCGCTGCGGGTGGGCAGCAAGGGGATCCATAATGTTCTGTTCGTCGCTACCGAGCACGACAGCGTTTACGCTTTTGACGCCGATACCGGAGCGGCGCTCTGGAAAACCTCTCTGCTGCCCTCGGGTGAAACCACCTCGGACAGCCGCAACTGCGGGCAGGTGACCCCGGAGATCGGTGTGACGTCAACCCCTGTGATCGACCTGAACAAGGGGCTGCTGTACGCGGTCGCCATGAGCAAGGACGCTTCCGGCGCATATCACCAGCGGATCCATGTGTTGACGCTCGCCGCTGGGACTGAGCCGGCGGGCTCGCCGGTCAACGTCGCGGCTTCGGTTCCGGGCAAGGGCGACGGCTCCAACGGCAGCACCGTGACCTTCAACCCCGGCCAGTATAAAGATCGTTCGAGCCTTCTGCTGGTCGGCAATAACCTGGTGACCACCTGGGGCTCGCACTGCGACATCCGGCCCTACTCCGGCTGGATGATTGCCTACAACACGACCAACGGCGCGCAAAGCGGCGTGTTCAACTTCGCGCCAAACGGCAGCGATGCCGCGCCCTGGAATGCCGGTGCCGGCCCGGCGGCGGACGCGGCCGGAAACCTGTATATCTCGCTCGGCAACGGGACCTTCGACAGCAGCCTGAACAGTGCCGGCTTTCCCTCGCAAGGCGACTACGGCAATTCAGTGTTGAAGCTAGCCTTCACCAACGGAGGCCTCCAAGTTGCGGACTACTGGACCATGTACAACTCGGTTTCCGAGTCGAGCGTGGACCAGGATCTCGGCTCCGCGGGCCTGATGCTGCTGCCTTCCGAGCGCGACGGCGCGGGCGCGAACCGGAACCTCGCGGTGGCCGCGGGCAAGGACTCGAACCTATACGTGCTCGACACGGCCAACCTCGGCAAGTTCAATCCCGGCGCGGACTCCACCCTTTACCAACAGCTTTCCGGCGCTTTGTCGAACGGCGTATGGTCGAGCCCGGCATTTTCAACAACCACGTGTACTGGGGCTCGGTCGCGAGCGCGCTCCGCTCCTTCGACGTCAACGCGGCGCGCCTTTCCAGTTCGCCGAGCTCGACCACATCTGAAACCTTCGGCTACCCGGGCACGACGCCGAGCGTTTCCGCGTTCGGCAGCGTCAACGGCATTGTGTGGGCGCCTGAGAACGCCTCGGGTGCCGTGCTGCACGCCTACGATGCGAACAATCTCGCGACGGAGCTGTACAACTCCAATCAAGCCGGGGCGCGCGACCAGTTCGGCAGCGGCAACAAGTTCGTCGCGCCCGCGATCGCGAACGGCAAGGTGTATGTCGGGACGCAGAATTCGGTCGGCGTTTTCGGCCTTCTGCGGAACGGCAATCCTCCGCTCGCGGATGGCGACTACAAGCTCACCAACGCGGCGAGCAAGCTGTTCCTGACCGATTACTCCGGCTCCAACGACCCGAATACCGAGATCGTCCAGTACGGGGCGTTCGGCGGCAACTACCAGACGTGGTTTTTCTCCTGGCAGGGCAACGGCTATTACCTGATCCAGAACCCGGCGACCGGGCTGTACCTTTCCTCGCCCAATGGGGGCGGCATCGCGGCACAACACCTGCAGCCGGCCTTCAACGACACGCAGCTTTGGCAGACGACCGCAACTCCCGGCGGCTTTGTGCTGAAGAACAAAGCCACGGGCGCGGTGCTCACCGACCCGAACGCCAACACGAACCCGGCTGCGATCCAAATCCTTCCGGGCGCGGGCGGCGCGAACCAAACCTGGGCCGTCAGCGCGGCGCAGTAATCTGGAGCGGTGCAGCCTGATGCTGAACGTTTGATCGCAATCCATCGCGCCTTCCAGAGCTTGTGGGCGCTGGAGCGCGCTACGCTCCACGGCAGGTTCGTGCTGCTGTGGGGCGGGGAAGCGCAGGCGGCAGCCGCGCGCATCGCGTGCGCGTGCTCGCTGCTGCTTGTCGATGATCCGGCTGAAGCGCGCCAGGCAGTGCGGAGCGGGGCGGCGGATTTCCTAATCACCACGCTCGATGAGGCCTTGCGCATCCTGAAAACCGAGCTCCGGCGCAAGGCCCCGGTGGGAGTGTGCCTACGCGCCCCTGTCGGCAGCGTTTTAGAGGCCTGCGTGGAGCGGGGTGTGCAGCCGGACTACCTTGGCGCGCCTCAACCGGTTCTGGAAGTTCGCGGCGCGCGATGCATTCCCTGGCGGCATCGTGAGGTGCCCGCGGATGCCGCCGAGCAGGGCCATTGGTTGCGTTACGCCCCGTCGACGCTGGGCCGTGCCTTTAGGCTGGAAGGCTGAGCAGCATCGACCACAGCTCCTTGAGCCCGGCCCCGGTCTTGGACGAGCACAGCAGAAACGCTTCGTCCGGGCCCGCCAGCTCCAAACCCTTGCGGAGTTCCGCCGCTGCCTTGGCACGCCCATTGCCGCTCAAGCGGTCCGCCTTGGTGCCGATGACCGCGAACCGCCGCCCGTTCGCACGCAGGAACCTGAGCAGAACGGCGTCACTTTCCTGGGGCGGCACGTTTGCATCGACCAAGCACAGGCACAGTGCCAGCGTCGGGCGCTCGCTCAGGTACGGCTCAATAAACGAGGGCCACTCGGCTGAAATCGATTTTGAGATTTTCGCGTACCCGTAGCCCGGCAGGTCGGCAAACAGCAGCTTCGGCTGCTGCTTCAGCCGGTCAGCAACGGCAAAGAAGTTGATGGAGCGCGTACGGCCGGGCGTGGAAGATACATGCGCCTGCTTGGTCCCGAGCAGGGCGTTGAGCAGGCTGGATTTGCCGACGTTGGACCGGCCCAGAAACGCCACCTCCGGCGGTCCCGGAGCGGGGAAGTGCGCCGGGGCGAACGCGGAGAGAAGGAATTGGGATTGGGGCATGAAAGCAGTGTCGAGTTACGAGTAACAAGTGGCAAGCGTAGGCTTGCGAATCGCTCATAGCCGCTCGTCACTTGCGACTCGCATCTCGCCTTTACTGGTGCGGACGGTGCTCCACGCCCGCGGTCGCCACATCCAGCAGCACCTCGGGCGTTTCCTCGGCCATCTGCGGCAGCGGACCTTCGAGCGCGATGCCCAGCACCTCATCCATGGACTCGACAAAATGCAGCTTCATCGCGGACTTGAGGGCTTCCGGTACATCGGCCAGGTCCTTCTCGTTCTCCTTCGGCATGATCGCTTCAAAAACACCCGCGCGCTGCGCCGCGAGCAGCTTTTCCTTGAGGCCGCCGATGGGCAGCACCTTGCCCCGCAGGGTGACCTCGCCGGTCATCGCGATGTCGCGGCGGACCGGAATCTTGGTCAGCGCGCTCGCCAAGCCGGTGGCCAGCGTGATGCCGGCCGAGGGGCCGTCCTTCGGGATCGCACCCTCCGGCAGGTGGATATGAATGTCGACGTTGCGGTAGAAGTCCTTGGGCAGCCCCAGGTGCGCCGAACGCGAGCGGATATAGGAAAGCGCGGCCTGCGCCGACTCCTGCATCACGTCGCCGAGCTGTCCGGTGAGCGACAGCTTGCCCTTACCGTCCAGCACCTGAATCTCAGTTTGCAGGATCGTCCCACCCACCTCGGTCCAGGCCAGCCCCGTGACTAAGCCGACCTCGGACTTTTCGTGCACCTGCGAGTCGCGGAACTTCGCGACGCCCAGGAAATCATGGACGGAGGCCGCAGTGATCTCTTCCTTGTGGGCGGCACCGTTCTTGACCACCCGGCGCGCCACCTTGCGGCACACATTGCCGATCTCGCGCTCCAGGTTGCGGACGCCCGCCTCGCGGGTGTACGCGCGGATGATCTCGCGGATCGCGCCGTCGTCGAAGGTGATGTTTTCGCCCGTCAACCCGGTATTTTCGAGCGCTTTCTTGACCAGGTACTGCTTCGCGATTTCGAGCTTTTCCACTTCCGTGTAGCCATGCAGCCGGATCACTTCCATGCGGTCCTGAAGCGGGCCGGGGATGGTGTGGAGCACATTCGCCGTCGCGACAAACAACACCTGTGATAGGTCGTATTCCACATCCAGATAATGATCCTGGAAGGTTGTGTTCTGCTCGGGGTCCAGCACTTCCAGCAGCGCCGAGGACGGGTCGCCGCGGAAGTCCGAAGCCATCTTGTCCACCTCGTCCAGCAGGAACACAGGATTCTTGGTTCCCGCTTTCTTCATCGACTGGATGATCTGCCCCGGCAGTGCGCCGATATACGTCCGGCGATGCCCGCGGATTTCCGCCTCGTCCCGCACGCCGCCCACCGACATGCGCACAAACTTGCGGCCGGTCGCCTTGGCGATCGACATGCCGAGCGAGGTCTTGCCCACGCCCGGAGGCCCAACAAAGCAGAGGATCGAGCCTTTCGGGTTCTTCACCAGCTGCCGGACGGCCAGGAACTCCAGAATGCGATCTTTGATCTTTTCAAGCCCGTAGTGGTCTTCATTCAAGACCTTCTCGGCGTGCTCGATCGAGCGCGTTTCCTTAGACTTTTTCTTCCACGGCACAGCCAGCAGCCAGTCCAAGTAGTTGCGCGACACGGTCGACTCGGCCGACATGGGCGGCATCGCTTCCAGCTTCTTGAGCTCCGCGATGGCCTTGTCGAATACATCCTTGGGCATCCCGGCGAGCTCGATTTTCTTTTTCAGATCGTCCCACTCCGATTTTTCGCCGCGGCCGAGCTCCTTCTGGATCGCCTTGATCTTTTCGTTCAGGTAGTACTCTTTTTGCGCGCGCTCCATCTGCCGCTTCACGCGGGTCTGGATCGACCGCTCCATGTTGAGCTTCTCGATCTCCACATCAAGCACGCCGGCGATGCGGGTCAGGCGCTCCACCGGATCGAAGACATCAAGAATTTCCTGTTTCTCGGCAATTTCCAGCTGCAAATTCGCGGCGATCGTATCGGCCAGCTTCGAGGGCTCGTCGACCCGGAGTGCCGCCATGGTGGATTCAAGGTTTAAAGACTGCTGAAGCTTGACGTACTGCTCAAACAGCCCGGTCACCTTTTGCGCCAGCTGCTCGACTTGTTGGGTGAGCTCCAGCTGCACCTTGCCGGTGCGCACGGTGGCGACGAAAAAGCCGTCCACATCGGTCATGTCGACCGCGCGGCCGCGCTCGACGCCCTCGACCAAAACCTTGATGTTGCCGTCCGGCATCTTGACCGACTGCACGATATTGCCGACCGTACCGACGGCGTAGATATCGTTCGCCGTCGGTTCGTCGATGCGCGCGTCGTGCTGCGTCGCTAGAAAAATCTTGCGGTCGCCGTTGAGCGCCTCCTCGAGCGCCCGCACGCTCGACTCCCGGCCCACGACAAACGGGGTCATCATGTGCGGAAAGATGACCATGTCGCGAATAGGCATCATGGGCAGCTTGCGGGTTTCGCCTTTGGGTGTTTTCGGTTCCGGCATTGCGTATGTCCTCTCAGGTCCTGTTTCGACGTGCGAAGGGGTGCGGTGGATGCTGCTTTGGTGTGCGGCTTAACCCGGGTAGCGTTGATCTAATTGTAACGGCTGAGGGCGGCGGGCCTCATGAGGCTGCTTGCATCGGAACCGGGCAGGCGGCCGCTCACTCGCGCGGCGAGCGTTTAACCCCGGCCTTTGTTTCGGAGGTCCACCACGCTGCGCACCTCGCCGCCGAACAACTCCTTCGCCTGCCGCACCAGAGGGTTTTCAAGCGCGAGCTTTTCCACCCCGCCGGTCGGCGCGGGCCTGTCAGGCATTTTCGCGGCGGGGCCGCCCTCGCCGGGTATCCACTCCAGCACCTTCGGCGGCGTGCCCGCGAACGGCCGCACGGCGGCTTTCACGATCTTTTCGGCTTCCGCGTTCATGGCGAGGTTGAACATCTTGGCTTTCGCCGTTACGGCAACGCGCACGGTTCTCGCGGTTTCGGTCCATTCGCCGGCGTTCAAGAATGTGGCGGCGGTGTTTTGGCCGGCAGCCTCCAGCGCCGCGACCGCCGCATCGCGCATGGCGGGGAGGTCGACGCCGCCGCCCGCAAGACCGGCTTGGGGCGGTTCAGGTTCCGCAACCGCCGCGACGGCTGCTTGGGGCGGGACAGGCGCGGTCTCCGCCGGAGAGCTTGCCGCCGAAGCGCTTGCCGCCAAGGGAGCGCGCGGCGCGGCGGCCATC
>CAXTSB010000035.1:0-27059 GCA_964246845.1 uncultured Acidobacteriaceae bacterium
AACCGCTCATCACCAGCGCGGCTGCGAGAGCGAAAGGGAGCGTTACGGAAGCAAACCTAGGGTTCTTCATAGGCTAGTTACGATGCCCGCCGCCTGCCCGCAAGTTTTCCCGCGTGCCGGTTTTCGCTCCCGCGCTGTTACCCTTGCCGCATGAGCGCGCCGCCGGAGGCTATTTCTCCAGCAAAACGGGAACTGCCGGGCTCCCCGCCGCCCGACGCGCGCTGGCAGCGGCGTCTCCCACTTTCCGGGCTGGGTGGGGCGTTTCTGCTGCTTCTGCTCGGCATGAGCGCGTTGAACTACTTTCACCTGCCGCCCGCGCCGGGCGAAAGCCCGTTCCCGGTCTTCCTGTTCGCGGCCATCACGGTTGTGCTGTTTGTTTTGCTGCTCCTGCTGGTTGTTTTGCTCACCCGCAACATCCTGCGCATCTACGCCGACGGCCGGTCGCGGGTGCTGGGGGCGCGTTTGCGGTCGCGCATGCTGCTCGGCGCGCTCGTGCTTTCCTTCGCGCCGATCGTGTTCATGTCCTTGTTCTCGTTTCTGCTCATGAACCGCTCGCTCGACCGCTGGTTTTCGCAGCCCGTGGCGCGCCTCAGGGACCAATCCTTGGCGGTTTCGCTGGCTTTCTCGCGGTATGTCGCCGGAAATGCCCGGGCCGAGGCTGAGTCGCTCGCCCGTTCGCCCGCGTTTCTCCATGCTTGGGCGGCGGCCGACAAGGAAGCGCTCGCGGACGAGATGCGCCGGCACCGCATTACGCTTGAGGGCGGCTTTGTCTTCCTGTACCGCGATGCCGAACCGGTGGCGAGCTATCAAGCGCCGGCGGCTTCGTCCTCCGTCCTGCACACGTGGCCCGATCCCGGCTCCGGGCTGCAATCCTTAAGCCCTGCCCCACCGCCCATGGAACCGCTGCGGCACCGGCATGCCCTGCGCACGGCCGGGCCGTTTTCCCCGTTGCAGATTCCGCTCGCCGCGGCGGCTCTCGGCGGGGCGGAATCCGCGGACAGCCCCGTCCTACGCGTCAACGGCGATGATGATTTCGCGCTGGGCGCGGCTTCGTTCGACGACGGAGGCGTCGCGGTGGTCGCTCTTCCGCTGCCCGCGAACTTGGGCGATTCCATCGACGGCGCGGCCGCCGGCGCGCGCGAGTACTACGCCGCCTACCGGGAACGGCGCGGGGTCCGCGGCACTTTTCTGCTCCTGCTTTCCCTCGTGACCGCGCTCACTTTCTTTGTGTCTTCGTGGCTGGCGCTGTTTTTATCTCGGCAGATCACCGGACCGCTCGAAGCGCTGGCCGATGCCATGGATGCGATCGCGGCGGGCGACTACCGGCAGCGCATCACCTTGACCGCGACCGAGGAGCTCAGCGAGCTGATCGGCGCGTTCAACCAGATGGCGTCCGACCTCCAGGAAAGCCGCCAAATTGCCGAAACCTCCACCGCGCGGATTGAGGAGGCGAACCGGGATCTGGAGCACCGGCGACATGAACTGGAGCGCATCCTTGAAAACATTCCGAGCGGCGTCGCGGTGATTGATTCGTCCTCCTTGGTGCTTCAGGTAAATCGGACATTTCTTGACCTGCTGGGCTGCTCGGCGGCGCCGCACGGGCGCACACTCGCGGACCTGCTGCCCGGGCCCATTTTGGAAGAAGTGCTGCGTCTCCAGCGCCGCGCGCACCGCATGGGCGTCCCCGGCATCGAGCTGGCGCTGCCCGCTCCGGCCAAGGCCCGCAGCGTTTCGGTCACCATCGCGGCGCTGCGGCTGGGCCCGGATGAGGGCGGCCGCGACCGCCGCGGCTCGGTCCTGGTGCTCGACGACATCTCCGAAGCCTTGGAGGCACAGCGTCAAGTGGCTTGGAAAGAGGTCGCGCAGCGGGTGGCGCATGAGATCAAGAACCCGCTCACCCCGATCGCCCTCAGCGCCGAGCGCATCCAGCGCCATTTGGCCCGCGCTTCAGATCGCCGGGGCCCAGAGTCCGATGCGGTCATACGCCGGTGCGCGGAGGTCATCTTGTCCTCCGTCGGCAGTATGCGGTCCTTGGTGGACCAGTTTGCCCTGCTTGCCGAGTTTCCCGCGGCGCAGCCGCGCGCGGCTTCCCTCAATGGGATTGCCGAAGGAGCCCTGATGCTGTTTGAAGGCCGGCTTGAGAATATCGAGGTGGAGTGTTCCCTCGATCGGGCGCTGCCGCCGGTCCTCGCCGACCCCCAAGCCCTACAGCGCGCGCTCGCCATCTTGATTGAGAATGCAGCCGAAGCTATGACCGGCGCGCTCCACCGCGTTCTGCGTGTCCGCACCGCCGCAAGCGAGCGGGCCGGCATGGCCGAGATCACGGTATCCGACACCGGCCCGGGTTTGAGTCCGGAGATGCGCGAGCGCTTGTTTCTTCCTTACGCCTCCACCAAGCAGCGCGGCACCGGTTTGGGCCTCGCGATCGCGGCTAAGATCATCGCCGACCATGGCGGCTCGATCCGCGCTGAGCAGCGCTCCGGCTCCGGCGCTTCGTTTGTCATCGAGCTGCCGCTGGCGCGCGTCTTGGAGCACAAAGCTGAGCATGAAGCGGGGCGCGAAGAGGTACCCGCGTGATCCACATCCTTATCGCCGACGATGAGGCCGACATCCGTCATTCCCTCGGCGAAATCCTGGCCGAGGAGGGCTACGCCGTCGCCTCCACCGCGACGGCCGCCGAAACGCTCCTGCTGCTGCGCGACGCCCGCTACGATGTGCTGCTGCTCGATATCTGGCTGCCCGACCGGGACGGCTTGGATGTGCTGGGCGAGGTCGGCGCGCTGGCCGCCGAGGGCCGCCCGGAGGTCATCATGGTTTCCGGCCACGGCAATATCGAAACCGCGGTGCGCGCCACCAAGCTCGGCGCATTCGACTTCTTGGAAAAGCCGCTCGGGATCGAGCGCACGCTCATCACCATCCGCAACGCGGTCGAGAAGCGGCAGCTGCGCGCGGATAATCGCGAACTGAAGCAGCAGCTGCCCGGCGGGGCGTCCATCACCGGCGCGAGCGTGAGCGCGAAAGCGCTCCGCCAACAGATTCGCTTGATGGCCCCGACCAACGGCCGCGTGCTGATCTTCGGCGAGTCCGGCACCGGCAAGGATCTGATCGCGCGCGCGATGCACGCGGAAAGCCTGCGCGCGGACCGTATTTTTCTGGAGCTGAAATGCGCCAGCATCCCTGAGAACTTTATCGAAAGCGAACTGTTCGGGCATCGCAACGGCGCGGTTCCAGGCGCGACTGCGGAAAAGCGGGGCACCTTTGAGCGCGCGGACGGGGGCACCCTCCTGCTCGACGAGGTAGGCGACATGAGCCTGAAAACGCAGGCCAAGGTGCTGCGCGCGCTCGACGAGCAGAGCTTTACCCCGTTGGGCGGGCGCGAACCGCTCCGCGTGGACGTGCGGGTGATCGCGACCACCAACAAAAATTTGGAAGAAGAAATCGCCTCCGGAAACTTTCGGGAAGACCTTTTCTACCGCCTGAACGTGATCCCCTTTTTCGTACCGCCGCTGCGCGAGCGCCGCGAGGATATTGCCCCTTTGGTGCACGGCTTCCTCGCCGAGCTTGGCCGCGAGTACGGCAGGCCCAACGTCGAGATCGCCCCGGAAGCGCTTGAAGCGATGCAGAGCTATAGCTGGCCGGGAAACGTGCGCGAGCTGAAGAACATCGTGGAGCGCATGCTGATCCTCAACCCGGGGGCGCACCGTTTGGAGCGCCGCCACCTGCCCGCGCCCATGCTGCGCGTCCGCGCGCAGGCGGCCAACCCCGGCGAGGACTTCGCCTCACTCCAGCAAGCCCGCGAAGCCTACGAGCGCGAGTTTATCCAGAAGAAAGTGGATGAGTGCCACGGGAACATGAGCCGCGCCGCCGAGGCGCTCGGGCTGGAGCGCTCTCACCTTTACAGGAAGATGCGCGCCCTCGGCATGAGCGTGCGCGAAGCATGAGACCCCAAAACCCGCGCAAGGGATGGGCCCGCTTTCAGGCGGGCCCGGGGTGGAGGCGGACAGAATGGGAAGGAGCCGGGAAGGAGGGTTTAGGCAGGCCTTAAAGGCCTATTTGGGATGGATACTTAGGAAGGTTGCTGGACGTTCCGCCTCGTGGAATGAGGGAAGTATACGCAGCAGCGCGGATGTTTGCGCGGTGGATTTGAGCGGGCCTGCTCCGAGGAGGTCCAAACCGGGAATGCGCGCGCGGGCTTTCCCGTTATGGAACCAAAAGCTGGAACCCGAGGGCGCCAAGCGTCGCGCTATACTTGAGCGTTTATGCCCCCTGTTTTCTTCATCGTCCCGGCCGCGGGATTGGGAACGCGCATGGGTCCCGCCGCCGGGGCGCCGAAACAATTTCTCCTCCTCGACGGCGAACCCGTGCTGGCCCATACCTTGCGCGTGCTCGCCGCGTGCCGGGGCGCGGCCGGCATTCTGCTCGCGGTGCGCGAAGGGGAACAAGGGCGGCTCGGTGAGCTGCTCGCGCGCCTCGAACTCGCTGTCCCGACCACCATGGTCCTCGGCGGCGACTCCCGCCAGGCGAGTGTCGCGTGCGCGCTCGGGGCGTTGCGCTGCGACGACAGCGCGATCGTTCTGGTGCATGACGCCGTGCGGCCGCTGTTGTCCGCGGCTGTGCTCCAGCGCGTTGTGCTCGCGGTGGAGCGTCATGGGGCCGCCATCGCCGGCTTGCCCGCGACGGATACGATCAAGCACGTGGAACGCACCGCGCAAGGAGCGCTGATCACGGCGACGCTTCCCCGCGAAAACATTGTTCTGGCGCAAACCCCGCAAGGCGCGCGCGCCGGCCTTCTGCGGCGGGCCGTTGAGGAGGCCGAAGCCGACGGCTTCGCCGGCACGGACGAGGCCAGCCTGCTTGAACGCGCGGGCATTCCGGTCGCGGTCGCCCCGGGTGAGCCCGCCAACCTGAAAATCACGCGCGCGGCCGACCTCCAGCTCGCCGGCTGGTATCTCCAACAATCCAAGGGAGGAAGCCAATGAGCCTCCGCATCGGACAGGGCTACGACTCACATTCCTTCAAGACGGGTGTGCCGCTCCGCATCGGCGGCCTCGCTTTGGACCATGACAAAGGACTTGCCGGCCACTCCGACGGCGACGTGCTGCTCCATGCCCTTACCGACGCCCTGCTCGGCGCGGTGGCGGCCGGGGATATCGGGACGTTTTTCCCACCGTCCGACCCGCGCTGGAAGGATGCCGAGTCTTCCATTTTTCTGAATCTCGCTCTCGAAGAAATCCGGCACGCGGGCTTCCGCATCGTGAACGTCGACTGCACGCTGGTCCTCGCGCAGCCCAAGATCGCTCCCATCGCGGGCGAAATGCGGGAGCGCCTGGCTATTCTTCTGGATGTGGTTCCCGGGCTTGTCAGCATAAAAGCGAAAACGCCGGAAGGCTTGAACCTGGACGGTACCGCGCAAGCCTATGCCGTGGTGCTGCTCGAAAGCCTCGATGCCCCTTCCGGCAAAGCTGTCATGGAGCAAGAGCAGGATCTGCCATTGGATCTCGAAGAGGAGTTCAGCGACAGCGAGTTCAGCGAGCTTGTTTCAACGCAAGTGCGCGCCGGCCGACGGCGTCGGACGCTGACGCCGGCCTTCAACACAGAGGACATTACTTAGGGTTCATACACCGCCGCCTTCGGCGTGAGCGGGCTGGGGACGGCTGGTATGGTAAGGCCATGACGAACGCGCAGCTTTATATCCTGCTGACCCCTGCCCTGGTGTCGTTGTTCGGCGTTTTCTTCGCGGCTTGGCGGACGGACAAGCGGCTGGACGATCTGCGGGCCGATTCCAACCGCAAGTTCGACGAGCTGCGGGCCGACAACAACCGCAAATTCGATGAAATGAGTCGGCGGTTCGACGAGCTGCGGGCAGACATGAACCGGCAGTTCGACAAAACAAATCACACGCTGGAAACCATCCAGCAAGACCTCACGCGCTTCCACGGCATTCAATCGGCGCAGGAATCCGAGATCGGCAACCTCAAAGAGCGAATGAAGACCTAGCAGCGCGGGAAAGCCGGTGTACAGTGAACACGATCCTGTAAATAGCTGTTCTTGAGGAGACTCATCCGCCCATGCTCGCGGCCCTTGCCTTTTTGCTCGCCCTTGCCCCGGCTCCGCTTGATCCGCAAACCCAAAAACCTGACCCGCCGGCGAAGCCTGCCGCCGAGAAAAGCCCGCTGCCCGCCGATTCCACCACGGAGGCTGCGGTGACCTTAGCCGACGGCAAAGCGGTGCCCTACACGGCCGTGGCGGGCCTGCTTGCCGTGGGAGCGACGGACACGGACGACGCCAAGCTCGCGCTGGACGGCAGCTACCTGCCTGAAGCGCAAACAGAAGCACAGGCCAAACCCGCCGAGCAGCCCGCGACCGCGCGCATGTTCTACACCGCCTATTTCGCCAAGGGCGCGGACCCGCGCACCCGGCCCGTGATGTTTTTCTACAACGGCGGCCCGGGCTCGGCGACGATGTACCTCCGCATGACCTCGCTCGGGCCGGTGCGCGTGGATATTCCCGACCTGGAACACCCGGTAGGCGGCCCGTACAAGATCAGCAACAATCCCCACGCGCTGCTCGACGCCGCGGACCTGGTGTTCATCGATGCGCCCGGCACCGGCTACAGCCGCGTGGAAGGGCGCGATGCCGGCAAGGCTTTCTACGGCATCGACCAGGATGCCGCAGCATTCGATCGGTTCATCCGCCGCTTTCTGACCAAATATGACCGCTGGGCCGGGCCGAAATATCTGTTCGGTGAAAGCTACGGCACAACGCGCGACGCGGTTCTCGGGTTCCAGCTGCACCAGCACGGGGTCGACCTAAACGGCATCGTGCTGCTCTCGCAGATCCTCTCGTTCGACAACTCCGCCGACGGTGCGGGCGGCAACATCGGCACGGACAACGGCTTCTTTTTAGCCCTGCCTTCCTTCGCGGCGACCGCTTGGTTCCACCACAAAATACCGAACCAGCCGGCGCAGCTTGATCCCTGGATCCATGAGGTGGAGCAGTATGCGCTCGGCGATTACGCGGCCGCGCTGCTGCAAGGCGCGGACCTGCCGCCGGCCCGGAAGCAAGCCGTGGCGGCTAAGCTCGAAAGCTATACCGGCATTCCGGCGGCCACCTGGGTCAAGGCTGATCTGCGCATCAACGGCGGCGAATTTTCAAAGCTGCTCCAAGATCCGTCCGACCTGACTACCGGGCGGCTTGACTCGCGCTATCAAGGCCCGGCCATCGACCCGCTGGGCGCGCAAGCTGACTATGACCCTTTCACTGAGTCGATTGAGTCGGCCATCCTAGCCGCCATGAACACGTACGCGCACGACACGCTGAAGTTCGGATCGGACATGACTTACAAACCAAGCGCGGGCGGCCCTGATTTTGACTGGGACCTGCACCACGCAACGGGCCGCGGACGCGAGTCGACGTACACCAACGTGTCGGGCGACCTGGCGAACACGATCAAGCTTAACCCCAAGATGCGCGTGCTGCTCATGGGCGGCTACTTCGACCTGGGTACACTGTACTTTGCCGCGACTTACGAAATGAAGCACCTGCCCCTGCCCGCCGACCTCCAAAAGAACATCGAGTATGACTTCTTCCCCACCGGCCATATGGTCTACGTCCGCCCCGACACCCTGCGCGACCTACACGACCGCACGGCGGCGTTTATCCGGGAAAGCGAGGGCGGGCAGTAGGATTGGCGAATCGGAATGCGACCAGTTTAGCGCTAACTTATGAGCGCCTTCTTACCGGCAGCAGATCATGTTTCGCAGGCACCTTGCCTTTTCAAGGATTCTCATGTTTAGTGCATTCATGGACGAGAGCTTTGACGAGCGCAACTCAGGCTTTTATGCTGTCTGCACAGTTTTTGGTGATGGCTGGAGAGTGCTGAAGGGAGAAGTAGTTTGGCGGCAAGTTCTGGATAAGCACAATCTAAGGGCATTCAAGGCAAGCAATTTGAACAATCGTCCAAAGATTATGAAGGACTTTGCTGATGCACTTGTAGAATCCGAATTAATGGTATTTAGCGTTCTTAGTGATCAAAGATCGATTCTGCAAGTGCTTTCAAGCTTACAGTCGCACAAGTTGCACAGGCAGTATAAGGAGAGTCCTTACTTACTTTGCTACCATTGCTCTTTTATCGATGTCGCTATGCAATTAGCTAAGAGGAAAGCTCACCATGGAGTCGCCTTCGTTTGCGATCAAAATGATCGCTATCGAGAGAGCCTGCGCCGTTCTTACCCTCAACTACAAAGCCTCAGCCCAAAATCCAGACCATATATGGGTTCACTCAACTTTGCCCAAGACCAAAACTGTATTCCGCTTCAGATGGCTGACCTTGTTGCGAGCCTCGTCAGACGTGAAAGCAAGGCACTCATCGCACGAACTCAAGTATTATCACCCTCATTGAATGCCATTCTAGATAATAGATCATGCCGAGTAGCTTACCTGGACGATGATTACTTAAATGCCTTGAAGACTATTTAACGCAAACAACACTTCTGACTGAGTAAACATCGTTATGCTGTGCCTGCTTTCCAGTGTAGTGAGTTCCTTTTCGGCTTTTCGCCTGCGATACACTCGCGCCATGCTTGCCCGCCTGCTTTTCTTCTCTGCCTTGCTTCCTGTTGCAGCTCAAGCTCAGCCGGACTGGCGCACCCCGGCCGAGGCCGCGAATTACCGCACCACGCCCGATTACGACACGACCATGGCCTATCTCCGGCGCGTCCAAGCCGCCGCGCCGGGGCAGGTGCGCATCGAGCCATTCGGCAAAACGGGTGAGGGCCGCGAGCTTGATCTGGTCATCGCATCGCGCGACGGTGTGTTCGACCCCGCTGCCCTGCACCGGGCCGGACGCCCCATCTTGCTGGTGCAGAACTGTATCCACGCGGGTGAAATGGACGGCAAGGATGCCTCCATGGCGCTGCTGCGCGACATGGTCATCACGAAGTCGCAGGCAGCCCTGCTGGACCGCGCTGTATTCGTGTTCATACCGGTCTACAACGCTGACGGATTCGCGCGATCGGGCCGCTTCAACCGCATCAACCAAAACGGCCCCGAGCTGCAAGGCTGGCGCGGCAACGGAACCAACCTGAACCTGAATCGCGATTACCTGAAAGCGCAAGCGCCCGAAACGCAGGCGTTCTGGGCGATGTACGAGCATTGGCTTCCCGACTTCTTCGTGGACGACCACGTGACCGACGGCGCGGACTTCCGCTACGACGTGACGTACTCCATCGACCACGGACCCGATGTGGACCCGGACCTCGCGCGCTATCTTGGTGAAACCGTCACGCCGGAGCTGCAAAGCGCGGTGGACAAAGCGCCCGGCCACCTTGCTTCGCCCACTTACATTCAGCTCGCGGACGAGAACGATCCATCGAAAGGGTTAGGCTATTTTCCCGACCCGCCGCGGTACTCGTGCGGGTCCGTTCTGCTTGAGAACAGGCCGTGCATGCTGGTCGAGATGCACATGCTCAAGGACTACCGGACGCGCGTGACCGGCAACACAGTCCTGCTTGCATCCCTGCTCGCCATCCTCAACCGGGACGCGGACAAGCTGCTCGCCTTGAACGCCGCAGCCGACGCCCATGCGGCACAGCTTACCGGCAAGCCGCTCGGCCTTGCTTATGCCTCGAATGGCGACACCACCCCGTTTCTGTTCCGCGGCTACGACTACACCCTGAGCCAAAGCAGCATCTCCGGCGCGCAAATGATTTCCTACTCGCATACACCGCGCGACTTCATGCTCCAAGCGCAGACGGGCGTGACAGCCGTCAGCACCGTGATTCCGCCCACGGCCTACATCATTCCCGCGCAGTGGGTCTCGATTATCGACGTGCTCCGCACCCATGGCGTGCCGTTTGAGCGCCTCAGCCAGGCGTGGACCGGCTCGGTGGAGCAGTATCAGTGCGGCGGCAATGTGTGGCAGCGGCCGCCGTTCGAGGGCCGCCACCCGCTGTTCGCGGGCGAGGCCGCGCCTCCCGAAGCCGGGCACTACGGCGGCTGCACGCTATCGCAGCAAAGCGCGACTTACCCCGCCGGCTCGGTCGTAGTGAAGCTCGACAACCGCCTGAACAAGGTCGCCGTGCACTGGCTGGAGCCGGCCGCGCCCGACTCCGCCCTGGCCTGGGGCTTCTTCGATCCCATCTTTGAGCAGCGCGAGTACGGCGAGCCTTACGTGGTTGAAAAGCTGGCTCGCGAGATGCTCGCGAACAATCCGCTGCTAAAAGCGGAGTTTGAGTCCAAACTGCAGACCGACCCGAAGTTCGCGGCGAGCCCGTCGGCGCGGCTCGCGTTTTTCTACGACCGCTCGCCGTACTACACGGCCAATCAGGTCGGGGTGTACCCGGTCGGAAGGCTCACGAGCCTGCAAGGCCTGCCTCTACAGTAGGTTTACCCTTGGGTCAGCATGCAAGAGATCACCGCACCCCGCGTCCGCATCGCCCCATCCCCCACGGGCGACCCGCACGTCGGCACCGCTTACATCGCCCTACTCAACTACCTCTTCGCCGCCCAGCGCGGGGGCAAGTTCATCCTCCGCATCGAGGACACGGACCGCACCCGCTACGTGCCCACCTCGGAGCAAATGATCTTCGACTCGCTCCGCGCGCTCGGCCTCGCCTGGGATGAAGGCCCGGATGTCGGCGGCCCGGTCGGGCCGTACCGCCAGTCCGAGCGCACCGAGATCTACCGCGAGTACGCGGACAAGCTGCTTGCTTCCGGCCACGCCTACCGCGCCTTTGAGACGGCCGAGGAGCTCGACGAAGAGCGCAAGGCGCAGATGGCGGCCAAGCAGCCGCCCAAGTACCGGGGGCGCTCGCGCTCACTTTCGCAGGCGGAGGTCGAAGCCGAGCTCGCCGCCGGCAAGCCGTTTACGATCCGCTTGAAGGTTCCGCACGAAGGCGCGACCACTTTCCGCGACGAACTGCGGGGCGCGATCACCTTCGACCACGCCAACGTCGACGATCAGGTTCTCCTCAAATCCGACGGCTTCCCGACCTACCACCTCGCCAATGTCGTCGATGACCACCTCATGGGGATCACCGACGTCATCCGCGCCGAGGAGTGGATCAGCTCGACCCCGAAGCATGTGCTGCTTTATGAGGCGTTCGGGTGGGAGCAGCCGCGGTTTTGGCACATGCCGCTGCTGCGCAACACGGACAAGTCAAAGATTTCCAAGCGCAAGAATCCGGTGAGCCTCAACTATTACCGCGACTCCGGCTTCCTGCCCGAAGCCATGCTCAATTTCCTGGGCCTTATGGGCGGCGGCATGGCGCAGCCGACCGAAGCCGAAATCGTCTCGAACTCGCTCAATATGAAGGAGTCGGACCTATTCTCGCTGGCCGAGATGCACGAGCGTTATGATTTCGCGCGCATCTCACTCGGCGGCCCGGTGTTCGACTTGGCTAAGCTGCGCTGGATGAACGGCGAGTACATCCGCAAGCTCACGCCCTCGGATTTTTACGCCCGCCTGCGGGCGACTGTTTTCTCCGATGCTTATCTCCAGGCGGTTGCTCCGCTGGTGCAAACCCGGATAGAAACCCTCGGCGGCTTCGGCGACCTCACCGATTTTTTCTTTAAAGATCACGTCCTGCCGCCCGAGCCGGTATGGCTGCCGAAAAAGCGGACGGTGGAGGAAACGCTTGCGTTCGCGGCCGAGCAAGCCGCCGCGCTTGAAGCCGCGCCTTGGGACCATGATGGGATCGACCAATCCTTGCGCGCATCAGGGGAGCAGAAAGGGTGGTCGGTCAAGGAAAACTTCATGCTCCTGCGCGCGATCGTTACCGGGAGCACGCAATCGCCGCCGCTGATTGAAAGCCTGCTCGTGTTCACCAAAGCGCGCTCGCTCGACCGCATGCGGCGGTTTCTCGATCACCAGAAAAAGCAGGCCCCCAGCCGCAAAAGCTGAGGGCCTGCCCGATGCCGGCCTTTACTTCAGGCCCATTTTCTCGAGCAGGCCGGCCTTTTGCGGCTCCACGCCAAGCTGCTTCAGGATACCCAACTCATCCGACGAGCCCCACCGCTCCACCATTTTCCCGTCCGCAAAGCGCGCGATCTGCACGCCGCGGGCCTTCATGGCTTTGTTTGTCGGCGGAACGCCTTGAAACGTACCCTGGTGCGTTCCGGTAATCGTGTAAGCCAGCGCCACGGTGTCCTCATCCGCCGTGATGTGCTCCGGCGTGGCTTTTAAATCCGGGAAGGCCGACCGCATCTCGGCGAAAAGGTCGATGTACCCCTGGGCTCCCGGACCCTGCTTCGGACCCGGATCGTGCTCCTTCACCGCGGGCGACACCAACTCCCGCATGGCTTCGAGGTTGCCGGAGTTGATTGCCTCTCCAAACTTTGTCTGCGTTTGTAGATTCGTTTCTTTGCTCATATGTAGTTCGATGCGACAGGCACGCTCCCCCAAATGACGAAAAGCGAGCCCTTCCGCCGTCGCGGCCGGGGCTCGCCTCTGCGGGAAGGCCGTTACTGCAGCCCTATCCAAAACGCATACACCTTGTTGTTCGTCGGACCGTTTGCGCTGTAGCCGGAAGCCCAGTACAGCACCCCATCCACGATGGACGGGGCGGAAATGCCCGCGCCGCCCGAGTTGAACGTACGGAGAACCTGGCCCGTCACCGCGTTCAGCGCGACGAAATCACCGGAATTATCCTCCCGGTACATCACGCCCGCGGCAACGGAAACCGAGCCGCCGCCGGTTGCCGGCGCACCCGAGGCCGGTGGAGGCGGGATGCGATTGCCGCTGCCGTTGACCGCCGGCAGGATGGTGGGAGTCTGCCAGAGAATCTTGCCCGTGTTCTTGTCGAGCGCCGCCCAGAAGCCGCCATTCGTCGTCGCGCCGGAAAGCAGCTTCGTCGGGACATACCCTGAGTTGGCTTCGGAAAAGTAGATGCGCTGGTTGTCCGTGGCCGCACCCCACTGGATGCCGCCGATAACCCCGTCGGGTCCCGCATTTGTCGCCCAGATCATCGCCCCCGTGTCGCGGTTCATTGCGTAGTACGACCCGCTCTTCTGCCCCGCTCCCACCACATCGACCTGTGCGCCGTTGCTGGTGATGGTGAACAGGTTCGCGCCCGCGCCGAAGTCAGTGTCCAGGCTGGCGGGGTTCGGGCACGGCGTGGCGGCGGGCGTGGTCCGGTAGGTTTCGCACGATGTGGTCCAGGTATCGCCATTTGTAAATCGATTGGCCCAGTTGACCGCGCCCGTGTTCATATTCAGCGACAAAACGGAGTCGATGTGATCGTTGGGCGAAAGGCACGCACCTTCCTGCGCCGGACTCGTCGCCGAAATCTGGCAGCTCAGTACCGACGGCGGCACCGAGTAGTTGTCGCCGGTGGTCACGTACACCGCCGAGCGGCTTGCGTCGACCGCGAGATTGCTCGCCCAAACGCCTCCGCCGGTATAGCCCGACGGCACGGTATAGGTTTGCCATAGGATGCGCCCGGTATTCTCATCTAGCGCCGCCACCGAACCGCGGAAAGTCGGAACAAAGTTCGCGATCCTGGACGCAAGATTTTCCTGTTCTGAAGCGACCCCTACGTAAATAACCCCGTTTACGATGACGGGTGAAGAGGTGACGATCGCGCCTTGCGAAGTGTCGAGAACCGTCTTCCAGGCTAGGCTTCCGTCGGTTTTCGAAAGCGCATACACCGTTGCCGAATCCTGGTCGCCGACAATGACGGTGTTGGGCGCGATGGCGGGACTATTACGCGAGTTAGCCAGGGGATCGCCGGAAAGGGCCGGTAAACTCGCCTGCCAAATCGCTTGACCGGTGGTTGCATCCAGCTGCGACACCGTGCCGCCGTTATCGGCGACATACACCCTGCCGTTTTCAACCGTCGGGACGCCTTGCACTTCGCCGTTCGCGGAGAACACCCAACGCTCCGTGAGATAGGGGAGGGTGTAAGGGTTGAGGATAAACTCGCCTTGCGCCCAGTGGTTGTCTGTCGTGCCGTTGCCGGCGCTCAACCACGGGGTCGCCGGTTCAAATTGGAATCCGGCTGCGCCGGGAAGTGTCGTAAAGGGCGTTGCGAGCGGGTCAACGGCGGGTGCTCCGGCAGCGAGACAAGCGGCCGGGACCACGAAGCAGACGAGAGGAACGGCAAAAAAGCGGTGCATGGGGAGGCCTCCAAATGGCTTTTGAGATGGCTCAAGTCCTCCCCCCTCCGCTATGCCGCTGCAGTAAGCTGTGCAACTTTCACAACCCGAAAATTGGAAGCTCCTATGTTCAGCGGACGCAAAACAGCCGATGGGCATCCGTTACCGAACGTGCACTCCCTATAAGTGAGAGCTGGTGTTGAGTTGGAACTGCGGCCAAGTGACGAGGCTTACCGTCTTTCAGCTGAATGGAAGCCGCTACCGCGTCTCAATCTCAACCGCGACTGCCGCCTGTTTCGGCGGGAAGCAGGTGTCCGCGTCGCAGGCCTGGTAGCGAAGCGCGCCGGCAAGCTGCTGTTCGCCGGCGGCACCCGCCCGCACCCGCGCGCGCAGCACCAACTCCCCGGTATACACATCCAGCTTTTCGTTCGGAAACGCTTGGGACGCGAACGCTTCTCCCGGAGGGAACGCAACCGCCTGCACATCGAGGCCTTCCGGCTCGGCGACGATCAGCTCGGTGCGGATCAGGCTTCTGTCGCGCGGAGTGTGCGAGTTGATATGCAGCCCGTCGCGGATGCGGAACCGCAGCTCCACGGTTTCCGCCCGCCCCCGCGCCAGCTCGACCCGCGCGGGCCCTTCAAAGCGCACAGGCTCCGCCGCGGCGGTCTGCCAGGGCAGCACCTGCGCCAAAAGCAGGAGCAGCTCAAACCCCACTGCCGATCGCTTTCTTCACGTCCGCCTCGGCCTCGTTCTTGGACCCCGCGCCGGTCAGCACCGCAACGATCTTGCCTGTCTTGTCGACATAAAAGGATTGCGGCAGCACATCGATGCCGCCATAGCTGTCGGTAATCGCGCCGCCGCCGACGAGCACGGGGTAGTTGGCATGGTACTTGGCAGCAGTTGAAGCAATCTCCGCCTTCTGTCCGGCTGCTTTCGCGCCAGCGCTCAGGTCGTCGGCGGACACGCCCAACACCTCAAAACCCTGCCCGGCATACTTGGTCCGCAGGTCGGCCAGCCAGGGCATTTCCAGCTTGCAGGGTCCGCACCAAGTGGCCCAAAAGTTCACCAGGACTGGGCGGCCTTTGTAGTCGGCGAGCGATACCTTCTTGCCTTGCGTATCGGTCAGGGTGAACGGGGGCGCGGTCTTGCCCAGCAGCACGCTCGGCGGCGCGCCCGTGTCGGTGCCGGCGGGGTTGGGCGTAGCCGTGCCGCCCTCGGGCGTCAGCACCAGCTGTTGCCCTTGCGGCTTCATCTCGCCGATCTGTTCGTTGCGCCGTGAATGGTAGTTCGCGGCGCCGGCCCACACCACCAACCCGAGCACCGCTAAGACAACAACAATGATCAACCCGCGCCGCATCCGCTTCTCCTAAGTCGCCCAGCATCATTCTATGGCCGCCCGGCCCGTGGTTGGTGGGATGATGAACGGCATGAGCTTGTTACAAAGCAGCGCCGGAGAGTGCGCGGCCGCGCTGGTGCGGGAAGAAGCCGCGGCGCTCCATGCGCTTGCCGACCGGCTGGAAGGCCCGATGGCCGAGGCGTTTGAGCGCGCGGTCGGCCTCGTGTGCGGCTGCGGCGGCCGCGTGGTGCTGACCGGCATGGGCAAAAGCGGGCTGATCGCGCAGAAGATCGCGGCGACGTTGAGTTCCACCGGTACGCCTGCGCTCTTTCTCCATCCGGCCGAGGCGGTACACGGCGACATCGGCATGCTCGCGCCGGGCGATGTGGTGCTGGCGCTTTCCGCAAGCGGCGAAACCGAGGAGCTCCTGCGCCTTCTGGCGACGCTCAAGCGCGTGGGCGACGCGCTGATCACCTTCTGCTGCGACTGCGGCTCCACGCTGGCCCGCGCGAGCGACGTGGCCCTGGACTGCTCGGTGCCCGCGCCGGGGCTTGCCGGTACGCCCACAGTTCAACCTGGAGGCAGTCTCAGCGCCTGCGCGCTCGCCCCGACCTCGTCCACCACAACCATGCTCGCGCTCGGCGATGCGCTGGCCGTCGCGGTTTCGCTGCGGAAGGGCTTCCGCGCGGAGGACTTCGCACGCCTCCACCCCGGCGGACGGCTCGGCAAGCAGCTGGCCCCGGTGCGGGCGCTGATGCACACCGGAGTGCGCGTGCCGTCGGTCAGCCTCCAAGCGCCGCTGGCTGAGGTGATGGACGAGATGACCCGCAAGGGCTTGGGGCTGACGGTCGTGCTGGACGACGCGGGCCTGCTCCGGGGCGTGGTCACCGACGGCGACCTCCGACGGCTCCTGCTCGCCGCGGGCAGTGCGGCCTTGGAGCGCACCGCGGCCGAAGTGCTGCATCCCGAGCCGCATACCATCGCGCCTGACGAGCTCGCCGCCCGCGCCCTGGCCGAGATGGAGCGCCACCGCATCACCGCGCTCGTGGTGCCGGACGCGGACGGGCGCGTGCTGGGGGTATTGCACCTCCACGCGCTGTGGGGGCTGGGGTTGGTGTAAGGATTGCTTTTCGGTCAGAAATTAGCTAAGTTGGTTGAGCGAAGGGTGGTTGCCATGCAATATTCAGTCCATGAAGCGAAGACACACCTGTCAAAACTTCTCGCCGAGGTAGCGCAAGGTCAGGAAGTCATCATCACCTCCGGCCGCAGCCGGAAGCGCGTGGCTAAAATTTTGCGTTTCGAGGAACAAGAACTGCCGGCCGTCGGTTTCGCCAAGCACTGGCCTAAACTTGGGCCTGAGTTCTTTGAGCCGCTTTCAGAAGACGAACTCCGGCTCGCCAATGGCGAGGGCGAGTGAGTCGGTTTCTTCTTGATACGAGTACTTTTATTTGGGCGGCGCAAGGGGCGGAAGAGCTGCCGGAACCGATACGCGCCCTGCTGAACGATCGTGGGAACCTACGTTATGTTTCGGCCGTAACCTCATGGGAGATCGCAACCAAAGCCCGCATTGGCAAACTGGACGCCGAAATTGCGAGAGAGTTCCAGTTTGTTTTCAGGCGAGCCGGGTACTTCGAGCTGCCCGTTTCCATTCTTCACGGCGCTACGGCAGGCAGTTTCACCGACGCTCATAAGGACCCGTTCGACCGCATACTCGCTGCTCAAGCCCTGCACGAGAACCTGACCCTGCTCAGCAACGACACAAAACTGGATCCTTTCGGGGTACACCGTATCTGGTGACCGGCCTGCTTTGCGGTCGGGGCGCGGCAGCCCTGCCAAGCTTGCTGAGGCCTGCCCAGCTCACCGCGCCAAATACTGCTTCCGAATCTGCGCCAGCTCCCCCAGCGCCTTGAAAAAATCGAGCGGCCCCACCTTGGAGCCCGCGACGTCGGTCCACTCGGGCAGCGGGTACTCGTAGATCGCGCCGCGTACCGCTTCGGGGTCGCCGCGGTGGCGGGCCATGAAGCGCGCCAGCAGCTCCACATCAAAAATCCACCGGGACCGGAACGGCTCGCGCAGCACCTCAACCAGCTCCGGGGTAGCGCGGAACAGCTTTGCGCCGCACTGGGTGTCATAGATGGGCAGGCGCAGCATGGACGAAGCCACGGTCGCGAAGATGCGCCCTAGATAATGCCGGGCGGGCAAGCGGTGGATATGCCGGCCCAGCAAGCGCACCCGCGCGCCGAAAACCATGGTGAACGTCGGACCGGCGAGGAGCACTTTCGTAAGGTCGGCAATTTGCGCGAGCGGCGTGGCCAGATCGGCATCCCAAAAGCCCGTAATCGCGCAGTGGGGCAGCCCGAGCGCGTGCAGCATTCCATGGCGCACGGCTTCCGCCTTGCCCGCGTTCGGCTGCTTGTCGAGCACGCGCACCCGGCCCGGGTACCGCGACCGCAGCGCTTGGAGCACGGCAAGGGTCGCGTCGCGGCTGCCGTCGTTCACAAACAACAGCTGCACGGCCTCGCTTGCGGGGTTCGCGAAGAATGCGGCGAACGCCTCAATGCGGAGCCGCCGGGCCTCGTTGTAGCAAGGCACGACGACAACGACGGAAAGCGGGGGTGCGCCGGGGTTCTCTACTGGATTCGTGCTCACGCCGGGCGCCGGTCTCCTCCGTCTCCGAAAAGGCCGCCTCAGTATAGCCTGCCTTGCATCCCACAAAGGCGAAGGAGCTCAAACATGCAAGGACGATTCGCAAGTTGCGTGTGTCTCGCGGCGGCAATGCTGCTCGCCGGCTGCCAGAACAAGAAAGCGGCGACCAAGGACAACTTCTCGAAAGCCATCGGAAACTACTACAACGCCCACCCGGAGTGCGTGTGGTCCACGCCCGTGAAGTTTCCGGTCGAGGCCGACCCGAACAAGGCCGACCAGTCGACCGGCTATGACGCCCTGACCGATGCGGGCCTGCTTACCCGAACGAGCTCGCAGAAGAAGCAGTTCATTTTCGGCTCGAAACAGGTCAACGATTATGACCTTTCCTCGAAAGGCCGTTCCGTGTGGACACCCGACCAGCAGCAGCCGGGCAGCGGCAACTTTTGCTTCGGCCGCCGCGCCGTCACCACGGTCGACAACTTCACCACTTCCGCCGACTCCAACGGCGCGCAGGTGGCCAATGTCGACTACCGTTACGCGGTTTCCGGCATTGCCGACTGGGCGCAATCGACCGAAATGAAGACAGCCTTCCCGACTATCCAGGAAGACATCTCCGGCGGCAAAGTGGATAAGGCCACGCTGATTGCAACCGACGACGGCTGGCAGGTTTCGCACGAGTAAAGAAGGCCGGGCGGAGCATGGTACCGTAGTGCTTTGGGAGACACCGCCGTGCCCGCGACCGAGACTGCCCTGCGCAAGACAGCTTTAAACAGCACGCACCGCCGTCTCGGCGCGAAGATGGTCGATTTCGGCGGATGGGACATGCCGGTGGAGTATGCCGGCGTCACCCAGGAGCACATGGCCGTCCGCACGGCGGTGGGCGTGTTTGATGTCAGCCACATGGGGTGCATCCAGCTGCGCGGGCCGGGTTCGTTGTCCGCCGTGCAGCGGTTCTCCATGAACGATGCATCCCGACTCCAGGTCGGCCAGGCGCAGTACTCGGCGATGCTTTACCCGCAAGGCACCTTTGTCGATGACATCGTGGTGCACAAGCTGAGTGAAAACGACTACCTGATCGTCATCAACGCGAGTACCCGCGAAAAAGACGCAAGCTGGATCCGCGAGCAGTCCCGGCCCTTCGACTGCCATGTTTCCGACTATTCGGACTACTACACGCAGATTGCAATCCAGGGTCCCCGTGCCGCGGAGGTTTTGCAAAAGCTGACTGACACGCCGCTCGCCGAGATCAAGAACTACTGGTTCCGCTGGGGCAAGGTCGCCGGGGTGTACAACACCCTGATCGCGCGGACCGGCTACACAGGCGAGGACGGCTTCGAGATTTACATCCCTTCCGATGAGGCGACCAGCACCCGTGTATGGGGCGAGGTGTTCGCGGCGGGCGAGGAGTTCGGCATCCGGCCTTGCGGGTTGGGCGCGCGGAACACGCTGCGGTTGGAAGCGGCCATGGCCCTGTACGGCCACGAGATTTCTGACGCAATCAATATGTGGGAAGCCGGCCTGGGCCGCTACGCGAAGCTCGACAAGGACTTCACCGGGGCCGCGGCGCTGCGCGAGATCGAGGCCGCGGGCGGCCCCGGACGCAAGCTCGTCGGTTTGGAAATGGTGGACCGCGGCATTGCCCGCGACGGCTATAGGGTGCTCGACGCGGGCGGACGACCCATCGGTGCGGTGACCAGCGGCTCGCCGGCACCGTTCCTGAAAAAGAATATCGCGCTCGCCTATCTGCCGGCCGCCTATACCGGCAGTGAGGTATGGGTGGAGATACGCGGCACGGGCGTGAGGGCGCGGCTGACGCCGATTCCCTTTTACAAGCGCCCGCGCCCGGCCGCAAACAATTAGCAGGAGAACTTGAATGAGCTACCCGGAACAGTTCCGCTACACCCGCGAGCACGAGTGGATTCACGTGCAGGACGGCATCGGCACCGTCGGCATCACCGACCATGCCCAGTCCACGCTCGGCGATATTGTTTTTGTGGAAGTGCCGAAAGTAGGCGCGAAGGTGGAAAAAGGCAAGGTCTTCGGCTCGGTTGAATCCGTCAAGGCGGTTTCGGACCTGTACGCGCCGGCAACAGGGGAGATCAGCTCAGTGAACGACGAGCTGAACTCCGCGCCCGAGCGCATCAACACCGCCGCCCACGACGCGTGGATCATGCGCGTACACCTCGCCAACCCTTCCGAGATTGAGGGCCTGCTGAGCGCCGTGGACTACGAAAAGTTTGTTTCCGAAGAAACCGGACACTAAAGGAAGCCCGATGCGCTATCTGCCGAAGTCGGACCCGGAACGCCGAGCGATGCTGGAGGAGATCGGCGCGCGTTCCATCGACGACCTATTCTCGACCATACCTGAGCAGTTCCGCTTGACCCGCGATTTGGACATCCCGGCCCAGATGGGTGAGTCGGAGATCGTCGGCTACTTCAAGGAAGCCGCCGCGCGCAACGCCGGAGGCTACACAAGCTTTCTCGGCGCGGGCGTATACCGGCATTACCGGCCCGTGGTCATCGACTCGATCGTGCAGCGAGGCGAGTTTCTCACCAGCTACACCCCGTACCAAGCCGAGATCACCCAAGGTACGCTCCAGGCCATCTTTGAGTTCCAAACCATGATCTGCGAGCTTACGGGCATGGAGATCGCGAATGCGTCCATGTACGACGGCTCTACCGGAGCAGCCGAGGCGGTGATGATGGCCGTCCGCGTCACCGGACGCGACGGAGCCGTGGTCGCCCGCACCGTGCACCCGGAGTACCGCGAGGTCCTGACCACGTATGCGCAGCACCAGTCGACCCGGCAAACCGAGGTCGGCTACGGGCCGGACGGCCGCATCGATTTAGCCGCCCTCGATGCGGCGCTCACGCGCGAAACCGCCTGCGTGCTGGTGCAGTCACCCAATTTCTTCGGCGTGGTCGAGGACATCCCGGCTATCACGGAGCTTGCCCATGCGAAAGGCGCGCTTCTGATCGTCTCGATCGCGGAAGCACTCTCGCTCGGCGCGGTCCGGCCGCCGGTCGAGGCCGACATCGTTTCGCTCGAAGCACAGTCCTTCGGCGTCGCCCTGAGCTACGGCGGCCCCTACTGCGGGGTGCTCGCGGCCAAGGAGAAATACCTGCGCCAGATGCCCGGCCGCCTCGTCGGCGAGGCGCGCGATAAGAACGGGCAGCGGGGCTTCGTGCTCACGCTGTCCACGCGCGAGCAGCACATCCGCCGTGAAAAGGCCACCTCCAACATCTGCACCAACCAGGCGCTTGTTGCCCTGATGGCGACCGTCTGCCTGACCGTGTACGGCAAGGAAGGCGTCCGCGAGCTGGCCGAACAAAACTTGGCCAAGGCGCATCATGCTTCCCGCGAGTTGGGCGGGCAGGCGGAGCTTCTTTTTGCACGCAGCCCACGGTTTCACGAGTTCATCCTGCGGACCGAGGAAGCGCCGGACGAGTTGAACGCCCGTTTGCTCGAAGCGCATATCATCGGCGGCCTCGACCTGCGCCGCTGGTACCCGGAGCTGGGCAACGCGACCTTGTGGTGCGCCACCGAGCTGACCACCCGCGCCGAGATTGAGCACGCGGCCCACGCGCTTGCCGCGGCACCCGTGCTCGCCGGCAGCGCCCGTTAAGGAGGAATCATGAGCGCCTTCGCCCCGGAACTTGAGATGGAACAGGCGGCCTTCGCGGGTACGCCCCGCAAAGTGCGTCCGCACATCACGCAAAACGAGCCGCTCAGCTTTGAAAAGTCCTCGCCCGGCAAGCGCGGGTACAAGCTGCCGCCGCTCGATGTGCCCGCCGTGGACCCGCGGGCGCTGCTCGGCGACGCCGCCCGGGAAACCCCGGCCGCGCTGCCGGAGCTGAGCGAAATCGAAATCATCCGCCACTTCACCCGCATGTCGACCTGGAACTACGCCATCGACTTGGGGATGTATCCGCTCGGGTCGTGCACGATGAAATACAATCCGCGCGTGAACGAGTTCGTATCGCGGCTGGAAGGCATTGCCGAGGCGCATCCCTATCAGCCGGAGCAGCTGTCGCAAGGCGCGCTCGGCGTCATCAAGGAGCTGGAACACTGCCTGCTGGAAATCACCGGCATGGATGCGATCACGCTCCAACCGGCGGCCGGCGCGCACGGCGAGTTCACCGGTATCCTGCTTGTCCGCGCCTACCACGAGGCGCGCGGCAATCCGCGCAAAACCGTCATCATTCCCGATTCCGCGCACGGCACCAACCCGGCGACCGCGGCCGTTTGCGGGTACGAGGTTATCAATCTCAAATCCAATGCGGACGGCGGCGTGGACCTTGAAGCCTTGCGCGCGCTGGTGGACGAAAATACCGCCGCACTCATGCTGACGAATCCGTCCACGATCGGTGTCTTTGAAAATGAGATCGCGGCCATCGCCGGCATCCTCCACGCGAAGGGCGCGCTGCTTTACATGGACGGCGCGAACATGAACGCGCTGGTCGCGAAGACCCGTCCGGGCGATTTCGGCGTGGACGTGATGCACCTGAACCTGCACAAAACTTTCTCGACCCCGCACGGCGGCGGCGGTCCAGGTTCCGGGCCGGTCGCGTGCAAGGCGATCCTTGAGCCGTTCCTGCCGGTTCCGACCGTCCGCACCGGCCGCGACGGCGTCCATCGGCTCGAGTACAACCGGCCCCGATCTGTCGGCCGTGTCCGCATGTTCTACGGCAATTTCGGCATGTTTGTGCGCGCGCTCGCCTACATCCTCGCGAACGGCCCCGACGGGCTGCGCCAAACCACCGAGGACGCCGTGCTGAACGCGAACTACATCCGCGCGAAGCTTGAAGACGTATACGAGCTGCCGTATAAAACGCCGTCCATGCACGAAGTTGTGTTCTCGGACAAGCGCCAAGCGCGCAACGGCATCAAGACGGGCGACATCGCGAAGCGGCTCATCGACTACGGCTTCCACCCGTACACCACAAGCTTTCCGCTGATTGTTCCCGGCGCGCTCATGATCGAGCCGACCGAGAGCGAATCGCGCGAGGAACTCGACCTATTCATCGATGCCATGCGGCAGATCGCCCGCGAGGCCGAGGAGAACCCGGGGCTGATCGCGGCGGCCCCGCACTCCACCCGCATCGCGCGCCTGGATGAAACGGCGGCTGCCCGCAAACCGATCCTGCGCTGGAAAGCGCCGCCCGCCGCGACCCCGCTCACACCCGATTCCGCCGCGAAGGAGTGGTGAGTGCCGCGGTCAGTATTTGACGAGCGCCGCGAGGAGCTGGAACGGTACGAGCAAATGCTGGGCCGGGAGCGCGGCCGGCTCGCGGTTTCGCTCGACGTGCTGACGGATGCGCTGATTCTGGTCGGCCAGCACGGCGTGTACTGCATTTCAAACCGCAACCCCTCCAAGCCCGCGCTGGACCTCCAAGCCGTGCTTGCCGGGATTGAGGGTGCGAAGGATCTGATCCAGTCCACCATGGCGCTTTTGGAAGCGAAAAGCTCCGGCCTGTAGTAGCCTGGAGAAACGCAAGCGCCCGTAGCTCAGCTGGATAGAGCGTTCGCCTCCGAAGCGAAAGGTCGCACGTTCGAATCGTGCCGGGCGCACCACCTGCTTCCCCCTTGCGTACCTGATCGCCCCCTTACTAAAGACTCGCCATCAGAGATTGGCGGATGGGGTCGGCCGCAGGTAAAATCAACCTACTTTCGGTGTACAAAATCCTGCCCACTCGCTGCGCTGTGCCATAACGGGATTGCGTCCCGATTCGGCACGGAAGTGCCGCGCCGGAGACAAGCTTCCATTGACAGGAGGCGGTGCCGGGGCTGAACTTCACAGAAGGGAGTCAATCGGCGAGGTACTCGGCGGCATATGGGGCTTGGTCCACAGTTCAACAGCAGAAGGCAGTGGCTTACCTATGTCGTATTCGTCGGCATCTTTTGGCTGACTGCCCGGCTCGCCCCTCGGCGGCATTGGTACCGGATTGCTTTAGCTTTCGCGCGATTCTTCACCCGAATCGCCGGGCGGTTCGCGCCCAAAAGCCGAAACGTCGATTCAGCTTCCTTGACGCCGCGGCTGCTGCACCGCTTTCTCGATCTGCTTTCCTCCCACCATGACTCGTTTCCCATCCCGGTACGGGTGGAAGGAAAAGAGCTCATGCGCGAATACGCGGCGCGCCCCGGCGGGTTTGTCTGCTGCTCGGCCCACATTCCGTTCATCAAGCTGATCTCTCCGGTCATCCGCGATGTGATCGGCGCTTCCCGCCCCATCAGCGTAGTTGCGCGCGAACCGGTCGGCGACAACCAAGTCAAGATGTGGAACGACGTACCTTGCCAAGCAATCCCGACCGACCACGCCACCCTGCTGCGCAGCCGGTCGCTGTTGAAGCAGAACGGCTGCTTGGTGGTCATCGTCGACAAAGAACAGGGCGAGTTCATCTCATCCAACATCTTCCGGTTCGCGCATAAAATGCACGCACGGGTGTTGATGTGGTTTTGCCGTCTGCAGCCGAATGGAGAGATCTTGCTGCGCTTCGTGCAGCCGCCCGGTCCGGAGTGCAAGAACGAGCAAGAAATCCGCGCCAACTTGGACTTCGTCGCGGAAAATGTACGCAGCATCCTGACCGGCGGACAAATTGCCCCCGTGCATGGCGCGTCTGGTTTGACGGACGAATCTCCCGAAATCCAGCGCTCGCGGGAGATCAATCGGATACAGCTCTACTCCAACGCACAGCTGGAAACGCGTATGCGCCGCCTCCAAGCCATGCTCCTCACATCCAACGGCGCGGATACTCCGCAGCGCAAGCTGCTTGAAGAACGCTTGTCGCTGATGCGGCTCGAACTGGAAACACGCGCCGGGGTTTCGGAACTGGTCTGACGATGAACACTGCTTAAAACGATTTCAGTGTACCCGCAGACGCAACGCGGTTTCCGTAAAAGCCGCGCTGCGCAGCAGTGAAGAAACCGCTCTAGATATGGCAGGAGACCGCGCCGCGCTTTTCCAAGTACTTCTGGTGGTACTCCTCCGCTCGCCAAAAGGTTTCCGCGGGAACCACCTCGGTGACGATCGGCTTGCGGAACCGCTTCTCACCATCGAGCCTCGCAATGACCTGCTTAGCCGCTGTTTCCTGTTCCGGGGAATGAAAGAAGACCGCGCTGCGGTACTGCTTGCCCCAATCCGGACCTTGGCGGTTGAGCTGCGTCGGATCGTGGAGTTCAAAAAACTGCTCCACGAGCGTTTCATAGCTTACGCGCCCCGGATCAAACGTAAGCTCCACCACTTCGGCATGGCCGGTGCGGTCCGAGCATACATCTTTATACGTAGGGTTGGGCAGCTTGCCGCCTTCATAGCCGACAGCCGTTTCCAGCACACCGGCTACCTGTCCGAAGCGCGCTTCCACACCCCAAAAGCAGCCGGCTCCAAATGTCGCTTTTTCCATGACTACTTAGATGATGATGTCCGTATTGCGTTTCACGCCAGCTCGCAGCCAGCGAAAAAGTATCCGATCTCGAAGGCGGCCGTGTCTTCGGCATCCGACCCGTGAACCGCGTTTTCCTCGATCGAACTCGCGAACCGTTTACGCAGCGTTCCTTCTTCCGCGTTCGCCGGATTAGTCGCGCCCATCAATTTGCGGAAGTCGGCGACGGCATTTTCCTTTTCAAGCACCATGGGAAAAATCGGGCCGGAGGACATGAAGCCGGTGAGTGAGCCGAAGAACGGCCGCTCGGCGTGTACATGGTAAAAACCTTCCGCCTGCTGCTTCGAGATGGACAGCCTTTTGATGGCGATGAGTTTGAACCCGGCCTGTTCAATGGCGGCAAGGATTGCGGCCGAATCCCCTTTACGTACGGCATCCGGCTTGATGATGCTGAAGGTGCGTTGCGGCAAATGAATCTCCCCTGAAGATGTACTGGCCCTTCCAGTATGGCGCACAGCGGAGGGGCGCCCCCCAGGGGGGGGGGGGGGTTGTGGGGGGTAAGAGAAGCGCGGTGTGGGGGGCGGGGGGGCGGGCGACGGCGCGACCGCGGTCTACAACCTCGCCGCCGACATGGGCGGCATGGGCTTCATCGAGACGCACAAGGCCGAGTGCATGCTGTCGGTGCTGATCAACACGCACATGCTGATGGCCGCGCGCGAGGCCGGCGTGCGGCGCTTCTTCTTCAGCTCGTCGGCCTGCGTCTACGCGGCCGGGCGGCAGACCAGCGCCGACGTCGTGGCGCTCCGCGAGGAGGACGCCTACCCGGCGATGCCGGAGGACGGCTACGGCTGGGAGAAACTGTTCGGCGAGCGGATGTGCCGCCATTTCCGCGAGGATTACGGCCTCGAAACGCGGATCGGCCGCTACCACAACGTTTACGGCCCGGACGGCACCTTCCAGGGCGGCCGGGAAAAGGCGCCGGCCGCGATCTGCCGCAAGGTCGCCGAGTGCGTGCTCGACGGGCGACGCGAGATCGAGATCTGGGGCGACGGCGAGCAGACGCGCAGCTTCATGTACGTGTCGGACTGCGTGTTCGGCACCATGCGCCTGCTCGCGAGCGACCACCACGAGCCGCTCAACATCGGCAGCGACGAGCTCGTCACCATCAACCAGCTCGTCGATCTCGTCGAGGACATCGCCGGCGTGACGCTGCGCCGTCGCCACCGGCTCGACGCGCCGCTCGGCGTGCGCGGCCGCAACAGCGACAACCGCCGCATCAGGGAGGTGCTGGGCTGGGCGCCGCCGACGCCGCTGCGCGAAGGGCTGGAGGCGACCTATCGCTGGGTCTACGACCAGCTCGCCGACGCGCGTTCGGTCCGACGGGCCTCCTGAGCCGGGCGCCGCGGACCGCGAACGCGGGTCCGACGATGATCGAGGTCCGGCGATGATCGAGGTCCGGCGATGATCGAGGTCCGGCGATGATCGAGGGCGGACGCGACTGGACCAACGTGCTGGGCCTGCGGGTCAGCGCGCTCGCCCTCGACCGGCCGCGCGACGCCGTCGCCGGCTGGATCGCGGCCGGCGCGCGCCACTACGTGTGCGG
>CAXTSB010000035.1:27069-27460 GCA_964246845.1 uncultured Acidobacteriaceae bacterium
TGACCGGCGTGCACGGCGTAATGGAAAGCCGGCGCGATCCCGAATTGCGCGCCATACACAACCGCGCCGGCCTGGTGACCGCCGACGGGATGCCGCTGGTCTGGATGTCGCGGCTGGCGGGTCACCGCGCGGCCAGCCGCGTCTACGGCCCCGACCTGATGCTGCACGTGCTGGCCACCGGGTGTCCCGGGTGGCGGCACTTCCTCTACGGCACCACGCCGGCGACGCTCGCGCGCCTCGAGGCGCGGCTGCGCGAGCGGTTCCCGGACGCGTCGATCGTCGGCCGGCTTTCGCCGCCGTTCCGCGCCCTGACGCCGGCCGAGGACGCGGCGTAAATCGCCGCCATCGAGGCGGCGTCGCCCGACATCGTGTGGGTCGGCCTGAGCACGCC
>CAXTSB010000036.1:0-5116 GCA_964246845.1 uncultured Acidobacteriaceae bacterium
CCACCCCCGGCGCTCCCGCGGCCACCCAGGCCGGCGAGCAAGCCACCATCGGCAAATCGCTTGTAATCAAGGGCGAGGTGACCGGCTCGGAATCACTGTACATCGACGGCAAGATTGAAGGCACCATCACCCTCAGCGGCAACCGCGTGACCGTGGGCCGCAACGGCCAGGTTTCGGCCAACATCACGGCCCGTGAGATCGTCGTGCTCGGCAAGGTGCGGGGCAACATGGTTGCTTCGGACCGCGTTGACATCCGCTCGGAGGGCTCCTTGACCGGCGACGTCGCCGCCCAGCGCATTTCCATCGAGGACGGCGCATTTTTCAAGGGCGGCATTGACATCCGCAAGCCCGACACCGCGAACAAACAGGCAGAACCGGTGAAGGTCGGGGCGTAACATCTGTCGCGCTTGCGGATCATGCCAAGGCGAGACCTGCCTGCTTGGTATGCGCCCGCACAACCCCACAAAACACCCCCCGCCCCCGAGCGGCGGCGCGTGTTCTTTACTGCACATTTCCGGTTTTGAGCGATGCCCGGTCCGGCTTGATGGGCAAAGCCGAAACTCACGGCCGCGCGCCCAGGATCGCGAAACCAGTACGCGCGCGGAGTGCCCGCCGCGGAAGCCAAGCGCCCGCTCTTTTTCTGGTCCGTTATCAAGCGCGGCCCGCAGCCGTACAGCCGACCTTGCGTTCCGCTTCCGCCCTGCTGTGCTAGTCCTCGCCGCGGCTGCCGAACAGGTTGAGCACGGCCAAGAAGATATTCACCCCGTCCAAGAAGATGCCGAGCGCGAGTTCGGGTGCGGTAGCCCCGCCGCCGCCGGCCCGGACGCGCGCGAAGTCTCCGACCGTTAAAAGTGAGAACACCGCGAGTACGAGCCAGTCAAGCGTGGTCGGACGGACGAAATGGAAGAATGCGGCCGCGAGCGAAAGCACGACGAGCCCGATCAGCAGGAACGTGGCGACCCCAAGCAGCTTGCGGTAGTTGATTGAAACCGCATAGGCGACCGTGCCGAGCATGGCCATGCCGACCGCGGTGGTCATGGCGGCGGTGCCGACCAGGTGCGCGCCCCCGTGGTGCAGGTACCGCGCGATCGTCGGGCCGAGCCCCACGCCTTCAAGCAGGGCGAACAGGTAGAGCAGCGTCATCTGCCGGGCCGGGTTCGCCCGCACGGCGCGGATGGCGAACAGAGTCGCGAAGTTCACGAGCAGGATCAGGGTCGCGAGCCCGGGCGCGATGGAAAGCGATACGTAGCTGCCGACCGCGGCGAGCGCGAAGGCAACGCTCACCAAGCCGAGCACCTTGCCGAGCAGCCGGGAGGAGGTTTCCTGCTCAACGAGGAGGCGGCCGCCGTTCAAGGTGCCGTATGAGGGGAGAAAGCTATTTTGCTGCCGCATAGGCTTCATTTTACTCTCCTGGTAAGTGAGGGAGCACGCCTTCCGTTTCTTGTAAGCCGGTCAAAGCAGTTTCGCGAAAGGGGTACTTACGGAACAGCGATCCTGCTGCAGAGATTCGAGCCCGATAGAATAAAGCCGTGATGCATCATGAGGTCGTCATCGTCGGCGCGGGGCATGCCGGGTGCGAGGCTGCCGTGGCTTCAGCCCGGATGGGGCTCCGCACGGCCTTGCTTACGCTGTCGGTCGAAAAGATCGCGCAGATGAGCTGCAACCCGGCGGTCGGCGGGGTGGCCAAAGGCCACCTTGTGCGCGAGATCGATGCGCTCGGCGGCGTGATGGGCGAGGTTGCGGACGCGGTCGGGATCCAATTCCGGCTCCTGAACACCTCGCGCGGCCCGGCGGTGTGGAGCCCCCGCGCGCAGTGCGACAAGGCTCTCTATCGCGAGGCGATGCGGCGGGTATTGGCGCGGGAGCCGAACTTGGAAATCGTGGAAGCGGAAGCCGCCGGTTTTCTTTTCGAGGGCAACCGCTTGGTCGGCCTCACGCTCCGCGACGGCCGCGAACTGCGCGCGCTCGCAACCGTCATTACGACAGGGACGTTCCTGAACGGCCTCATTCACTGCGGAGAAAAGCAGACGCAGGCAGGCCGCGCGGGCGAGCCGGCTTCCGTGCTGCTCGGCGAGTCGCTCAAGAAGCTGGGCCTGCGGTCGGCCCGGCTCAAGACCGGCACGCCGCCGCGGCTCGACGGCCGCACCATCCCGTGGGAGCGGTTCGAGGAGCAGCCGGGCGATGTGGAGCCGACCCCATTTTCACTCCGCACGCGCACGCTCGCGCTCAAGCAAATTTCTTGCTACGTCGCCCGCACCACGCCCGAAACACTGGAAATCATCCGCCGCAGCGTCCACCGCTCGCCCATGTATTCGGGGGCCATCGAGGCGATCGGGCCGCGGTACTGCCCTTCCATTGAGGACAAAGTGGTGCGCTTTCCGGACAAGGAGGGCCACCAGTTTTTCCTTGAACCCGAAGGGCTCGCGACCGACGAGGTGTACATCAACGGCATGAGCACTTCACTGCCCGAGGAGGTACAGCGCGAGATTCTCGCGTCGATCCCAGGGCTGGAAAATACAGTCATGCTGCGGCCCGGTTATGCGATTGAATACGATTCGATCGACCCCACCGAGCTCGACCGCTCGCTGCGGGTGAAGCGGTTCGAAGGGTTGTACCTGGCCGGGCAGATCAACGGCACCTCCGGCTATGAGGAAGCCGCCGCGCAGGGCTTGATGGCGGGCGTAAACGCCGCGCTCGCGGCCCGGGCGCTCAAGGACGGCAGCCCGCGCGAAACGTTTACGCTCGACCGCACTGAGGCGTATATCGCCATCCTGATCGACGACTTGATCTCCAAGGGTACGAACGAGCCTTACCGGATGTTCACCTCGCGGGCGGAGTTCCGTTTGCACCTGCGGATCGACAACGCCGACCGCCGCCTGATGCCGCACGGGCGGCGGCTCGGTTTGGTTTCGGACGCGGACTGGGCGGCCTACGAAGCGCGGCAGGCGCGCGCGGCGGCCCTGCACACCTTGCTCGCGGCCAAGCGGCCCGACCCGGCATTGTGGGCCGATTTGCTGCCGCGCATCCTGAGCGTGGGCGAGCCCGCGCCCAATCGTCCGACCTTGGCGAACACACGCGGGCTCGCGTTTGCCGACCTGCTGCGCCGCCCGGAGATCACCTTGGAAGGGCTGTGGCCCGCCCTCGTGCCGTTTCTCGCGGACCCGGTCTACGCGCCTTGGCTCGCCGCGGAAACGCCGGTGGAGCTCGGGCAGCGCCGGGTGGAGTTGAAAGCGGTCGAAACCGAGGTGAAATATGCCGGGTATCTCGACCAGCAGCGGCGCTCCATGGAGAAGCTGCGCGCCGCGGAAGGGCGGGCCATCCCGGCAGGATTTGAGTACCGCGGCGTGTCCGGCTTGAGCAAGGAGCTGCAGGAAAAGCTGGAGCGTGTGCGCCCCGCAACCATCGGCCAGGCGAGCCGCATCCCCGGCGTCACGCCGGCCGCGCTGACGATCCTGAGTGTGCTGGCCGCGCGGAAAACGGCCTAGATTCCCATCCCATACTCGGCCCCGATTGGATCGCCGGCATTGGAAAAGAAGTCCGAAGGCGTGCGCCGGCGGAAGCGGTAGCGAAACCGAAGCTCCCGCCCGACGGCGAAGCCGAGCGCCACCGCCCCGAGCGCAAGCGCGGCCAAGCCGGCGGCCCGCAGCGGGGTCAGCAGGCCGCTCTCCTCATCTTCCGGCAGCTCATCCTCTGCGGGGCTGTACAGGTTCAGGAGGGTCATGGGGCGATGATAGCGCAGCGGTCCCGCCGCGCGCGTTGCAGTTTTATGAAGACACGGTACGGAGGTCATGTGTCCGGAACCAACCCAGTCACGGCGCGGCCCGAGTTCGGCTGAACTTCTGGAGCTGTTCTTTCCTTAACGTACTTTCTTATGCCTGATTCGTACAAAAAAGATAGTATAAGTCGTAGGGAGTTGTCTGAGGAGGAGCGGAGTGCGTTACCGAATCAAGGTTGGCGGATGTGTCGGGCGCGGCGCGGCGGCGAGCTTCGCGGCAGCGGCGTTTGCCGTTGTTTCTGCTTCGGCGCAAATAGCCGCCGGAGTTTCCGGCACAATCAGCGACCCTGCGGGCGCGGGGATTTCGGGCGCAACTGTGACCGCCCGCAGTGTGGAGCTGGGTCTTGAGCGCAGCGCGACCACCGACGCGGGCGGGCGCTACGAGCTGCGTTCGCTGCCCATCGGCAGCTACCGAATCACGGTGACCCGGAACGGTTTCCGGGAGGAAGTCCGCAGCGGCGTCCGCCTGGTTGTCGGCCAGGACGCTGTCATTCCTTTTCAGCTGCAGGTAGGCGCGGTTAACGAGCAGGTGACGGTGCGCGAGGACGCACCCGTCCTCAATGCCTCCACCTCTGACATCTCCGGCCTGGTGGGGGCCGAGCAGGTGAAGGACCTGCCGCTGAACGGCCGCAGCTTCGATCTGCTCACCACATTGAACCCGGGTGTGGTGAACTACACCTCGCAAAAGACCGGCGGCACGGGCGTGTCCAACTCGACGGCGGCCAACAACTTCGCGGTTTCAGGCCAGCGTCCCCAACAGAACCTCTTTCTGTTGAACGGGGTCGAGTTCACCGGCGCGGCCGAGAACAACTTCCAGCCGGGCGGCGTCAGCGGCGAGCTCCTGGGCGTGGACGCGGTACGCGAGTTCAACATCCTGCGCGACAACTACGACGTGGAATACGGCAAGCGGCCGGGCGCGCAGGTGGTCATCGCGACGGAAAACGGCTCGAACGAGCTCCACGGCTCGGCATACGAGTTCCTGCGCAACAACGCCCTCGACGCGCCAAATTACTTCGACCCCGGCTCCGCGCCCGGCTTCCAGCGCAACCAGTTCGGCGGCTCGCTCGGCGGCCCTTTGCAGCGGGACAAGACCTTCGCGTTCGGCAACTTTGAAGGGCTCACCCAGCGCCTGCACCAGACCGGCGTGGACCTGGTACCGGACATAAATGCCCGCAACGGCTTCCTGCCCTGCAATATCACGACCGGCTTTTCGACACCCTGCCCGGCTTCGGGTCTCCGGCAGGTCGGCGTGTCCACGCTGATCAATGCGTGGCCCACGCCGCCGCCGGGCGCGCCCCCCTGCGGCGGCCTCGCCGGAGCGGTACCCACCCCGCGCCCCAC
>CAXTSB010000036.1:5126-26096 GCA_964246845.1 uncultured Acidobacteriaceae bacterium
ACCATGCGGGGCCCCCGCCCCACGCCGGGCGCGCCCGACTTCGGCGGCATCTCGGAAGCGTTCAACACCCCGCTCCAAACCATCCGTGACGACTTCGGCACGGCGCGCGTCGACCGCGTGTTCTCGCCTAAGGACTCGGGCTACGCGGTATATACCATCGACGACAGCGCCGACACCACGCCGACCAGCTTCAACTCGTATCAAACCGACGTGACCACCTTGCGCGAGCAGGTCGCGAGCCTGACCGAAACGCACGTTTTCTCGCCCACCCTGCTCAACCAGGGCACCTTCGGCTACTCGCGCGCCTCGTACTTCTTCACGGGCGAGCCCACGCCGGGTACCCCGGCGGCTTCGCTCCCCGGCTTTCTTCCCGGCCGGCAGCTCGGGGCGGTCGTGGTCGGCGGCAGCGCGGCCTCCAACCCGACCGCGCAGCTCGGCCTTGCCGGCAGCAATAACGGCAGCAACCTCGACGTCCACCGCAACCTGTATACGTACCAGGACCGGGTCTCGATCACCAAGGGCCGCCACCAGATCAGCCTTGGCGCCTGGGCGCAGCAGTTCCAGTCGAATGAATTGCTGGCTCTGAGCCAGTTCGGGCAAGCCACGTTCACCAGCCTGCAAACCCTGTTGCAAGGCACGGTGGCCACGTTCCTGTACGATCCCGCGCCGACCGAGCTAAACTGGCGCGCGCTCTTCGGAGCCTGGTACGCGCAGGACACCGTCAGCCTGAGCCGCAGCCTGACCGCGACCTTGGGCTTCCGCACTGAGTCCAGCACCGGCTGGAACGAAGCGCACGGCCGCGCGGCGACCTACACCTACCCGAACGGCGTGATCTCCACCCAGCCCAACATCTCGGACAATGCGTTCACGGTGAACCGCGCGACGTTCCTGCCGGAGCCGCGGGTCGGCTTGGCGTATGCGGCTTCCACGAAGACCGTGATCCACGCCGGCTTCGGCATCTACCGCGACCTCCAAGACGCGCTCGGCTACCGCACCGACCAGAACGCTCCCTTCAACCCGACCTATACCCTGGCAAACGCGCGCGTATCGCAGCTGCAAACCCTTACCGCGGGTGCTGTTCCCGCAGCGGCGCGGCTTGTGCCGGGCGGCGTGCAGCCTGACCTCAATACGCCTACGCTTATCTCGTGGTCGGCGCGGGTGCAGCAGGAGATCAACCCGAACACAACCGTCACGGTCGGCTACGTGGGCTCGCACGGCTACCACGAGGTCATCGGCATCGACGCAAACGAGCCCACGCCTGTCGTCTGCCCCAACCCGGCCTGCCCTGCCGGTCTGCCGGCTTCGGTCGGCGGCGGCGCTATTCCGGCCGGCACCTACTACATCCCGTCCACGGCCACACGCGCGAACCCCAATCTGGCCAATACTTGGACGTACTTTTCGCGCGGCAACAGCAATTACGACGCGCTGCAAATCGACGTGAACCGGCGCTTCCGCAACGGCTTGACCTTCCGCGGCGTGTACACCTGGTCCAAGACCATCGATGACGGCGACTCGCTCAACTCGACCACCACCGGCGGCGAGCCCTCTACCGTTTCCAATGCCTTTAATCTGCGCGCCGACCGTGGCCGGGCCGACTGGGATATCCGGAACGTGGCCGTGCTCAATGAGCTGTATGCCCTGCCGTTCGGCCGCAACCAGTTGATCGGCAGCCGCCTGACCGGCCCGGCGAACCTATTCGCGAGCGGCTGGAATGCCGAGTCGATCGTCACGATCCAGGGCGGCTTTCCGTTCACGCCGCAGCTCAGCTACAACCCCTCCAACAACGGCGACACGCGCAACCCGGTGCGGCCGTTCATCAACCCCAACTTCCGCGGGCCGATCGTGACCGGCTCGCCGACGCAGTATTTCAACCCCGCCGCATTCCTCGCGCAGCCGAACGGCAGCGGCTTCTACGGCAACCTGGGCCGCAACACGCTTACCGGGCCAGGCCTGGGTGAGTGGGACCTGTCCTTCCTCAAGAACACGCAGCTGCGCGAGCGGCTCAACCTCCAGTTCCGCTCCGAACTGTTCAATATCCTCAACCGTACAAATTTCAACCAACCCAACGCCGTCACGTTCACGCCGACCGGCGTGTCGCCCACGGCGGGGCTGATCACCGGCACGGCCACCACCTCACGGCAGATTCAGTTCGCGCTGAAAATGCTGTGGTAGCAGCCCTCAAAGCTGTGAGAAATCCTACGTGGAGCAAAAAGAGGGTCATCCTGAAGAGCGCAGCGATGAAGGATCTGCTTTTTCGCGGGTGCCGGGCAGAAAAGCAGATCTTTCGCTGCGCTCAGGATGACACCCAATTGCAAAACTTCTCGCATACTTTATCAGGCCTCCAGCCGCCGGAGCAGATCCACCTTGCGTTCCGGCGGCAGAAAACTCGCCTCAATGGAGTTGGCCGCGAGTTCGCGGAGGTGTTCGCGCGTGAAGCCGAACTGCCGGGCGGCCAAGCTGTACTCGCCCTCAAGGTCGGACTCAAACAGCGCGGGGTCGTCGGAGTTGAGCGTCACCATCAATCCCTGGTCGAAATAGGACCGCACCGGGTGCTCGGGCAGCGACGGGCAGGACGTGGTGCGGAGGTTCGAGCTGATGCAGATTTCGAGCGGAATCTGCCGCTCGGCCAAGACCTGCATCAGCTCGGGATCGTCGACGGCCGAAAGCGCGTGGCCCAGCCGCTCGGCACCGATGTTGATCGCGCCCCAAATGCCTTCCGGCCCGACGGTTTCCCCGGCATGCGCGGTGAGCCGCAGCCCGGCTTCACGCGCTTCGGCGTACAGCTCGCGAAACGGCTCCGCGCCGGTGCGGCGCTCATCGCCGCCGATGCCGATGCCGACGATGCTGGGGTGCTCGCGGCTCATCTCGGCGGCTTTGCGGAAGACCCGCGCGGCCTCCTCCGGGCCGAAATGGCGCACCGCATCGAAAATCCAGAAGCAAGTAATACCCCACAGCCGCTCGGCTTCCACCCGCGCCCGCTCCATGCCGGCAAACAGGGGCTCAAACTCCGTCCGCCGCCAGTAGTACACCACGCCTACCGAGACGTACACCTCCGCGTGCGCGACCCCCTGCGCGTGCAAGGCTTGCAACATGCGGAACGCGGCGAGCTCGTAATCTTCCGCGGTCAGCATGCGCGCGGTAATCGCCTTGAACGCGAGCAGGAATCCTGAAAAGTCCGTGTAATGGTAAAGCGCCCGCGCCTGCTCGACCGAGAGCGGTTCGGGGTGGCGCAACGACAGCTCGACAAGCGTTTCCGGGCTGATCGCCCCTTCTAAGTGCAGGTGGAGCTCGGCCTTCGGCAGGAGGCGGATAAAGCGGGCAAGTGCGGCTTCGCGGGGCATCTATGGGATGGTACCGGAGGGAGCCCTGCATCGCGACATTAGATAGAACACAGCAGCCTTGCCGATTTCTACAGCTGCATGCGCATTCGGCGATCACGTATAACAAACAAGTACACGGGAGACGCGTCATGCTATTTCGATCGGCACTGATCTCTTTGATTTTCGGGCTTTATCTCATTCCCAAAATAGCAGCTGCGGCACCGGAGCCAGCGTGCACGAGCACAGTCACAGGGAGTTTAGAAATTATTCCGATTGAAAGCAAAGCATTTGGGAATAAGCGCTCGTTGCGTGTATGGCTGCCGCCCGGCTACTCCGACCAGGCGTCTTTAACAAAGCACTATCCAGTTCTCTACCTGTTCGACGGGCAGCTTCTTTTTGACCGCTGTACCTCACAGCCGTTTCCTGACGAGTGGCACGTGGACGAGACATTAACGGACCTAATCGGCAAAAGCGCTGTGCAGCCATTAATCGTGGTTGGAATCGACAATGCAGGGCAAGACCGTAATAGTGAGTACGCGCGTTATAACAGCCCTTTGCCGGATGCGGCACATAAACTATCTGTATTTGTGACGGAGGAAGTGTTGCCGTTGATTGACGGGCGATATCGCACTGTAAAAGATCGAGCTCACCGAGGCGTAGGCGGTTCGTCGTTGGGCTCATTGGCGGCATTAACACTGTTGCTGGATCAGCCGGAAGTATTTGGGATGGGACTCCTGGAAAGTACATCGCTACATAACGGGAACGGCAGGGTCTTACAGGAGACTTCGCCTGTGGTGCAGGGGCCGATTCGTGTGTCGATTGGTGTAGGCACTGAAGAGGTGCCACCGCAGGTATCCGTTGCTATCGGCTTTCCACATTTTGATGATGCTTTTGTCACTTTGAGTCGAATGCTGGCGGAGAACTTTCGGAGAAGTCTGATGGATCGCCCAGAAGTGAAGCTGACGGTGGAACAGGGTGGCCAGCACCAGCCAAAGTACTGGGCAGAGCGGTTCGGACCTGCAGTGAGCTTCCTATTTCCGCCTGAAACAAAACAGCAGTAGAGTACACAACGCAAAGCCCTCTTCACATCATGTACTCAATCTTCGCAGCTTGAATGATAAGCTTCGATATACGCATTTCTCATCAGCTGCGCCGCGTCTATCTTATTCATTGTTCAAGAGATTAACTCGCCGTCACAGCGGCACAGGCTCCGCGACATGTATCTCCTCCGGTCCTCTCACCGGCTCAAGCTCCTCCCGGAACTGGTTCGCTTGGGAAAATAATTCGCGCAGCGCAGGGCCGCGCAGGTTTTCGCGCAGGTAGGCCAGCTCCTGCTCCAGGCGCAGCAGCGCCGCCGCGACCGCTATTTCATTCGTGATGGCGATGTCGCGCCACATCGAGTAGGGGCTCGCGCCCAGGCGGGTCATCTCCCGCAAAGCCCGGCCGCCGATGCCATGCAGCGCGTCCGCGTCGCCGCCGAATTCGTGCTGCAGCACCGCGGCCAGGGCGGTCGCGACAAACTGCGGCACGTGGCTTGCCGAGGCGCAAAGCCGATCGTGCTCCGCCGGTTCCAGCGCAAGCGGCCGCGCGCCGAAGCGTTCTACCCACCGGCACCATTCAGCCGCGAACGGCCGGGCGGGTTGCGCCGTGAATAGCCAAGCCGCGCCGCGGAACAGGCCGGCTTCGGCGTGCGCGGGTCCGCTGTGCTCCTTACCGGCCATGGGGTGCCCGGGCAGCCAACAGGGCTGTGCTTCGCTGTTGTACAGCTTGCTGACGCGTTCATGTAGGAAGCCCTTCACGCTGCCCACATCCGTGACCATCTGCGTGGGCGAGAGCACGGGCGCAAGCTGTTCGAGCCACTCCGCGATGGCCAGCACGGGCCCGGCGAGCACGATGACGTCGGCGGCCAACGCGCACACAAACGGGTCGTCGTTGGCCTCCGGCGACAGCGCCGGGTCGATCGCTCCCAGCGCCCGCGCCTCGGCGAGCGCCGCCGCGTCCGGATCCCAGCCCAGGATCGCTCCCCCGTAGCCCGCTTCCCGCAGCGCAAGCCCGATGGACGCGCCGATCAGGCCGGTGCCGAAGATCGCGATACGGCGGATACCTGTTCCCAATACATCGAGGACGCGCTTGCTGCGCTCTGGATTCACACTACCTCCCCCGCGGCCTTCGTCGTCGCCCGGCGGGCATGGGTGCTTCCGGCGCGCCGTTTCTCTGGATCATTAGACCCCGCCGCGGGCAGCCGGGTTTGGTAGGAACGTATTCTTTCCATTACCGAAGTACCAGACTGCGATATGCCTCGTACCATGCTTTGCATTCGCCCTTACGCAAGCGATCTGCCCAAGGCGTGCGCGATAGCCCGCAGTTCCGCCACCAGCATCGCGAACTGATCCGGATACAAGGTTTGCGCGCCGTCGGAGACCGCGCGCTCCGGGTTGGGATGCACTTCGATCAAGAGCCCGTCCGCCCCGGCGGCAACCGCGGCACGCGCCATGGCGGGCACCAGGTCGCGGCGGCCGCAGCCGTGGGACGGGTCGCCCAGGATGGGCAAGTGCGACAGCTTCTTCACGACCGGAATCGCGGATACATCCATGGTGTTGCGCGTGTAGGTTTCAAAAGTCTTGATGCCCCGCTCGCACAGCATTACGTCGCGGTTGCCGCCGGCCAGGATGTATTCGCTGGACAGCAGCAGCTCTTCCACCGTGGCGGCGGGCCCGCGCTTCAAGAGCACCGGCTTGCGGACGGCCCCGAGCTCGCGGAGCAGGTTGAAGTTCTGCATGTTGCGCGCGCCCACCTGGAAGCAGTCGATCCAAGGCAGCATCGACTCGATCTGCGCGATTTCCATGACTTCGGTGATGACGAGCAGCCCGTGCGCGTCCGCGGCCTCCCGCAGCAGCTTCAGGCCTTCCACGCCCAAGCCTTGGAAGGAGTAAGGGGACGAGCGGGGCTTGTACGCGCCGCCGCGCAGGAACTGCGCGCCCGCCAGCTTGACCGCTTCCGCGGAGGCGTGGATTTGCTCACGCGACTCCACCGCGCACGGCCCCGCCATGATGACCACCTCCGTACCGCCAACAGTGACGCCGTTCGGAAAGCGGATCTGTGTGCCTTCCGGCGCGAAGTTGCGCCCGGCCAGCTTGTACGGCGAGGAGATGCGGTACGCGTCCGATACCCCAGGCAGTACCTGGTATTCAGCGACATCGAACGCATCCGGCCGGCCCACCCCGGCTAGGATCGTCTGTGTTTGCCCGGTAGTCCGGTGCACCTTGAAGCCGTCCTCGACCAGGCGCTCGACAATATGCTCGATCTGGGCCGGGGTCGCGCCTTCCTGCATGGCCACGATCATTGAGAGTCCTTTCCAGGTTGGCGGCCCTGCGGATTTTTCGCGAGTTCGCTTGCCAGTTCATCGGCTTGCAGAGCCCGCATCACATCGATGAGCCGCTCGTAGATGTGGGTCAGCTCGATGTCGGGCAGCGGGCCCCGGTTCGCGGCGCGGACATTTGCAAAGATCACCGCCTCGCGGTTCGGTTCGTAGACCGGCAGCGTAGAAGCCTTTTTCAGCCGCCCGATGGCCTGCGCGGCCCGGGCGCGTTCAGAGATCAGCTCGACGATTTGGCGGTCGAGTTCATCGATGCGGCAACGCCATGCGGCAATATCCATCAGAGTGCTCCTGCGGGAAGCGGTTGCGGCTTGTAAAGTACGGCTGGCGCGAGACTAAAGCAGGGCCGGCGCGGGGCGCAGGCCCCCAATAAATCGCGCAACCGCCCCCGGTGCGATCTCGCGCGAAGAACTCTCAATGATCGAAACCAAGGCGGAGCCGATCACGGCCGCATCCGCATATTGGGCGACCTGCTCTACGTGTTCGGGGCGCGAGATGCCGAAGCCGACCGCGATGGGGAGGTCGGAAAAGCGGCGCAGCCGGTGCGCGAGCCCGGATGCATCGGCGCTGACCGCGCTCTGCGCGCCCGTCGTCCCGAGACGCGAGATTGCGTAAATAAACCCGCGCGAGTGTTCCGCGATGCGCTGCAAGCGCGCATCGGGGCTCGTGGGGGCAGCGAGAAAAATGGGCGCAAGGCTGTACCGCGCCGTGTACCGGAGATAGTCCGCCGCTTCTTCGACGATCATGTCGGTCAGCAGAACGCCGTCGATCCCGGCGCTCGCGGCATCGGCGCACAAGCGCTCCATGCCGTAGCGCACCACCGGGTTGAGGTAGGAAAACAGCACCAGGCCTGCTTCGGGGCGTTCGCGGCGGAGCTCCCCGGCAAGCGCCAGCACTTGCGCCAAGGTCGTGCCGCGGGCAAGCGCGCGCTCGCTGGCACGCTGGATCACCGGCCCATCGGCGAGCGGGTCGGAGAACGGCACGCCCAACTCAAGCACGTCCGCCCCGGCGTCAATCGCGGCGAGGCAGATGGCGCGCGTGGCCGCGAGATCCGGGTCGCCCGCGGTGATGTAGGCGACGATGCCGGGCTTGTTCGGGAAGCGGATCGGCATATCAGGCCGCGCCTTCGAGCTTCAGCTCGCGGGTGAGAATGCCGAGGTCCTTGTCGCCGCGCCCGGACAGGTTGACCAGCAGGATGTCGCGGCTGCTCATGCGCGGGGCCATGCGCATTGCTTCCGCAAGGGCATGCGCGCTTTCCAGTGCCGGGATGATTCCTTCCGTGCGCGAAAGCGCGACCGTTGCCTTGAGCGCGTCGGCGTCCGTGCAGCTGGTGTACTCGGCGCGGCCCGCGTCGTGCAGCGCGGCGTGCTCCGGGCCGATTGAAGGATAGTCGAGTCCGGCCGAAACCGAATGCGTGGGCACGACCTGCCCGGCTTCGTCCTGAAGTACATAGGAGTAGGTACCCTGCAAGACACCCGGAACGCCGCCACCGCTCGTATTGAAGCGCGCGGCATGGTCGCCCAATCCGGGCCCGCGGCCGCCCGCCTCCACGCCGATAAGCCGGACATTTTCGTCGGGGAGGAACTCATAAAACGCGCCGATCGCATTAGAGCCGCCGCCCACGCAAGCGACAACCGCCGACGGGAGCCGGCCTTCTGCTTCCAGCATTTGGGTGCGGGCTTCCCGGCTGATCACGCGATGGAAATCGCGCACCATGGTTGGGTAAGGGTGCGCGCCGAGTACGCTGCCGAGCAAATAGTGCGTGGTGCGGACGTTGGTGACCCAGTCGCGCATGGCTTCGTTGATCGCATCCTTGAGCGTGCGCTGGCCGGAAGAGACGCCCCGCACCTCCGCGCCGAGCAGGCGCATACGGTAGACGTTCAGCTCCTGCCGCCGCATGTCCTCCTCGCCCATGTAGATCACACATTCCATGCCCAGCAGCGCGCATACGGTAGCCGTGGCAACCCCGTGCTGGCCCGCTCCGGTTTCCGCGATGATGCGCTGCTTGCCCATCCGTCGGGCGAGAAGCCCCTGGCCGATGCAGTTATTGATCTTGTGCGCGCCGGTGTGGAGCAGGTCCTCGCGCTTGAGATAGATGCGCGCGCCCCCGAGCTGCCCGCTCATGCGGCGGGCATAGTACAAGGGCGTCGGCCGACCGGCGTAGGTGGCGAGCAGATGGTCAAGTTCAAGGGAGAAGGCCGGGTCCGCCGAAGCCTGCGCGTATGCCGCTTCGAGCTCTTCGAGTGCAGCCATCAGGGTTTCCGGCACGTAGCGGCCGCCGTACACGCCGAAGCGCCCCGGGATGGATTGGGAGGCGGTGGGTGGTTCGATTACGGTTGCCATGGCGACCCTTTCGTACTCCCAGGGTACGACGGGGCGGAGGATTGCTCAATCCTCCGCTTACTTCAGGTAATCGAGCAGCGTTTGAGGGAAGGACTTGGCCGCCGCCGCGAGCACGGCGGAGTTTTGCGCTTCGGCTCTGGACAAGTTGACGGCGGCGGTCGCGGTGTCGATGCCGACCAGGTTCGTGGCTTGCGTGCTCAGGGTGATTTTCTCTTGGGAAAGGTAAGACTCCTGCGCGGTGATCTGGTTGATGGAGTTGCCGTAGACCGCATGCTGGGCGGTGAGGTAGTTGAGAGCTGTCGTCACATTCGCGGTGGCGGTGCTGATCGCGGCTGCCGAGTTCCCGCCGAGCGCGGAGGCAAGCTGGGTGAGAGAGGCAAGAACATTGCCGCTGCCGCTTGTGAACACTTGATTGCCGGGAAGGCTGACCTGGACGGACAGGCTCGCGCCCACCTGGATGCTCTTGCTGCTGTTGTCGCCCTGGTATGTGGCCGTCCCGCTCGCGTTGAGAACAAAAGCCGGGGAATTTTGAGAGGTTCCCGCGAATACGGGCTGACCTTGGTACGTTGTGTTGGCCGCGGAAACCACGCTCGCCAGAATGCCTTGCACTTGCGTCGCCAGCGTTTGCCGGTTCGCCGCTGTATTTGTACCGTTGGCACCCTGCGTTCCCAGGGTGACCGCCTGCGTCAGCAAGGAAACTACCGAGCTGAGGGCGGAGTCCGCGGTCTGCGCCTGACCGAGCGCGGCACTCGCATTTTTTGTGTACTGGTCCACTGCATCGCTGTCGCTCAGGGTTTGCACCAGGAGGGCGGATGCCGTTGGGTCATCGCTGGGCACGTTAACCCTCTGGCCAGAGGACACCTGCTGCAGCGCTGTCTGGTAGGCCGCATCGCTTTGCTGGATGCCGAGGAGGATGCCGGAGTCGAAGTAGGAAGATACGCGCATGTCAGTCAGCCGTTCGCAAGGATGCCGATGGTATAGGAAAACAGTGAGCGGATGGTGGAAACAACCTCCGCCGAGGCTTGGTACGCCTGTTGGAACTGGATGAGCTTTGCCGATTCTTCATCAATCGAAACGCCGGAAACCGAGCTCTGCTGGGTCTTGAGCTGCGAAAGCGAGCTGTTGAGGGCGTCCGATTGCGTTTTGGCCGACGAAGCTGCCGTTCCGGCTGCGTTGACCAGTGCGGCATAGGCATCCGTGGGGCTGAGGGTGCCCGGTCCGGGCGAGCTGTTCTGCACTGCGGTGAGCTTCGCGACGTTGCTGTTGTCGCCCGCCGCGCCGTTGCCCCCGGCAGCAATTGCATCCCCATTTGTGGTGCGCAGGGCAATGGAGGCGGCCGTGGTTCCGGTAAACAGAGCTCCCCCTGCGTTTCCGGCCAGATCGTATCCCGTGGACTGAGCCGCGTTGATCGCGTTCGCGAAATTGCCGGCCAGCGAGTTGAGCTGTGTCAACAGGCCGGGGATGACCACGTCCCGAGCCTGAACAGCCCCGCCCAGGTCCCCACCGGCGAGCTTGGCGGTGATGTTGTTGCCGAGTAAATCGCTCACCTGCGTCAAACCGTTTGTGTCTGTGGCGGTCGTGAGGGCAAAGCTGTGGTTCGCTTCAACCAGCGGAACAGTGCCGCCGGCAGTCGTGACTGTGTCGCCCTCCGGCGTTGTCGTGATGGAAACGTCAGTATAGGTGGCGAGCTGCCGCTCCAGCTCCGTCCGCTGGTCCAGCAAGACCGCGGGACCGTTTCCTCCCTGCGCCGTCCCGATCTGCTGGTTGAGGGAAGCGATTTGCGCGGCAAGCGCGTTGACCTTGACGACGTCGCCTTGAATTTGCGTGTTCAAGCCGGACTGCGCGGAGGTCAGGCTGCTGCTCGTTGCGTGAAACTGGTCGACCAAGTCCTGAGCATTGCCGATGGCTGCTTGCCGGGCGGCGGCGCTGGTCGGAGTCGCGGAAAGCGCGGACAAGCCCGCGAAAAACTTGGACAAGCTCGTGCCCACATTCCCTGTGGCCGTTGAGAAATTCAGCTCCACGGATGCGAGCACCGTACTCTGCGCCGAGGCGGACGACTGCGCGGAAGTCTGCTGTTGAATCCGTAGATCCAGAAGCTGATCGCGGACGCCGGTTACGCTGTCGGCATTTACCCCGGTCCCGATCGCGACGCCGCCGGACTGCTCGGCGGCGTTTGCCGACAGGTTCACGGTTTCGCGGCTGTAGCCGGGGGTGTTCGCGTTGGCGATGTTATTGTTGACCGTTTCAATGGCCGCTTCGTTCGCCGAAAGCGCCCCGGTTGCAACTGAAAGAGCAGTATTCAAGCCGCCCATGCCGGGCCTCCTCTAAGTATGTGTTCTAAGCGCGCCACGACTGCCCCCCTCGTGCCGCATGCTGCATGGCTCCATGCAGGGCGGCAAGCAGGCGGACGGATTCGCCGGAGTGCGCGACCAGCGCGGCATATTGCTCGTTGAGGTCGGCCAGCTCACGGGCCGCATACAAAATGCGCGCTTTCGCGGCAGGCGAGGGCGGCGTGCTCCGCTCAAAGCGCACCAAAGCGGATTCGAGCGCGGCCCGATTTTGCGCCTGCCGGACCAGGCTGTCATCCAGCTCCTCCGCATCATTCGCGGCAATGGCGAGGATGGCTCGGCGCAGCTCGCCGGAAAGCGAAGCGAAGCCGTTGAGGCAGTCTTGCTCCTCTCGGAGCGGGGCAGCGGGTTTGCTCGGCACACGCATGATTCTTTCCTCAACCGGTTAAACGCTGGACGTGAGAATCGCCTCGGCAACGAGCGTCGGATCAATGTTGTACGCCGCGTTCGTCACCGCATGGCGCAGCGCCTCCACCCGGGCCGCGCGCGCGTCTGCGGAGGAAAGCGCCTGCTGGGTAAGCGCGGGAACCGACAGCGCACGCGGCGAAAGCGAAGTGGTGTCTTCGGGTGCCGAAGCAGCCGAGGCCGTGCGGGCAGCTGTTCTCGCCCCGGCTCCGGACGAGGCGTCCAGCCCGGCAACAGCGGCGACAGCAGTGATCTCGATCGGCATCATGTCTCCTTTCGGATGAGACAAGTTCCATATCGGCACTTTTCCCATTTCCGTTCAGGGCAGGATGCAAATATTTTTTTGTTTTGCTCCCTTTTTGCTGCAAGTCATAATGCGTGGGTCGTTGGCGATTGAGGTTTTGCTCCAGATTGGAGCTGTTCGGCGATGAGCTTGCCCAGGCCGATGCCGCCCGAGTTCGCCAAAGCCGTCGCCAGCTGCTGGACGCCGATGCCTTTCAGCTGCTCGCCTCCGGCGTCCTCGTCCTCCTCGCTGCCGGGAACCGAGCCGAAGCTCGATTCCGCGCCTTGGAGCCAAGAGCCGAGCAGGATGGATTCAAAGTCGCGCCCGGCCTTTGCAATCTTCGCGGACTCGCCGGAAGCGGAGGCGGCCTGCGCGGCGCGGAGTTGTAAATCCGGGTTAGGGGCAAGGGCTTGAACGCTCATAGGGCTAGATCACCTCCAGGTCGGCTTGTAGCCCGCCGGCCGCTTTAATGGCTTGCAGGATCGCGACAATATCGCGCGAAGTCGCGCCGATGGCATGAAGCCCTCGGATTAGCCCAGCCCCGTGCGCCCCGTTGTCGCGCCGGAGCGATGGCGGGGGGGGGTCCTTGACCGCCTGGGTGGTTTGCGGCACCACCTGCGTGGTGCCGCTGCTGAAGGGGGCGGGCTGCGATACGGCGAGCGTTGTCGCGACCTCGATGGTGAGCGAGCCGTGCAGCAGCGACACGGGGGAAAGCTGGACATCGCCGCCCAGCACGATCGTGCCGGTACGTTCGTTCACGACGACGCGGGCGGGCTCGTGGTAATGAATGGAAAGGTTCTGAACGCGCGAGATGAGCAGCGGCACCGAGGGCTGGCCGGCTTCGGCGACGTTCACCAGGATGCGGCGGGAGTCGACCGCGCCCGCCGCCGGGCGGCCCCGGCTTCCATTGATCGCGTCCGCGGCGTCGCGGGCGGCCGTGAAGTCGTCATTGCGCAGGATCAACGAGACCGAGCGGAACTGGGTCAGGTCGACCGCCGCGCCGCGTTCCACGATGCCCCCGTTCGGCACGCGGCCGGTCGTCGGCAAGTTGACGGTGCGGACGTTGCCGACTGCCCCTTCGCTGTAGCCGCCCAGCACCAAGGGGCCTTGCGCTTCGGCGTAGACGCGCCCGTCCGGCCCGTGCAGCGGCGTGAGCAGCAGGACGCCGCCTTCAAGCGATTTCGCATCGCCGACCGAAGACACAGTAAGGTCGATCTTCATGCCGGGGCTCGCGAACGCGGGCAGGTTCGCGGTCACGAACACAGCGGCGACATTCTTGACCACCACCTGAGCCGGGTTGATCTGTACGCCCATGCGTTGGAGCACATTGGCAAGCGTTTGCACGGTGAAGAAGGTCTGCTGTTTGTCGCCGGTGCCGCGCAGGCCGGTCACCAAGCCGTAGCCGACGAGCTGGTTGTCGCGTACGCCTTCAACGTCGGCGATGTCGCGCAGCAGCACCGAGCGGTTCGGCGCGGCGGTTTGCGCGGCCGCGGAAAAGGCGCAGAGCAGGATGAGAAAGGTTCGAAGCATAGGTCAGAAGCCGAAAAGGTACAGGATGGCGCGGGTGAAAGGGTTGAGGGGCCGGGTTGAGTCGGAGATGATGCCCTTGCCCTTCACTTCGATTTCCAGATTGGACAGCGAGGCGGAAGGCACGATATTCGCGGGGGAAATGTCGCCGGGGCGCGCGACGCCGCGCACGACCACGTGCTCATGCTGATTGTTCATGAAGATTTCGCGCTCGGCTTCGATCGCAAGATTGCCGTTGGGCAGCACGGCGATCACCTGGCCGGTCAAATTGGTGACAAAGGTGGTGTTGGAAGCGGTCTGACCTTGCCCTTTCAGATTGCTGTTGCTTTGCGCGTTAAACAGCGGGTTGACGCCGCGCGTCGCGAGGTCGCCCGCGAGCCCGGAGATGCCGGAGGAGGTCGTGAACTGGCGCTGCGAGGCGACATTGCCGCTTTGGGCGGCCGTGGTTTGGACCGAAACCCTGATGGTCACTGTGTCGTTCAAGGTGTGGGCCTTGTAGTCGGAAGACAGGTCGGCGAGCACGGCCGCGGGCGACCACAGGCTGCCGATCGAGGGTGTATAGGCGGAGGGCACGTTTGCCTGCTCAAGCCGGTCGATATAGTCGGCGCGCAGCTGCGCGGCATCGGGGTTCTTGGGCTGCAGCTTCTTGGGCAGCAAGCTGGTGATGTCGGCATGGGCGCTCGCCGCGAAGAGGCACAGGGCCAGGGTAAGGGCGCGGCTCATAGAACACCCCGGACTGTTGTGCCGTCGACCACCGTGGCCTGGTACACGCGGGCGTTCTTCGGGCCCGCGACGCGGATCGGCGCGCCCGGCGCGCCGCCGCCGAGGCAAGTGACGGGAATGCGGAGATGGATGCGCCCGCTGTCGATCACGAGCGCCGCGTGCGCTCCGGGGCGCAGCGTTTGCGCTTGGTCCGCATCGGCGGTTTGTTTCGGTTTCGTAGCAGCCTGCCCCGGGGCGGCGGACAGGTGTACCGTCGCGTAAAACGGACGACAGGCCGCACCGTGAACACAGCGGACGCGGACGTGCGCAATCGGTGTATCCGCGGACCAGCGCTCAACCGGCCCGGCTTCGAGCTCGGGAGCCGCCTCGCGGGTAGAAACAGCCGCCGGGAGCTCGACCGAAGCGCCCGCGAGCTCGGGGTTTGCGGCGACAACGGCCCGCGTCACATCTCCCGCCTGGATGTAGGTTGTCGGCGCGGTCGGGAGCGCCGCGTTCGGTAGAACGAGCAGGCCGGCTAGGGCTATCGGGTGCATTTGGTCCTCCACGGCAAACGCGTGTTACTGGGCAAGCTGGTTCAACTGCTGCAGCATCTCGTCCGAGGCTTTGACAACGCGCGAGTTCGACTCATAGGTGCGCTGCGCCACGATCATCTGCACGAACTCGTCCACGACGCTGACATTGGACTGCTCGAGCACACCCTGCTGGAGGCTGCCGATGCCTTCCGTGCCGCCCGGCGAGCCGATAATGGGGTCGCCGGACGCGGTGGTTTGCAGGTAAATGTTGCCGCCGGCGGAGTCCAGGCCCGCGGGGTCGACAAACAATGCGAGCTGGATTTGCCCGACCTGCTGCGCTTGGGTCTGCCCGGGCTGGGTCACGCTCACCGTCCCGTCCTGTCCGACCGTCACCGCGGTCGCGTCCGGCGGAACGGTGATGGCGGGCTGGAGCGGGTCGCCGTTGGTGGTCACCACGTTGCCTTGCGCGTCAAGTTGGAAGGTGCCGGAGCGGGTATAGCCGGTTTGTCCGTTGGGCAGCAGGATTTGAAAGAACCCGTGGCCCTGGATGGCAAGGTCGAGCTGGTTGCCGGTTTGCGACAGATTGCCCTGTGTTTGCAGGATTTCGGTCGAGGTCGGCCGCACCCCGAGCCCGACCTGGAGGCCGGCGGCAACCGTGGTCTGCTGCGACGCCGCCGAGCCGGGGGAAATCTGGTTTTGGTAGAGCAGATCGGAAAACTGGACCCGCCGCTGCTGAAAACCGGCGGTCGAAGAGTTCGAGAGATTGTTCGCGATGGCATCCAGGTTGAGCTGCTGGGCGGTCATGCCGCTGGCGGCCGTGTACAGGGAACGAATCATGAGGAGTTCCTTAGAGGCTTACGCGCGGAAGGTCTTGCGCGGCGGTTTTGTTCAGGTCGCTGTCGAAAAGGGTGAGGGCGTGGCGCATCTGTTCGGCGGAGCGCTGGGCGTCGATCAGCGCGACGACGCTCGCGACGGGGTTGACGTTGGAGCTTTCAAGCACGCCCTGGTGTACGGTTGAGTTCGCGGCCGTCCGCACCTCGGCCTGCGGGACCGTATAATTGTTCGCGCCCGCGCTCACCGGCTGGGCAGTGGGCGCGAACTCAACGATCCTGAGTTTTCCGGCGACCGCGCCGTTGGCGGAAACCGTGCCGTCGGGCGCGATGGAAACCTGCCCCGGCGGCAGCGTGATCGCGCCGCCCTCGCCCAGCACGGCTTCGCCGCTTTGCGTCACCAGCTGCCCCCGCGCGGAAACGCGGAAGCTCCCGTTGCGTGTGTACTGGACGCCCCCGGCCGTTTGCACGGCGAAGTAGCCCGAACCTTCAATCGCGGCGTCCAGCTGGTTGCCGGTGGTGGTCAGCGAACCTTGCGTCGCATCGAGCCGGGTCGCCCCGAGCACGCCGAAGTTGTTGGTGACCTGGTTCAGCGTCGAGCCGAGCGGGCGGCGGCCTGACTCGGCAAGCACGGAAGAAAAAGAGCCCTCGCGCGCGCGGAAACCCGCGGTGGACGCGTTGGCAAGGTTGTTGGCGATCGCGTCAACCGAATCGGTGCGCGCGATGAGCCCGGCGCAGGCGGCATAAAGTCCGCTGTTCATCGTGTGTCCTCGCCGGTGATACGTGCACGGCGAGGGCCACTCTACTAGGCAAGCTTTGCCGGGTTTGGTGAGTGCTCCATGAGAAGCGCTCAGCGGACAAGTAGGAGAAAACCCGCGAGCGCCGCGCCGCAGCCGGCCAGCACGACAGCGAAAGCGACGGCCGGGCGCGAAACGCCGGGCACCCATGCGCCGGAGCGGAGTTCACGCACGACCCTGAGGTGCTGCAATACCGCCCCGAGGTTCACAATTACGCCGAGAATCACCAGTCCAACGCCGGCCGCAACGGAAATACCTGTAGGGTGCGCCTTCGCTCCGGGCGCGGGCACCATTTGACGCAGGAAAAGCCCGAACCGCGAAACAGCGAAGCCGATGCCCATAAGGCCCAAGCCCGTCCGCAGCCACGCCAGAAAGGTTCGCTCGGCGGCGAAGTAGATGCGGGGGTCGTCTTGGGGCTCGGCCATGCTCTCATTTTGGCAGCTGCCGCTCTCCGCTGATCGTCAGCTTCGCGGTCGCTTCCGGCTCGGGGCTGCCGAGCGCGAGCGTGTACGCGCCCGGGCGGACGGCCCGGCGGCCTCCATCATCCACCGTGCTGAGGTCGCGCGGGGAAAGCTGCCAGTGGAGGCGGCGCGTTTCGCCGGGAGCCAATGGAGTACGGTCAAAAGCGACCAGCTTGCGCCGGGGCGCGAGCGGCGCTTCGGGCGGAACGAGATACAGTTCCGCCACCGCCTCGCCCGCGACCGAGCCTGTATTGCGGACCTCCGCTTCCACCGTGAGCGGCTCACCGGCCTTTAAGCGGCTTTCGCTTACGTGCAGGTTTCCGAAGGAGAACTTGGTGTAACTCAGGCCATAGCCGAACGCCCACAGCGGTTTGCCGGTGAAGTAGCGATAGGTGCGCCCGCGCATGCTGTAGTCCTCAAACGGAGGCAGATCCGCGGCGCTCGCGTAAAAAGTCATGGGCAGTTTGCCGCTCGGGTTTACACGCCCGGCTAGGACGTCGGCCAGCACCTCCCCGCCTGCCTCGCCGGGGTACCAGGCTTCGACGATGGCGTTGGCGTGCGCGGCGGCCCAGTTCAGCGACAGGGCCGACCCGTTTTCCGCAACCACAATCAGCGGCTTGCCCGTCGCGGCCAGCGCTTCCAATAAACGCTGTTGCGGCGCGGGCAGGTCGAGCGAGGTGCGGTCGCCTCCTGAGAAACCCTCGGTATGCGTGGGCATCTCCTCGCCTTCCAGCTCGCTCGTCAAGCCCACGACCGCCACCACCGCATCGGCCTGTTTCGCTGCGGCAATTGCCTGCTCCAGTTCAAGGTCCGCAGGAGGCAGCCAGCGCAGGGAGATTTGCGAGGCCGTCAGGGGCCCCAAATGACGGTACTCAATCGTGATCGCATGCGGCTTCGCGTCCGCGAACGTGAGGTGCGCCTCCGGCATCAGTGAGCCCCAATCATCGGTCCCGGGTGTGTGTTTCGAAACATCCACAGGCTTGCCGTCAAGCGTCACCGCGACCCGCTCGGTGTTGCGGTCCAGTGTGGAAGGCAGACCGTCGCAGCCGTCGCCGCAGCGGCTGATTTTAAGCCCGAAGGTGTACGGGCCAGGCTTGGGCGGGGTGATCGTCCCCGTCCAGCGCACCGAGTAGCTCTTCTCCTCCAGCCCAGGTACGGGCGCGGCGTAGGTCCAGTCAAAGTCGATCTGCTTGTCGACCCGGGTCGCCGCGGGCGCGCCGGAGAAATCGGGCGACGCGTAGTATGCGCCGGTCAGCCCTTCCTCGCCGCCGGCTGTGTGGAACAGGGTGCGGGGCGCGGGCAGGGCTACCCCTTCCACGTACGGTGAGCCCTGGGCATAGACCACTTTCGCGCCGGGGAAGCCGGCCGCAAGACCGTCCACCGGCAGCACCGGGCGCGAGGGGATAGCGTTGTAATTTCCTTCCAATGCAAGCAGTGAAGCGGCGTTCGGGCCGACGACGGCCAATGTCTTCACACCCGGCTTGAGCGGCAGAGTCCCGTCATTCTTGAGCAGCACCACCGACTCCCGCGCCGCTTGTACGGCGAGTGCGCGGTGCGGCGCAGAGTCGATCTCCGAGGGCGGCAGCTGCGCGTACCCGGCCTTCGCCGGCGGGTCAAACAGCCCCAGCTCAACGCGCGCGGTAAACAGCCGCCGCACGGCTTGGTCGATCGCCGACTCGGGCAGCAGCCCGGCGTGCACGGCTTGCGGCAGCGCGCGATAAGTGGTGCCGCAGTTGGTGTCGGTTCCGGCAAGCACCGCCGCGGCGGCCGCGTGCTCGGCATCGGGCGAGGTGTTATGTCCGTGGAAGAAGTCGTCCACCGCGCCGCAGTCCGAGGTCACAAATCCTTGGAAGCCCCACGCGTCCCGCAGCGTGTCCTTTAAGAGCAGGGTGCTCGCGCAGGCGGGCGAGCCGTCCACCGCGTTGTAGGCGCACATCAGCGAGTCGGCTTTTGCATCGACGATGGTCGCGCGGAAGGCCGGGAAGTACGTATCTTCCAGGTCGTGCGCCGAGGGGTCGATATTTGCCTTGTGACGCGTGCTTTCCGGCCCGGAGTGTACGGCGAAATGCTTCGGGGTAGCCACCGTGCGGGGCGCGGCGGGGTCAGGGCCCTGCAATCCACGCACAAACTCCTTTGCCAGCGAGCCGGTTAGGAACGGGTCCTCGCCGTAGGTTTCCTGCCCGCGGCCCCAGCGCGGGTCGCGAAAGATGTTGATGTTGGGCGACCAGATGGTCAGCCCGAAGTAGCGCCCCCGGTTGCCTTCCGCGCTCGCAACGTTGTACTTGGCGCGGGCTTCCGTGCTGATCACGTCGGCTTCCCGCCCGATCAGCGACTTATCCCAGGTCGCCGCCATGCCGATGGCCTGCGGGAACACGGTCGCGTACCCCGAGCGCGCGATGCCGTGCAGCCCCTCGGACCACCAGTCGTAAGCCGGGATGCCGAGCCGCGGGATCGCCGGGGACTGATTCATCATCTGGCTCGCCTTTTCGTCCAGCGTCATGGCGCGGACGAGCGCGTCCACGCGCTGCGCGGTGGGCAGGGCGGGATTGAGCAGGTCGGCGGGCGCTTGGGCAAAGGTGGGGGCGGCAATGAGGGCGAGCGAAAGAAAGCTGGGGCGCATAGGGTTCCTGCGAATGGAACCTAAGAGGCGAAGGGCGGGGCTGTCAACTTGATCTCATCGAAACCCGGCCCGCAGGTCACATGCGGACGCATTCCAGCGCGGCTGCTCCGTGTGAGTGGGATCGGCAGTTGGGAATTGACAACGGTGGTTTCCCACTTTAGGCTTTGATCGTGGAAACAACCGTAACGCTTGACAGTGCAGGGCGCGTCCTCATTCCCAAGTCGCTGCGCGATGCTTTACATCTCGGTGCCGGCGATACACTTGCGCTTCGCTCGGAAGGCGGGCAGGTCACCTTAGCGCCGGTCCGGCCCGAGTCGCCGATGTGCAAAGAACAGGGTGTTTGGGTTTTTCGGACCGGCAAAAAGCTGACTGCGTCCGATACGGATGAGATATTGCAAAACGTTCGGCAGCGCCGTTGAAATCTTTTCTCGACACGTCCGTCCTTGTAGCGGCTTTTTACGCCGATCATGCGCACCACGCAGACAGCTTCAACCTGTTTGTCCGGCAAAGCAGGAAAAGCGCCGCTGTCGCGGCACATAGCCTTGCTGAGGTGTACGCCGTGCTGACCGGCATGCCGGGAAGGCATCGCGCTGCCCCGCATGAGGTCATGCTGTTTTTGGGAAGTATCCGCGAGCGCTTCACAATTGTCGAGTTGGGCGCGGAACAGTACCTCGCTGCCCTCGAACGTGCAGCTGAAGCAGGCATCGCCGGAGGCGGAGTTTACGATGTGCTGCTTGCCTCAGCCGCTGTTCTTGTGAAGGCGTCGGCCCTGTACACCTGGAACGTGAAACACTTTACCCGGCTTGGCACCGATATCGCCCGGCGCGTGCGGACGCCTGAAGCGGTCCTATAGATTCGCAGGTGCCGGCATCACTGTAACCTTTGATAGCTTTCCACCGCTCCCGTCCGCGAGTTCCACACCGTGATCGCGCCGTCGGGCGTCACCGTGGCGCGCAGGAGGTAGCCGGGGTCGGGGCCTTGGGCGGTGCCCAGGAGATTGGCGATGTGCGGTTCGGGGGCGTTCAGCGGGCCGGCTTCGTCGGAATGGTGGAGCTGCCAAAGCGCGGGCTTGCTCGGCGTGGACGCGATGGTTTGGAAGGTCGGGATCGACCCGCCCTTGACCTGCCCGTTGTCCATGACGGCAACCCGAGGCTCGATGGCGTGGACGAGCTCGGGGCTGGAGCTTTGGGACCAGCCGTGGTGCGACACCACGAGCAAATCGATGCGGCCCAGGCGATTTACCGGGCACATCAGCGCCTGCTCCTTGTCGCGCGTCAGGTCGCCCAGGTCGAGCACACGTGCCCGGCCCCACTGAAGCGCGAAGCCGAGCGAGCGGGCGTTTTCGGTTTGGTCGCCGGCTTCGGGCGCGACGGGGCAGTGGGGGTTGGGCGCGCCCGCGCCGGGCAGCGGCCGCGGGAGCACGTT
>CAXTSB010000036.1:26106-26464 GCA_964246845.1 uncultured Acidobacteriaceae bacterium
AGCCCGGAACCGGCAAAGCCTGACCGACTTGGAGCGACTGCCGGGGGTATTTTTTCTTGACCAGGCTGTTGTACGCATCGAGCGGGCCCAGCTTGTCCGGCGGGAAGTCTTCGCGATTCGGCCCGTGGTCCAGGAAGAGCCCCACCGGTACTTGCTTCACAAGCGCTGGGACGCCCCCGACGTGGTCGTCATGGTAGTGCGTGATCAGCACCGCATCCAGCCGCGTAACCCCGGCCAGGCGCATGGCTTCCTGGATGCGGCCGGCATCGCGCCCGCCGTGGCCGGGCCAGCCTGTGTCGACCAGCAGCGCATGGCGGTCGGGGGTCGTGAACAACGTCGCTTGGCCGCCTTCCACGTC
>CAXTSB010000037.1:0-26237 GCA_964246845.1 uncultured Acidobacteriaceae bacterium
AGCGGCGGCGGGGGTGCAAGCTCCGTCTCCGCCGTAAGCGGCAACAAGGTCGAGTTTGCCGTCGCCGTTGATGTCGCCGGCAGACGCCTGCTGGATGCCGCACGGCAGGGTTTGGTTGAGCGGAATGGGCATCGGAGTTTGGAAGGTACCGTCGCCGTTGCCGAGTGCGATGGCGTAGTCGTAGACGCTTTCGACGCCGACGACGCGGTCGTGACGGCTTACCAGGAGGTCGGCTTTGCCGTCGTTGTTGAAGTCGAGAATGGTTTTGGAGCCGTAGACCCGGGCGTTTCCGTAGGCGAGCGGGACGTCGTGGATGGAGGGGTCCGCAAAGGCCTGTTTCCATTGGAACGCGCCTTTGCCGGCGGCGAGCGCTGAAACCGCGACGGGTGCGGAGGCGGAGAAGGTACTGACGTTGGCCGCGCCAAGGATGTCCGCGATGCCGTCGCCGTTCAGGTCGGCTGATTGAGCGGCGATGAAGTCGAGAGGAAAAACCGCCGGGGAGGCCGCCGAGTAGAGCAGGGCCGGCGCGTTGAAGGTGCCGTCGCCGCGGCCGAGGCTGAGCGTGAGATAGCCGGTGGCGTTGTCCGCTGTGACGGCGTCGGCGATGCCGTCGCCGTTGAAGTCGGCGAAAGCGGTTTGGAGTACGCCGGTGCCGGTGAGAAAGCCGTCGTTGAGGGCAGCCGTGCCGGCAAGCGGGCCGAAACTGCCGTCGCCGCGGCCTAGAAACGCGGCAAGGCCGCCCTGCCGGACCGCGGCGAGGTCGAGCTTGCCGTCGCCGTTGAAGTCAGAGAGAGCGAGGCCGAAATCGTTGCTGTCGAGCGTAAAGGGTTGGGCAAGGACAGGCTTCGGAGAGCTGTATGTGCCGTCGCCGTTGCTGAAGGCGGCGTAGGGGCCGAGGCGCGAGGAAAACAGGATGTCCTGCTTGGCCGGATTACCGGAAAGGCTTGCCGCGAGCAAAGTGTTGCGGTTGTTTTCGGCCGCGGGCGGAAAGGCAAGCGTGCCGGCGCTGGAGGCGGTTTGAAATGTGCTGCCACCCTTGCCGCGGTGAATGGAAAGCGGCGTGCTCGCGGTGCCGGTGAAGTTTTGGGAGAGGTAGAGCAGGTCGGGGATGCCGTCGTTATCGGTGTCGGCGAGGATGGGAGGTTGGAGCAGCAGGCCTCCCGAGGCGGAAGCGGGGGTGAGCGGGCTTGTTTGCGTGCGCGGAAACGCACCGTGACCGTCGTTCATGAACGTGACCGCGGTGGCTGTGAAATTCGCAGTTGCGGCTAGCCCTACGACATTGGCCGCTCCGCCCGGGGTGGTTTTGCCGACGGCAAACCCGACATACCCGCCGCTGTTGATCGCGGAAGGCAGCTGGAGCAGCGCTCCCGGAGTGAAGGTGCCGTCGCGGTGGTTGAGGTAGACGGCGGCGGTAAGTGTGTTGCTGACGAGGAGGTCGGGGTAACCGTCATTGTCGAAGTCGGCCAGGAGCGCTTGCGTGGGCTGCTGTAGGAGCAGATGGCCGTTGTCGGGCGGCGTGGAAAGGATGGGGGCGGCGAAGGTGCCGTCACCGTTGCCGGGGCGCAGGCAGATGCGGCCGTTGCCGAAGGTGACCACGTCCATGCGGCCGTCGCGGTTGAAGTCGGCGGCGAGAGGCAGGTAGCCGACGGGGGCTCCGGGGCCGCCCGCGGGAAAGCTGGGGGAAGTGGCGAACCCGGGAAAAGACGGGGCTTGTTGAGCGTGGAGCGGCAAGGCAGCAAGGAGCAAAAAGGGCGCAAGAAGTCGCGGGGGCATGGGCATGCTCCGGGAGCAGTATGGGTATTTTCGAGACTGAGTATACGGTCTGCCCTGAGATGACCCGAGGAAGTCCGAAAGCGGGACAGGAAGACCTTGCACAGGCTTTACGGCGCGGCAAAGCCCGGGTTCGGGAACCCGGGCTTTGCGTTTGGTTCTCGGTGCTCAGTTGATTTCGACGGCGTTGATTTGGGCGTTGTTCGTGACGGTTTGGAACTGGATGGTGATTTGGCCGGAGCTGTTCGCTGTGGCATTTACAGATTTGACGACGGCGGCATTGCGGCTGCCGGCGGCGGCGATGATGTCGAAGTTGGAGAGGGCGGTCGCGCCGTTGACGAGGACGTTGAAGGTGCGCTGGCCGGTGCTTTGCCAGTAGGTTTCAGCGAAGTGGAGCTTGACGGTGTGGGCGGAGTTCGCCGTGAAGCCTGAGAAGGTATAGGTGAAGTTGCCGTAGCGGTTGGTTTGGTAGACGGACTGGGAAGCGGTGTCGCCGGAAGGGATGGCGATGGTGTTGGAGGAGTTCGCGGTCGCGCCGCCGGAGAAGTTTTTATCGGCTGCGTAGGAGCCCTGCGCGGAGGAAGAGCCGGAGTCGACGAGGACCGAGGATGTTGTGGGAGCAGTAGACGCAGTACCGGAGACGGGCAGGCTGAGGTAATACTTCCCGAGATCGGTGAGCTGGCCGGAAGCGCCGAGGAGCGAGTCGTAGTGGGGGTCAGGGGAGACGCGGCCGGTGAACCAGGCATAGCGGAAGACGTCGGCGCGGGTTTCGCAGGTGTTGACCATGTCCTGCATCTGCGCTTCCTGCTTGGCGAGGGTATCGATTTGCGCGCTGCCGTCGCCGTTGTGCCAATTGGCGAACTCAGTGACCCAGATTTGCTTGCCGTACTTCTTCAGGTTGTCGAGCTGCGAGGCGAGGCCGTAGTCGTACCAGTGGAAGCCGAGATAGTCGATGCGGGGAGAGCGGCCGCCGTTGTTGTTTTGGTAGGCGGAGATGAAGGCGTCCATCCAGGTGATGGGGCTGCCGTAGGTGGGGTCGGTGCCGTAGGTGATTTGGGGGCCGACGATTTGCGTGCCGGTATCCGCGGCGACGGCTTCGAACTGAGGCCAGAGAGCGGCGGCGTCGGCGGGTTTGCAGTAGCCGGTGTTGTTGCCGCACTTGGCTTGACCGGAAACGTTGGGCTCGTTGAGGACGAGGAGGTACTTGATTTCAGGGTGGGCTTTGATGAAGGACTCGGCTCCGGCCTTGTTGAAGTTGGCGTCCCAAAGCATGGGGTAGTAGGTGAGGCCGTAGGCGGAGTTGTAGTTGGAAGGGATGCCGGAGTTGGGATTGATGCCCCAGTTGTACCACCAGGAGACGCCCGGAGAGAGGACTTGGGCGTCGCCGGCGCTGGGCAGGTCGTAGGCGATGCCGCGCTTCGCGCTTTTTTGGGCGTCAGCGGAAACGGCGGCGAGGGCGAGGAAAAGAGCAAGCGTTTGTTTCATGGCGGTGGGGAGCCTCCAAGATTGATTTGGGTGAGGGTACACCAAATGGGCCCGGCATGGAAACCGTTGGCGTACTAATTGAGGCGGCGCGGATAGAGTGAGGTTAGGCATGCGGCTCGGGCGGGGCGTCCGGGCAGCTTGCCTTTTTTGTTTCCTGGATGGGGTGCGTACTTGAGAACAAAGACGAGAGCGTTAAAGAGAGAAGCAGTGCGGAGCGTGGCGGAGCCTGGGCGGGCGAGCCGGGGGACGAAGGTACGGGCGCGGTGCAGCGGACCGAAGATGGGGCGGGAGCTGGAAGCGCAGGTGGCTGAAGCGCTGCCGCAGATTGTGAAGGCTTCAGTCGAGCAGGCGAAAAAGGGAAGCCTGCAGCATGCGAAGTGGCTTTGGGACAAAGCGGAAGTGTCGCTGAAGCGAAAAGGCGACGCGCAGGCGGCGCGGGCACGGATGAGCTTGGCGGAAATGCTGATGGGGGAGTTGGAGTAGGCCGCGGGATCAGCAATCAGGTTTGGGAAGCGGGATGAAGCGGCGGGTCTGAAGGTTGTGGACTTATCTCCGGGATGCTTGGTTGCGGTCTGGAGACTGGGTGTTTGGGGCGCGGTTCGGCGGCTGTGAGCTGCCGGGCCGCGCCGCTTTTGTTTGCAGCCAGCGGCGTGGAAGGGGAGGACGGATGCGGGGCATGGGCGTGTTATTGCGGTGGGCTGTTCAATGGGCGGTGCTGCTGGCCGGCATGGGGGCGTGGGCGCAAGTGGCGCTGACCACTGTGCAAGGCACGGTATACCGGGCCAACGGGCAGCCGGCATCGGGAGTGTTGACGGTAAGTTGGCCCGCGTTTACGACGGCGGCAAACCAGGCGGTGGCGGCAGGTTCGCTGCAGATCACGGTGGGAGCGGATGGATTTGCCTCAGTGCAGCTTGCGCCGAATGCAGGGGCGACGCCGGCGGGAAGTTTTTACACGGTGGTGTACCACCTGAGCGACGGAAGCATAAGCCGGGAGTACTGGACTGTGCCGACAGGGGCGAAGGCGACGATTGCCGGGGTGCGGGCGCAGCTGCAGCCGGCGGCCGTGGCGGTACAAAGCGTGAGCAAGACCTATGTGGACAACCTGTTTGCACAGACGACGCCGACGACCGCGAATTTTCTGCCGCTGACGGGCGGCGCGCTGAGCGGACCTTTGTCGCTGGGCAGTGATCCGCAGGCGGATACGCAGGCAACGACAAAACATTATGTGGACCAAGCTATAGCGGGTACGCTGCCGCTGTCCGGCGGCGTCGTGACGGGCACCGTGGCGGTCGCCAACCAAGTGACGAAGCTGCCGCGGGTCGATGTGCGGAGCGTGGATTTCGCCGGCGGAGCGGACCCCACGGGTGTGCGGGATTCCACCGCGGCGCTGCAGGCGGCGATTGCGTTTGCGCTTGGGAACGCGCCGTCGAGGGACGGCGATTACCCGACGGTGTACCTACCCCCGGGACATTACTTAGTAAATGGAACGCTGCGGGTGCCGAATCTGATGAAGCTGGAAGGGGACAGCAAGGCGGGGGCGATTTTACAGGAAACCAACCCGACGGCGAGCTTAGTCACGATGGTGTTCGCCGGCCAGTGCTCGACATACTCGTGCTATGGAGGACTGGAAAACCTGACATTGGAAGGAAGCGGTAAAGCGACAATGGGCAATCTGTTGGAGCTTGATGCAGGGTTTACCACGCTGCGCAATTTGCACTTTTTCAATCACGGCGGCCGCGGGCTCCAGATGAACGGACCTTCGGAGCGGGTCACAAGTTACGACTTGTCGTTTTATCAGGTGCGCTGGCCATTGATCATGGCGGGCGACTCCAATGAGGACTATTTCTATAACACGCATGTGATTGAAGCGGGGCAGACGGCAGACGGCGGGAATGGGAACGGGGCCGTGGGACGGTATTGCTACAGCGTGAACTGTACGGCGGGGCAGTATACGACGCAAGGGACAACTACGACCCCGGCGGTAATTTACCCGGACCCGCACGGCTCCATCGACATTGAAAAGGCGGTGAACGTAAGTTTTGTCGGCGGGTCGGTGAAATCGACGTTCATGTTGAGCGGCGTACGTGTTTGGGATGCGTCGGTAATTCGATTTTAGAACTTTTATCATGAAGGCGTTTATTTCGGCGGGGGGTCCGCCTTGCAGATCAACCGCGCATATATTGTAGGCGGCAAGGCGGAGCAGAGCTATCTAAGCGGAACCCTGACAGGGAGCGGGCTGACGGCCACGGTCGCCGATACATCATGGCTGCCGCAGTTTTTCGGTTCAGCGAGCGACGCGTCCATCGACGACGGAGATTACTACTCGTATGTGCTGCTGCCGCAGGATTATGACCGAACCAGTACGGCACCGTCAGCATATGTAAGCGGGCTCAACCGCAATCAATACGAGGTGGTGAATGTGGAAGGGTTCACGCCGGATGGAGTGATGCACATCCAGCCTGGCGGGAGAAATAACGGCGGCAGCGCGCCCGCGGGCATCGTGTGGCCGGCGGGCACGGTGATTGAGCAGTACGGGCCCGGCGGAGCATCGCTTGAACTGGACGGAGTGCATGTCAACCAGGTGCAGGGTCCGCAGGCCGCAGGAGGCTGGAAAGCAGGCTGCGACCAAACCAATTCAAACGCATGCGGGGAGATTCTTGTCGGGTATACCCCTGACATACAAGCACCGACGAGCAATCCGACGACAAACCGCGTGGCCTTTTATACACAGCTCTACGATCAGTTTGACCCATTCGGAGCGGCGCAGGCCTCGCTCAAGCTGCGGCACATGGAGATGTTTACGGGAACCAACCCGGCACAGGGCATGGTTGTCGCGGAGCACCGGGCGGACGTGCTGATCGACGGCCAGATCGACCCGGAGAGGGTGGAAAGTCAGAGCGCGACGGTAGGCGGGACCAACGGCAAGCAGGTGAGCATCGGAGGCGCCACGGGCGGAAGCGTTTTATTTGCACCGGTTTACGCAAACGGGGCCACCGCGGCCGTGAACTTGACGATTCCGGGTGGGGAGGTGCTTTGGGACACGTTTCGGGGCGCGTATCACAAGCAAACCTCGCAATTTGGGCGATACCAGCAGTTTGGGGATTTCATGAACGGCATGCAGTACCAAAACCTGTACTGCATGTTTGACACGCCGGCGGCGGACGGCGGGCATATCCAGAACCGGTTTTGCCAGGGCGGCGGACCGAGCAACACGGGCGGAGCGGGGACCGGCTACGGGCAGGGAATCGAGTACGACAACTGGAGCGGGTCGAACTGGGTGCCGCTGTTCAAGGTATGGGGGCAGAACGGGACGGGAGCGCTGACCGCGAGCGCGCCGGCATCGTTCGGCAGCAGTGTGAGTGTGGGCGGAGCAGCAAACTTCGGCAGCACGGTCGCGGTGACGGGCGGCGCAACGGTGAGCGGGGCGGCGAGCTTCGGCGCGGGCGTGTCGGTCGCGGGCGGATTGGCGGCGAGCGGGGCGGCAACGGTAGGTGGGGCGCTCACGGCGAGCCGTGTGAACGGAACGATCACGGTGGACGGAACGACGTATGGATCGCTGAATGCCGCTTGGGCGGCGGCGGTTTCTGCCGCCAACGCGGCGGGCAAGAATCAGACGATCTGGCTGGGGCCGGGCACATACCCGATCTCGGCGACATTGACGGAGCCGGCAAACGGGGCATGCATCAGCGTGATCGGTTCGGCGGGGTCGACGGTGGGCGCGAATATCGGCACGACGGCGACGACGCTGACGGTGCCTGCCGCGTTGAACGGGGATGTGTTTTTCCTTGGGAACGCCGCCCTGACGGAAGGCTGCACATTTAAAGATCTGAATCTGCTGGCGGCCAAGAACGCGACGCACGGCTTTGAGTTCCAGTGGGCGCGCGGGCTGCTGCTGGATACGGTGAACGTAAACGATACGACGGCGGAGGGAATCCTGCTGGGGGAGGCGTCCGGAACGCACCAGATGAACTCGCTGCTCCGGAACGTGACGGTGAGCTACGCGGCTTCGTCATTCGCGCCGGGCGCGCGGCCGGGGTACGGCATTCACTTGCAGAAGACCGCGATCGATTCGGTGATGCACACGGTTCTTGTGCGCAATGCCCTGACGGCGGCGGTGTGGAACGAGGGGACGGGCAACACTGGGTACGCGATCCATGGGTTTGGGTACCCGTACACCTGCACGACAGCGCCCTGCTCGAATACGGCTTCCTCGTCCAGCGCGGCGAATGCCTCGTGGGCGACGAATTATGTGGTGCAGGACACAGGCGGGGCGGGAAGCGTATGGACGGATGTGTACGCGGATTCGCCTGCTGTATCGGCTTTCAACATCGCGGCGAACGGGGTGGAGGTGCACGGCGGCCATGTGCAATGGCCGGAGCTGACCAGCTTTCCCGCCGCGAACTTCGCCACGGTAAGCGCGGCGGTGACAAACAACCTCCTGATCTCGGACGTGAGCTGCCTGGGTATGTCGTCCAGCGTGAACTGGATCAATTACCAGGCGGCAAGCGGGGTGCCCCCTACATTCGCGTCGGTACACCACCTGACGGGGTGCGGCAACTACTACCAGGCACTGGAGCCGGCGACGACCACCGGTTTCTCGGGTGGCGGTGCAAGCAATAATGCGCCCGGCAATGGGGCGGTGGCGGCGGTGTGGGCGGCGCCGAAGGCACCCGCGGCAACTTACTCGGCGTACTCGGCACAGGAGTACAACGGGTATCAAGGCGACTTATTCGACGGACATATTGCCGGGCAGATGCCGTTCTTCAACATCACTTACCAGGGGACGATCCGCTCGCAAGGCGGGTTGATGCTGTCGACGGTGATCAACACGGCATCAGCGTTGACGCTGACGACGGCGAATAAGAATGTCATCGCCAATGCGGCCGCGGGGGCGCAAACGTTGATGCTGCCGAGCTGTTTCACGCCGATGCCGGATAAAGCGGCACCGACGGGCTTGGAGTTGACGATCGTGAAGTCGGACAGCTCCGGCAACGCGGTGACGCTGCAAACGGTAAGCGGGCAGACGATCAACTACAACGGAGCAGCAGCGGCGACGTTGGTGCTGAGCGCCGCGGGCCGCCGGCAGGTTGTGTGCGGACCGGATAACAACTGGTACGCATGGTAGGCGGGTGCTTCAAGATCATGCCGGGATAGAGCGGCTCCGTTTCCGGGTGTGTAAATCCAAAGCACCGCTTGTAAGAGCCTGCTGAAGCAGGCTTGGCTGTGAAGCAAGCAAATCATAAGGAGAAGATATGGCTTTGTCTTGGAAGTCCGTGGGTCACTTTTTCGCAAGTGCGCTGCGCGCGCTTGCCGTCGCGCAGAAAGCCGCGCCCATCGTGGAAGGCGTTACGGCGGCCGTGCCGGGGCTTGGGGTGTCCGCAGCGGCGATTGAGAGCGCCGGCTTCGCCGTTTTGGGCGAGTTGGCGGGCTTGATCAATGCCGGCGGGGAGGCCGCGAAAACTAAGCTGACGGATGCCGGCTTGGACATCGCGGTGATTCAGCAGGTGGAGGCGGTGTTGGCCGGCGTCGCGGATTTGGCGGCGGCGGTGAAAAGCAAATGACAGCCGACGAGCGGCTCGTGAAAGCGGGCCGCCCGTTGTTTTCAGCGGAAGCAAGGAGGATTCATGGTCGTTCGCGTATTGCAAAGCGGAGATTCAAAATCACGGGGCGAGATTATGCACCTGCCCGGGGTCGGGCTGTGCCAGGTTTGCGATGATGCGCCGCTCGGCACTTCAGCGCAGTTGACGACATGGCTGACGGCGGCCAGAACAGCGGCGGCGGCGGCGAGCCTGCTGCGCGCACCGCGTTTGGCGGCTGTGCAGCCGAGCCCGGACTCGCATGTGTACCTCGCTCTGGATGCGAACGGAAAGGTGCTGGCACAGATCACGGCGACTTAGCCGTGATGGAAGGGAATGCAATGGGCGCGGATGCTGATCTGGAAGAGCTGCTTCGGTATGGGCGGATGCTGGGGGAGCGTCCGCGCCGGCTGGGCGGGCGCACGGTGCTTGAGTTTCTGGCCGGGTCGCTTTTGAAGGTGCGGGGTCGTGACGGGGTGACGGCGCCCCTAAAAGCGAACCGTGCGCAGCGAGAGTTCGAGCTGCGGCGCGGCCAGAAAAATGTAGTATTGAAAGCACGGCAGATGGGTATCAGCACATGGGTGTCGGCGCGGCTTTTTCTAAAGGCCGCGACCATCCCGGGCACCTTGAGCCTGCAAGTCGCCCACACGCAGGAAGCAGCGGAGGCGATTTTCGGGATGGCGCACCGGTTTCTGCAAACGCTGCCCGCGTTTTTGCGGGAAGGGGCGCTCCAAACCTCCCGGGTGAATGCGCGCGAGATCCACTTTCGGCGGTTGGATTCCTTGTTTCGCGTGGAAACGGCCGGGGACCCGAACGCGGGGCGCGGCTTGACGGTGACCAACCTGCACTGCTCGGAGCTGGCGCGCTGGCCGGGAGACGCCGCGGCCGTGTTGCAGGGGTTGCGGGCGGCGCTGGTGCCGGGCGGCGAGCTTGTGCTGGAGTCGACGCCGCAGGGCGCGCAAGGGTGCTTTTACGAACAGTGGAGGCGCGCGGACGAGACCGGAACGGTGCGGCACTTTTTCCCTTGGTGGTGGGAGGCTTTGTACGTGGGCGAGCCGGCCGCGGACTTCACGGAGGAGGAGCGGGCGCTGGCGGCAGAGCACGGGTTGAGCCCGGAGCAGATCGGGTATCGGCGGGGGCTCAGGGCGGAATACCAGGGACTGGCGGCGCAGGAGTTTGCCGAGGACGCGGAAAGCTGCTTCAAGGCCAGCGGCGAGTGCATTTTCGACACCGCAGCGATTGACCGCCGTATGCTCACATTGCCGCGGCCGTTGGAGGTGCGTGAAAACGGCAGGCTGCAAATATGGCTGCCCGCGCAGGAGCGCAAGCGGTACCTCGTCGCGGTGGACCCGGCGGGGGGCGGCGCGGACGGGGACTGGTCCGTCGCGGAAGTGCTGGAGATGGAAACAGGGCTGCAATGCGCGGAGCTGCGGGCCAAACTGCCGCCGTACGAGATGGCGATGGCGGCGGCGGAGCTGCACCGGGCATATAACGGCGCGTGGGTGGCGGTGGAGCGGAACAACCATGGCGCGGGCGTGCTGGCGCACCTGCCGCGGCTGATGGACGAGCGGCGCATCCATGGCGAGGGCGGCCAGATGGGTTGGCTGACCTCGTCGGTGTCGCGGCCCCGCATGCTTGCCGGTCTGGGTGCGCTGCTGCGGACCCGCCCCGAGCTGTTCCAAAGCGCGGAGCTTCTGCGGGAGTGCCGGGGCTTTGTGCGTTTGGCGAACGGGCGGACGGGTGCGGTGAGCGGGGAGCATGATGACTGCGTCATGGCGATGGCGCTCGGACACGCGGTGCGGGAGATTTTAGGCGGGCGCGGGCGCGGGCGCGGCTGATGCGGCCGCCGGCGGGCTTTCCGCGCGGGAGCGGTTTGCGGTGAGCGGGACCTCGACCCTGTTTGCCTGAACCTGTACCCTTGGGCTGTCGGAGGCAACGGTTGGCGGTCACGGCTCTGCAGCAAATCCGAAAGATGCGGGGCGGGGCGCACAGCCACCTCATGCTGGGCTCGGACGGACACGCGTATGTGGTGAAGTTTCAGAATAATCCCCAGCACCCGCGTGTTTTGGCCGCGGAGTATCTCGCCACCAAGCTGGCCGTGCTGCTCGGGCTCACCGTGCCGCACTGCGACGTGGTGGATGTTTCCGCGTGGCTGGTGAGCCGGACGCGCGAGCTGACCGTCGCGGGGGAAAACGGCATGGAAGAGCCGTGCCGGCCGGGGCTGCAGTTCGGCTCCCGGCTGGTGGGCGGGCTCATGCCCGGGCAGACCGTGGACTACCTGCCGGAAGCGCAGCTGGCCGAGGTGCGCAACCTCCACGAGTTCGCCGGGATGCTGCTCCTGGACAAATGGACCTGCAACGCGAACGGGCGCCAGGCTGTATTCCACAAGCGCACACGGCAAAAAAGGTACGAGGCGACCTTTATCGACCAAGGCTACTGCTTCAACGCCGGGAGCTGGGAGTTCAAGGACGCTCCGCTGCGCGGGGTCTACGCGCGCAACCTGCCCTATGCCGAGGTGACCGGCTGGAAAAGTTTTGAGCCATGGATGGGCCGGCTCGAATCGATGGATCCCCAAGCGGTCTGGACGGCGGCGGAGACGATTCCCCCAGAGTGGTACGGCGGCGCGGTGAGCGAATTGGAGCAGCTGATTGAGCGGCTGCTTGCTTGGCGGGTGCGCGTGCCGGAGCTGGTGGAGTCGTTTCGGAACTCGTCGCGGGCGCCGTTCCCGAAATGGATCAGGGCGGAAGCGGAACGGCCGCGGGGGATGAAGTTGGGCCGAGGGACGGACGATGAATCCCTGTAGAAAGCGGGAGCCGTGGTTCGCGGTTCCGGCCGGGAGAGGTGCCTGCGTGCGTGGGCGATGCGTGAGGTGGAGAGGCAAAGGATCGTGGGCGGGGGCGGGCTTTCCCTTCCGGCCCGCACCGTCTACCCTGTCCCCAAAGCCATTATCCCGACGGGGAGGTGCGGCATGGTGAACGGGCGCAAGGAGTGCGAGTTCTTCCTGATCCGGTATGTACCGGACGCGGTACGCAATGAATACGTCAACATCGGCGTGCTGCTCAGGGAAGCGCCGGGAGCGGGCGTTGAAGCCGCGCCGGTACTCAGGATGACCCGCGATTGGGCGCGGGTGCGCTGCGTCGATCCCGAGGCGGATACGGAGATGCTGGAAGCGCTCGAAGGGGAGCTGCGGGCGCGCCTCGGCGGAATAGGCGTGGACGCGGACCAGCGTCCGGTGTTGGACGTCATCGAGGATTCTTTTTCCAATCTCGTGCAGCTGACCGAAAGCAAGGGCTGCTTGGCGGAGTCGCTGCCGGCGGAGGTTGAAGCCTTGATGCGGGTGTATGTGGAGCCGCGTCGGGCGCCTTCGGCGCGGAAGCGCAGCGGCCGGGCGAAGATTCAAGCCGCGATGCGCAGCCAGTTCGAGCGCGCGGGGGTATGGGACCTGATGCGGAAGCGCATCGCGGCTGCCGCGTACACGCGCCCCGGCGATCCTCTGCGGATTGACTGCGGCTACCGGCCGAATGGCGTGATCCGCATGATGCATGCGGTTTCGCTCGAAGGTGAATTGGAAGTGGCGAAAATCCTGGCATTCACCATGCCGGGGCTGCGGGAAGGCGTCGCCCGGGTGGAGGGCGCGAGCTTGGAGTTCACGGCCGTGGTGGAGCCGATTCGAGAGTTGGTGAACCTCGAAGAGGATGAGGCGGAAGGCTACCGGTTCGCGGTGGAAACGATGGAGGGCGGCGGCATCCGGGTCATGACCACGGCGGACCTGCCGCGCATGGCGGAGGCGGCGAGGCGGGAGCTGCGGGTTGGATGAGCGGCTCACCGCAGCATCAAACGGCGGCCCGCTTCGCTAAGATAAGCCGAATGTTCAACCGGTATGCCGAATGGATGTTCCGCTGGGAAACGGCCCTTACCACCCGCGATGAAAACCGTGTCGTCCGCCCGCTGGAGTGGGGTTTTGAGTGGCTGGGGGCACAGGCGGAAGCCGATCCGGAAGCCGCGATGCTGCGCTTGAGCGAACAGATCACGGGTGAAAGCGACGCGTTCTTCGGGTACAGCAAGCCGCAAGACTACCGCCTGGAGCAGCGGCACCCTGCGCTGTTCCCGACCAATGTGCGTCCGGAAACCCTGGCCCGCGATGCCGAGCTGCGCAGGAGGGCGGAAGCCGGCGGCCTCCCTTCGGCTCAGTTTCTGCGCTTCACCTCGCCGGTCCGCACACCCCACCCTGAGAATGATCTGGTCAATGCGCGCTGGTATCCCGCGCCGCCCGACCCGCAAACCGGCGAGCCGCCCCGTAAAGCCATCGTCGTCATGCCGCAATGGAATGCCGACGCCTTCTCCCACAACGCGCTTTGCTCCATCGTGAACCGATTCGGCGTTTCAGCGCTCCGTTTGTCCAAGCCGTACCACGACATCCGCCGCCCGGCCGAGCTCGAGCGTTCCGACTATGCCGTATCCGCGAACATCGGCCGCACGATCGCGGCCGCGCGGCAGGCGGTGGTCGACATCCGCTGCTGCCTCGACTGGCTCGAAGCGCAGGGCTATCGCCGCTTCGGCGTACTGGGCACCTCGCTCGGCTCCTGCTACGGCTTTCTCGCGGCGGCGCACGACCCGCGCCTCCAGGTGTGCGCCTTCAATCATGCCTCGCATCGCTTCGGAGACGTCGTGTGGACCGGCCAGAGTACGCGCCATATCCGCGCCGGATGCGAAGCGGCGGGCCTCACCCAGGAGCGGCTCGCCCAGCTGTGGGCGGGCATTTCCCCCTCGGCGTACATCGACCGCTTCGCCCAAACGAGTCAGGCCTCCGGCCGGCGCACGTTGGTGGTGCACGCCCGCTACGATCTCACGTTTCTTGAGCGGTATTCGCTGGAGTTGTTGGACCGGTTCCGCGCGTGCGGGATCGCGCATGAGTCCCGAGTGCTGCCTTGCGGGCACTACACCACCGGCGAATGGCCGTTCAACTGGTTGGACGGCTGGTGGCTGGGCGAGTTCTGCTACCGGGCGTTTCAGGCGGTGGAGTAAATCCGCCGGCAGAAGTCGGCTGCGGATCGCAGCCGCGGTCACGAGGAGAACTCATGGCTGCTCCATCGGGCCCGCAGCAAATTCGGGGCGCTCGACACAGGACAAGCGGTCCCGCTTGTCCCGTGAAGTCAGCCCGCCTCACGCCGTTTTCGCGGGAAGCTTCGGCGGAACCAAGAAATAACATTTGACATTCAGATGTTACCCGGTTAACTTGGTCGCAGTCTGCGGGTTGCGTAGGCTCGCGCTGTGCGGCTCGCGGCAGACTTCGCGAAAATCACTAGATCTTCTGTTCGCGGCAGCATGTCCAGCGGTGTCGATTCCATTCCGGACGGTCAGCCATGTTAGAAAGCCGGCCGTTCCTGAAATAACATGTGCCGTTTCCTCAAACTGCAAGGATGGTTTATGGCTTTTGGCAAACACCTCATTTTCGCCGCGCGCATGGCGCTCGCAGCCGCTTTCCTGGCCGCACCCGTTTCCTCACCGGCCCAGGAGTCGAACCTGGAGCAGGCCACCTCCGCTGAAATCCAGCACCTTCTGCAAATCCAGGAAAAGCAAACCGCGGTCCTGTTCAACAACCAAGCGCCTCCACGCATTCCCGTCAACGCCTTTGACCGGCTCTGGATGTGGAATGAAATCGCGCTCGACACCACCGCCATCGACCATACCCCCGTGCAGCCCGGGCAGAACCGCATCTTCGGCGAGCAGTACGGCCCCGCCCGCTCCAGCCGCGCCATGGCTATCGTTCACATTGCCCTGTTCGAGGCGGTCAACGCCGAAACGCACCGGTACCAAAGCTACACCGGCTTCCGCGGCATTACCGGGCCGGCTTCCCTCGACTTGGCCATCGCGCAAGCCGGCCACGATGCGCTCGTGTACCTATACCCCTCGCAAGCGCCGCGGCTCGATGCCATCCTGGCGGTTGACGCACAGCGCATTGCGGGCGCACCCGCAAGCCTCCAAGCCGGCCGCGCCTTGGGGCAGGCCGCCGCGAAATCCATTACCGCTCTCCGCGATTCCGACGGTGCGCAGGTTCCCGACCCGAGCGTGGGCGGCTCGTTCACACCGATCGGCGGCGTCGGCCACTGGTCGCCCGACCCGGTCAGCAAGCTGACGGTCTACCTCGGCGCGTACTGGGGTCAGGTCAAGCCCTTCACCCTGAACGCCGGCGACCAGTTCCGCGCTCCGGCACCGCCCGCCCTGACCGACCCGGCCTACACAGCGGCGTTCGCGCAAGTCAAAACCCTGGGCGGCGACCCCCGGTTCGGGACCGCGACGACACGCACCGCCGACCAAACCATCCAGGCGATCTTCTGGTCCTACGACGGCACGCCTGCCCTGTGCGCGCCGCCCCGGCTTTATAACCAAGTCGCCCGCGCCATCGCCTTGGAGCACGGCCTGCGCGATGTATCCGAGGCGGCCCGCATGCTCGCACTCATCAACACTTCCATGGCCGATGCCGCCATCGCCGCCTGGGACTCCAAATGGCACTACCAGTTCTGGCGTCCCGTCACCGCCGTCCGCTCCGCCGACCAAGCCGGCAACACGGCGGTGAAGCCGGACCCGGCCTGGTATCCGCTGGGCGGTCAAGCCACCAACACGCGCGGACCCAACTTCACCCCTCCCTTTCCCGCCTATGTTTCCGGCCACGCCACCATCGGCGGCGCCCTGTTCCAAATCCTGCGCCACTACTACCCCGACGCCACCCCGTTCGCATTCATCTCGGACGAGTGGAACGGCCTCAACAAGGACATCAACGGCACGACCCGGCCGCTGCGCCCGCTTGAGTTCTCCAGCCTGACCGACGCCGAGCGGCAAAATGCCGAAAGCCGCGTCTGGCTCGGCGTGCACTGGCAGTTCGACGCCGACCAAGGCATCATCATGGGCAATAAAGTCGGGGACTGGGTTTGGGGGCACGCCTTCCAACCCGCGAAATAAATCTTTGTCCGGGAGCAGTTGTTCTGCTCCCGGACAGCTTCGCCGTTCCCGCCGCGCGGCAGGCCGGTACAATCTGGACATGATGCAGCACCGGATCGACTCAGCTCTCGCGCGGCAGGACCCGGCCGTCGCCCATGCCATCGCAGCTGAAGCCGAGCGCCAGCATGACGGCCTCGAAATGATCGCGTCCGAGAACTTCGTTTCCGAAGCGGTGCTTGAAGCAGCCGGCTCCGTGCTCACAAACAAATATGCCGAGGGCTACCCCGGCAAGCGCTACTATGGCGGCTGCGAGTACATGGACGTCGTTGAGGAGCTTGCCCGCGACCGCGCCAAGCGCCTTTTCGGCGCGCGCTATGCCAACGTGCAGCCCCACTCCGGCGCGCAAGCTAATGCAGCCGTGATGATGGCCTTGCTTGATCCCGGCGACACGATCCTTGGCCTCGACCTCGCCCACGGCGGCCACCTCACGCACGGCCATCGCCTCAACTTCTCGGGCAAGCTGTATCGGGTGGCGAGCTACGGGGTCGCGCGCGAAACCGAAACCGTCGATTACGACGAGCTCGGCCGCACGGCGGAACGCGAGCGGCCCAAGCTGCTCATCGCCGGCGGTTCCGCCTACCCCCGCATTTGGAACTGGCAGCGCTTGCGCGCCATCGCCGACTCGGTCGGAGCGAAGTTTCTGGTGGACATGGCCCATATCGCGGGCCTGGTCGCGGGCGGCGTCCATCCTTCGCCATTGCCTTGGGCCGATGTCGTCACCACCACCACGCACAAAACCTTGCGCGGCCCCCGCTCCGGCATGATCCTCGCCGGCTGGACCGGCCAGGCGGAGCACGCTATCGAAGTCGCGCCCGCAGGTCCCGCCGAACCTGCCAAGGAGCTCGGCCCCAAGTTCGACCGCGCTGTTTTTCCAGGCCAGCAGGGCGGCCCCTTGATGCACATCATCGCCGCCAAAGCTGTTGCGTTTGAGGAAGCCCTCAAGCCTGACTTCCGCGTGTACGCCCGTCAAGTCGTCGCCAATGCCCGGGCCCTTGCCGAAGGGCTGCTCGCCCGGGGGTTTCACCTCATCGCCGGAGGCACCGACACCCACCTCGTCCTGGTCGACGTATGGCAAAAAGGCCTGGGCGGGGCTGAAGCGGAAGCCGCTCTCGGCGGGGCCGGCATCACCGTCAACAAAAATGCCATCCCCTGGGACACCCAACCGCCGCTCAAGCCTTCCGGCATCCGCCTCGGCACCCCGGCGCTCACCACCCGCGGCATGGGCGAGGCCGAGATGCGCAGGATCGCCGGTTGGATCGCGGACGTTCTGGAATCGCCCGAGAACGCCCGCGTCGCGGAACGGGTCCGCGCCGCTGTGCGTGCACTGTGTGAGCAGTATCCGCTCTACGCCGCCCGCCGCCAATCCGTGCAGGAGCGCGAAACCGTCGGAGCCTAAATCCGGCGGCAACGACCACAGGCGGCTCATGGGTCGGACACGCAGCCGCCTGCCGAAGGTAAGCGGCTCCTTTTGCGTTTTTAAAAATTAACCTTCGCGTCCGTAACATTCCATCCTGGCCGACTTCGGATAAGCAGTCCCTGCTCCCCGGAGATCCGCCATGTACAAGTCCATCCTCGCCGCCGCCGCGCTGCTCAGCTCGGCAGCCCTGCCCTCCCTTGCCCAAACCGCCCCCACCAATGTCGTTTATGTGGAAAGCAACAGCCCCGGAGGCAATGCGATCCTTGCCTTCAACCGCAGCGCTTCCGGCGGCCTTAATCCGCTTGCCGGCTCACCCTTCTCAGCCGGCGGCATCGGCGCGACGGATCCCTCCTTCGGCCTCAGCGTCTTCGCCAACGACACCCCGGTCATCGCAAACGCAGCACATACCCTTCTTTTCGCGGTAAATGAAGGCTCCAACTCGATCGCTGTTTTCAACATCGCCCCGAACGGCAGTCTTTCTCCGGTCTCCGGCTCACCGTTTGCTTCCGGCGGCTATCAGCCCGTTTCCATATCCCTTGTCAACGACGTCCTGACCGTCGTGAATAAGAACGCGGATGCCGCTCAAGCCTCCGTGGAAGCAAATGCCCAACCGAATTACACCAACTTCCGCGTCGCCGCCAACGGGTCCATCTCGCCCATCGCCGGCTCCACCATCACCGCGGGCGCTTCCCCAAGCCAGGCGCTTACCGTCCCCACCAGCCGCTACAACGCCTTCCGCTTACTCGGCTACGGCGACGGCGGTGCCGACCAAGCCCTGACCTTCGGCGCGGACTTCGGTGCTGGCAATATTGAAAGCCTGCAGCTTCGGCAGGACGGCACCTTCACCCAAAACACCCTGACCAGCCCAATCCCGCAGCTGTATGTCGGCCGCACGTTCGCCGGCGCGCCTGCCCCGCGCCTCCCGCTCGGCTTGGCCGTCAATCCTAACTTCCCGCTCTTATATGTGGGCTTGGTCACCATCAACGACGTCGCTGTCTATTTCTTCAATCCGCAAGGCCAGCCGTTTCTTCTCAACGCCGTCCCCGACCCGGCCGCCGGTGCGGACTGCTGGCTCCTGCCGAACCCCAGCGGCACCCGGCTCTACTCCGTCGGAACCGCCGGCAACACCCTCACCACCTTCGATATCGGCTCCAACCCCGTCAACCCCCGCGTTCTTTCCGTCACCAACCTGCGCGAGGGCGGCAATGGGCGTGCTTTTGAGGAGGCCCTCTCTACCGACGGCCGCTATCTGTACGTCATCGGCCAGCCGGACAATGCAAACGGCACCGCCGCCGACAATACCATTCACGTCCTCTCCGTCGGCGCGGACGGCAGCACTCTGAACGAGATAGAAACCGACACCCTGCCGACTTACCTCCCCAACACCCCGGCCCTGACACGGTGGCAAGGCGTCGTGGCGTTCTAGATAAACAGAAAAGGGCCCGGTTTCCGGGCCCTTTCAATTCTTCATCAGCCAAGCTTTTTAAAGTGTCATCCTGAGCGCAGCGAAGGACCTGCTTTTTAACACGAGCTTTCAGAACGTCGTCCCCACCGTCAACCGAAACGTCTTGCTGGGCTCACGCAGCTGGTACAAGGACCCATACAGCTGCGTCGCCTGCGCGAACGTGTAATCCCCGGCCGTCCCTTGCGGAAACAGCTCCCGCGTGATGATGTTATCGCCCGGAATCGTCCTCACCAGCCGCAGCGGGTTGTACGCGTAATAAATCCGGAACGGCGCATTCACGATCGGCAGCAGCACCGAAATCTGTGCGCCCACCGAGTCGCGCGGTACGAAGTTCGTACCCCGGATGACTTGCACGTTGTTGTTGAAATTGATCTGCACGCCGCCCTGGCAGGCCCCATTCACATATGTCCGGCAGCCGTACAGCGGCGAGTCCAGGTTCGCGATGCCCCGCGGGCTTTGCCGCAGCTGGTTCTTGTCGAGCGCCACGTTGATGCCGAAATCGTTGAACACCGAGAGCGCCGCCGTCCGCCCCACCAGCGGCACCCGGTACTCGATGTTGTTGATCAGCGAGGTGTCCCCGCCCGCCGACACAATGCCGTACACGGGCAGCGGCACCTGCAATGGCTGGTTGGTCTGCGCCGCCCCCGGCTGGCGCGAGACCGGAGTCCCGTCCGGGTTGGTCAGGTTGAAGAACACACGGGTCGGGATAAACGCGTACGGCGTTCCCGAGCGGATGTTGAACCCGCGTATGTCGTTCTCGCCGCCCGTGTAATACCGCTGGAACGGCGGCGCGACGTCGCCGGAGATGCCCTGTACATACGAAAGCTGCAGCCGGTAGCCGAGCGCGTTCCGTCCTTGCGGGTCCAGGTGGAAACCGCTCACCGGGTGCCACTGTTTGAACTCGATTACCGGCTGGATGTACCGCACGTTCCCGAACAGCCCGGCAAGCTGCAGCGCCGCATTGATCGACGTTCCATTCCGCGGCATGAAGTTCGAGTCCAGGTGGTTCTCCTGGAAGCTCAACGAGATTTGACTGGTCAGGATGCCCGTCAGCGAGTTCTGCCCCTGAATGCCGGACCGAAACGCCAGCGTTTGGAACAGGTTCTGCGAAGCCGCCGAAAACGCCGTTACATTCGACCGGTTCCAAGAGTACGTAAGACCGACCCGCTTGAACGAACGCTTGATCGGGTACTGAGCGGAAAGCGAAAAACCCGTCGAGCTTTGGTTGTAGTTCTGCACCAGCGAGCTTGTGGCCGCGTTTTGGTTCTGCCCCGCCGAGCTCGCGGTCGCGCCGGTCAACGTTGGGTTCCGGTTCGAGTTATAGTCCGTCTTGCTGTTGAATACCTGGAAGCCGACATTGATCGGCTTGCTGCGTAGATAGGGCTCGTTGAATCCCAAACTTAGATTGCGCGACAGGTTGCCTTCGTTTGCCTGGAGCGATAGGGTCTCACCCAAGCCCAGGAAGTTATTGGTCTGGTAATTCAACCCGAGAAACGACCCCGAAACCCCGGAAGCGCCGCCGTTCAACCCGATCGAATTCTTGCCCTTTTCATGCACCTTCAAGAGCAAGTCCACCGTGCCGTCGTCATGCTGGTGCGTTTCCGTATCCTGGTCCACCTTGAGCGGGTCGAAGTACTCCAACTGATTCAGCCGCTGCAAGCTCGCTTCCCAAGCCGACGAGCTGTAATTCTGCCCTTCCTCGAGCAGCAGCTCGCGCCGGATCACAAAGTCACGCGTAATCTTATTGCCGGAAAACTCAATCCGCGACACCTTGTAAAGCTTGCCTTCTTCTAAGTCGATGCTGAAGCTGATGGTCTTGGCGACCGGATCGACTTTTGGCGTTCCGGGATCAGGTACGAAATTGATAAAGCCTGCGCCGTTGAACTGCTTTGTTAAGGCCTGGAGACCTTTTCCGAATTCAGTCGCGTTAAATAAATCCCCGTCTTTCATTGGGAAAATTGCCCGCAGCGCCTTGACGTTGTACTTCGCCACGTTCTTGCCCGTGAACTGAATACCGCCGAGCCGGTATTTTCCACCTTCCTCCACGTCAATGTGAATATCCATCCGCTTCCCATCCTTGGGACGGAAAGTAAACAAACTCAACCCACCCTCATTGCGGATGTGCGTTTCCGGCTCGCTCGTATTGGCTCGGAAATACCCCTTGTCCCGGTAAGCCTGCCGCACCCGCTCCGTATCTTCTTCCAGCTTGGTCGCGTCAAACGTCCGCGCGAACAGGTTCTCCAGCACAACGGAGTGCGGAATCCCGATCGGCTTCGAGTTCTTCATCGCCGCCCGTAGGGTGCGGTTCGACAGGTGCTCATTGCCTGTAAAGGTAATGTTGCCGACCTTGACCTTCGGCCCTTCCTTGATCGCGAAGTTCACCTGCACGCTCGACGGCGGAATCGTCTTTACATTCGTCCGAACGACCGCGAACTGATGCCCATGTTCCGCTTCGAGCTCGCGGATCACCGTCACCGCCTGCGCGATATGCGTCGGGTCGTACTGCGACTCCTGCGCCAGGCTCACCTTGGCCTTCTTAAACGCGTCCAGGATGTCCGACTGTGTAATCGAGTTCAACCCTGTGTAATTGATCTCGCGGATCGTCGGCTTCTCATGGACGTATACGTCGAGCACCACGCCCTTGGGCGTGTCCTCCCGCTCGATCCGCACGTCCTCGAAGTAGCCCGTGTTCCACAGCGAGTTGAAGTCCCGCTCCACGGTGGCCGGGTCGTACGCCTCGTTTTCATGCGAAAACAAGCGCGCCAGCACCGTTTCCTTGGGGATGCGCCGGTTGCCGATCACCCGGATGCTGGTGATCGTGTTTTGCTGCGCCCACCCCAGCGTCGCGGCGTAAAAACATAGGGCTAGGAGAGTTTGGTTTCGGAGGCGGCGCTGCGTGCGGGTCCGCCGGCTCATGCGGCTTGGGGAGCTCGAGCTCCCACCGGTTCTGAAGAAAATAGCGACACCCTCGGCAACAGCTGAATCTAGCGTTCGGTCGAGCGAATCCCGATTATAGAAGACCCGGCGCGGCTTTGGGAGCAGGGCCGCTCGGAAGGGTTGCCTCGCCGCGATACGTGAACGCTTTATTCCTCACACGCACAATTTCTGCATCGCGCTCAAACCGCACCGCATCTTGGCAGGTGAACGCGTGTTATCACGCGCATTCCACCCAACCCCGTAAGGAGCCGTATGCCCACCCTGCTTCAGATCGACACCAGCTCGCGCGGCGATTACTCCGTTTCCCGCCATCTCACCAAAGCCTTCACCGAAGCCTGGCAGGCCAAGCACCCCGGCGGCACCGTCATCTACCGCGACCTGAACGCCACCGAGCTCACCTTCGTCGACATGAACTGGATCGGCGGCGCATACACCAGCCCCGACCAGCACACCCCCGAGCACAAGCAGGCCCTCAAGCTTTCCGACGATCTCATTGCCGAGCTCAAGGCGGCCGACGAAGTCGTTGTCGGCGCTCCCATGTACAACTTCGGCGTTCCGGCCCGCCTCAAGGCCTGGGTCGACCACATTGTCCGTGTCGGCATTACTTTTTCTGTCGGCCCGAACGGCTATCAAGGTCTGCTCGCCGACAAACCCCGTAAAGCCGCCTTCCTCATCGCCAGCGGCGGCAACTATGCCCCCGGCGCGCCCGCGGAAAAATACAATCAGGAGTCGCCGTACCTCCAAAGCATCTTCGGTTTCCTAGGGATCACTGATACCCAGGTCATCTTCGCCGGCAGCACCGCTGACATCGACCAGGGTAAAACTTCGCGCGAAGCCTATCTCGCGCCGCACGTCGAGGAAGTGCAGTCCGTCGCCTAGCAGATGTGTAAACGTGGTAGGCGGTTTCCATGCGGCTTTCCCATTGCGAAAAGCCGCACACGACAGAACTTCCGTGGACCGCGGTATCGCCCCGACACGCATCGCAAGCGGCGCGTATCGTGAATGCGTGACCACGCGCCGCTCTTTCACGTGGAGTTTGCTGGCCTCCGCGCTCGCCGCACCGGTGCCCGCGCCCTCCAGCCTCCGCGAAGCCGCTCGTGCCCACAACCGCCGTTTCGGCTTCGCGGTTAATGTCGGCAGGCTCGACCGCGACCCGCCTTACGCCCGCACGGTCGCGGAGCAGGCGAACATCCTCGTCGCGGAAAACGCGATGAAGTGGCAAGCACTGCGCCCTTCCCCGTCTGCTTTTGACTTCACCGAGGCCGACCGCCTCATGGCGTTTGCCGCCGCGCACTCGATCGCGATCCGCGGCCACAACCTGTGCTGGCACGAGGCGCTGCCCTCCTGGTTTACCGCGTATGCCGCCCCCGCCAACGCCGAGCAGCTCCTCCGCGAGCATATTCGGCGCGTCGTCGGCCGCTACCGAGGCCGGGTCGTGGCATGGGATGTCGTGAACGAAGCCGTCAACCCCAAGGACAACCGCCCCGACGGCCTGCGCGACAGCCCGTGGCTCCGCCTTCTGGGCCCTCGCTACATTGAGATCGCTTTTGAAACCGCACGCGCCGCCGACCCACAAGCCGTGCTGTACCTCAACGACTACAGTCTGGAAACCGACGCCGCGAAGCGTGCGGCCTTTCTGGCGCTCGTCAAGCGGCTCGGGAACCGCGTGGATGCCGTCGGGCTTCAGTCTCACCTGTCCGCCGACTCCGCACCCCGCATCGGCGTGGGCTATACAGACTTCCTCCGCGAGATCACCGCCCTGCGCCTCCAAGCCGCCGTCACTGAGCTCGATGTCAACGACGACAGCCTGCCCGATGCTGGCCGCGATGAAGCCGTAGCCGCCGTGTACCGCGACTATCTCAGCTTGTTCCTGCGCGCTTCCGACGCCCGCGACATCCTCGTCTGGGGCGTCGAGAACAAAAGCTCCTGGCTCAACTCGCCCGGCAAGGCAAATGTCCGCCCCAAGCACCCCGCGCGAGAGCAGCACTGCCTGCTGTTTAACGACGCCTTTCAGCCACAGCCGGCATACGGAGTTATCGAAGAAGCACTGAAAGCTTGAGCGCATTCGCCGTTACCGACGTACCGTGTGCCCTGTTTCGGTGTTTCCAAGCGTATGACTGCCCCATACACTAGGCAAGCCTTCTTTCCTGTGTCTGGCCCGGAAACGGGTCGCGGTAAACCGGATCGGGCGGCCCTGGGCCGCTTGAACGACCCTGAGCCGCCCGAGGAAAGGAGGACCGGCATTTTGGACCAGAAACGGGATACCTATTCCTGGTTCCGACTGTCCGTCACCGTCGTGCTTGATTGGCGACTGATGATGGCGGTGGTTCTGTTGCTTTGGACCGCGCTGCGGAAGTAGCGCCGTACCTCACCGGAGCGAAGACACGCTCCGGTGAAGCTATTTCCGCTGCTTTTAGAATGCACCCATCCACGCGCTGAAGCAAGAAGATTGCTCTCACGCCGTCCCCGCAAGCTGCCGCAGCACATACTGCAAAATCCCGCCGTGCTCGTAATACGCGATCTCCCCCGGCGTGTCGATCCGCACCCGCGCGGGAAAGTCCTTCACCGTCCCGTCCGCCGCAACCGCGCGCACGGTCAGCATTCTCCCGGAAATAAAACGCTCTCCAAGCAGCTTCACCAGCCCCGAAAAGCCAAAAACCTCCTCGCCAGTCAATCCAAGCGAGGCCGCCGACGCGCCCGCTTCGAACTCCAGCGGCAGGATGCCCATGCCCACCAAGTTCGACCGGTGAATCCGCTCGTAGCTTTCCGCGATCACCGCCCGCACCCCAAGCAGCTTCGGCCCTTTCGCCGCCCAATCGCGCGACGAACCCGACCCATACTCCTTGCCTGCGAGCACAAGCAAAGGCACCCCGCGCCGCGCGTACTCCTCCGCCGCCTCGAAGATGCTCATCGCCGCGCCTTCCGGCAGCAGCCGCGTCACGCCGCCCTCCGTGCCCGGCGCGAGCTTGTTCTTGAGCCGCACATTGGCAAAGGTGCCCCGCACCATCACTTCGTGGTTGCCGCGCCGCGAACCGTATGAATTGAAATCCGCCGGGCGCACCCCATGCTCCACCAGGTGTTTGCCCGCCGGCGAGCTCGCCTTGATCGACCCCGCGGGCGAAATATGGTCCGTGGTCACCGAGTCGCCCAGCACCGCCAAAACCCGTGCGCCCATGATGTCCTCGACCGGCGCGGGTTCAGCCGCCATTCCGTCAAAATACGGAGCCTGCCGAATATAGGTCGAGTCCGGCTCCCAAGCATACGTGTCGCCCGAAGGCACGCGCAGCGCCCGCCAGTGCTCGTCCCCGTCTGTCACCGCCGCGTATTCGTGCTCGTACGACTCAGCGGTCAGCGAAGCTTCCACCACCGCATCCACCTCTGCCTGCGTGGGCCAAATGTCTTTGAGGTACACATCTCCGCCGTCCAACCCACGCCCCAGCGGTTCTGTTTCCAGGTTCCGGTCAATCGACCCCGCGAGCGCGTACGCCACCACCAACGGCGGCGACATCAGGTAGTTCGCGCGCACGTCCGAGTTGATCCGCCCTTCAAAGTTGCGGTTTCCGCTCAACACCGAGACCGCGACCAACCCGTGCCCGTCGATCGCCTCCGATACATCCGTCGGCAGCGCGCCCGAGTTCCCGATGCACGTTGTGCACCCGTACCCCACCACCTGGAACCGCAGCCGGTCCAGGTACGGAAGCAGCCCGGCGCGCTTGTAATAATCCGTCACCACGCGCGAGCCCGGTGCCAGCGAGGTTTTCACCCACGGCGGCGTGCTCAATCCGTGCTCCACCGCCTTTTTCGCCAGCAGCCCCGCCGCCACCATGACAGAAGGATTGCTCGTGTTCGTGCACGAAGTGATGGCCGCGATCACGATCGACCCGTGGTCCAGGTATCGCTCCGGATCCACCCCGAACCGCTCCCGTACCGTCGCGGCAGCCGGGCTCGGCGCATGGCCGTCGCCGGCAGGCGCAAGCACCACTGCCTGCCCATCCACCTTGCCCGGCTCCGGCGCGCCCTCCGCGCTTTGCACATCGCCGGTAGCCGAAGCATGCCCGCCCTCACCTTCCCAACGCTGCGCCTGCCGCTCGCCCGCTTTCACCGCCTTCGGCCCGAACAGCGACGGCAGCTGCCGCGCGAAATCCTCGGGGACCTGCCCCAGCGCCACCCGATCCTGCGGCCGCTTCGGCCCCGCGACGCTCGCCCGCACCTCGCCCAGGTCCAGTTCCAAGGTCGACGAGTACACAGCTTCCGGCGACTCCGCCGTGTGAAACAGTCCCTGCTCGCGGTAGTACCGCTCCGCCAGCTCAACCAGCCAAGCCGGACGCCCCGTCAGCCGCAGGTACTTCAGCGTTTCCTCGTCGACCGGAAAGATACCGCACGTAGCTCCGTACTCCGGGGCCATATTGGCGATCGTCGCGCGGTCCGCCAGCGAGAGCCCCGGCAGCCCCGGCCCGTAAAACTCGACGAACTTGCCCACCACCCCATGCTTCCGCAGCTTCTCGGTCACGGTCAGCACTAGGTCCGTCGCGGTCGCGCCCTCACGCAACCGGCCCGTGATCTTGAAGCCCCCCACCTGCGGCATCCC
>CAXTSB010000038.1:0-20278 GCA_964246845.1 uncultured Acidobacteriaceae bacterium
CGCAACCGGGGGGCCCCGCGGGCCGCCGCCTCCCAAACCAACCTCCAGCCGCCCGCGGCCGGCCGCGCCGCCCGGCTGCTCGGCCGCTTGCCGGAAGGTGCGCGCCGGGCCGCCGCGGGACACATCAGGAAGGCGGCGCTTGCCGGTGCTCTCAAGCTCTACCGGGCCGCCCAACTGTGCTTTGCCCCGAACGAGCCTTTGCGCGACCTGCTCGCAGAGCGTACCGGCAAGCCATGCCTCCTGGCTCCGCCCGGGGTGGACGCGGAGCTGTTCCATCCCGCCCGGCGCACCGCGCCGCCGCCCGAGGTGAGCCGGACCTACACGCTGGGCTTCGTGGGGCGGCTTTCAGTTGAAAAGAACGTCGCCGCGCTGCCGCGCATTGCGCGTGAACTACGCGGGCGCGGCTTCGGCAACATACGCTTCCTGATCGTGGGGCACGGCGGGGAAGAAGCCGCGCTCCGGCTCGCGCTCCCGAACGGCGACTTCGCGGGCGTCCTGCGCGGCCCCGCGCTCGCGGAAGCGTTCGCTAACATGGACTGCTTTGTGTTCCCTTCGCGCACCGACACCTTCGGCATGGTGGTGCTGGAGGCTTTCGCTTCCGGAGTGCCCGCGCTCGTGACCCCGGACGGCGGCCCGGCGCACATCGTGCATGCTTCCTGCGGCGGAGGCGTAGTTGCCGAGGTGGATCAGTTCAGCGCTGTGCTCTCCGACCTGCTGCCGGACACGAAACGCAGGCGCGCGATGGCGATCGCCGCCCGATCGCACGGGGAAGCGGAAAGCTGGGACGCTGCCTTTACCCGCATGGAGCAGGCGTACGGGATGGTGCGCAAAGGGAAAGCGGCCCGAAGCCGGGCCGCTTTTTAAGCTCTCTGGTGCCGAAGAGAGGACTTGAACCTCCACACCCTTGCGAGTACATGGACCTGAACCATGCGCGTCTGCCAATTCCGCCACTTCGGCACATCCGTGCGCGTTTAAGCGCAAAGCCAAGTATCCCGGAGCGGGCCGGCGCTGTCAAATGCGCGGCTCCCGGCATCGTAAAGGGGAGAAGACCTCTTGGAGGCGCAGATGGAAGTTGAAGCTAAGACAAACGGAAGCATTCCCGGCAACCATGCCGCTGAAATCCGCCGTATGGTGCACGACTTGAGCAATGCCTTGGAGATCATCGTGCAAACCCACTACTTGTTGAAGCTGGGCAAGCTCGACGACCAAACCCTGCAATGGCTCACCATGATGGACACCGGCGTGAAGCAGGCCACCGAGATCAGCGGCGGCCTGCGCAAGTATGTGGTGGAGCATGCGGCCGGGCGTTAACGCAGCTTGCGGGAAGCGGTCAGCCGATCAGTTTCGCGTCCACCGTGATTTCGGTGTTCCCCGCGAAAAGCTTGGAAATGGGGCAGCCCTTCTTAGCCGCATCCACTGCTTTGTGGAAGGCCGCTTCTTCCGCGCCGTTCGGGAGCCGCGCCTCGGTCTGTAGGCGGATGGCGGTGATGCCGAAGCCGTCATCTACCTTGCTCAACGTCACCGTTGCGTTTGTTTTCAGCGACTCGGGTTTGATTCCCGCTTCGCCCAACTGCGCGCTCAGGGCCATGGTAAAGCAGCCCGCATGCGCGGCGGCGATCAGTTCCTCCGGGTTGGTGCCCGGGCCGGACTCGAACCGGCTTTGAAAGCCGTACTGGGTGTTTGCGAGAATGCCGCTGCCCGTGGTGATGGTGCCCTTGCCGTCCTGGAGGCCGCCGTGCCACTCCGCCGATGCTTTCCGATCCATACGATTTGCTCCTTATAAGAGTGATGGATGCGGCCTACAGGACTCCCGGTCGGCGCGCCGCGCGCAGCGGCATCGGCCTGCCGGGGGAACGCATCAGAGTACCGATGAGCAGGTAATAGCCGGGGAGCGAGGGGGCTGCGGCCGTCCCGCGGACCAGCTTGCCCTCGAAGCTGTACATGCGCCCATGGATGGTGCGCGTGGTCCAGGACAGGCTTGCGCCGTCGGCGTGGGTTGTTGCGAACGGAAAGGTGACAGCCGCGCCGTCTTCCACCTCAGACATGTAGCCCCGCAGCGTGTTTTCCTCAAAAAACAGAGTGATGCGGCTGCCGCGGTCGTTCCAGGGGTACACACCCTCTGCTTCCGGCGGCAAGTCGATGTGCCCGGTCGCCTCCACGGCTTCCAAGCCGAGCTCGGGCGGCGCATCCGCGCGCTGGTGCAGGGTCGGCGCGTCCTGCGCCAGCGCGAACGCCAGCGCCCATGCCAGGAGGAACACGATCACTGCCCCTCGCTCTTTTTCCGGGCCGCCTCAAACTCATCGCCCGGCTTCCAGGCGGTAGGTGCGCCGGCGCTCGCCTGCCAACCCAGCATCAGCCCGAATTGAGCCATGCGCGCGTCGCCCCGGAAATCCATCTCCGGGCGGTACTCGTCCGAGGGCTGATGGTAGTGGTGAGCCGTGTAGTCTTCCTGCTGCTGCTTGCCCCAGGCGTCGTCGTGGCCCTCAAACAGCGTGCCCTCGCCGATGGAAAACGCGGGAACACCGACCCGCGCCAGCGAAAAGTGATCGGACCGGTAGTAGGACCCGGCGAGCGGAAATTGGTCGGGCTGGATGGTGAGGTGGAAGGCCTCGGCCGTTTTCTCGACTGTGGGATAAAAGCCGGTGCGGTCCGCCCCGCTGACTTCCGTCGACATTGGGATGCCGATGGGATCCAGATCGTCGTAGTTCAGGTCAAGCGCGATTGCCTTAGCCGGGATCGGCGGATGCATGCCTAAGTATGCCGAGCCGAGCAGCCCCTGCTCTTCCGCGGTCACGGCCGCGAAGTAAACCGTGTGCGGCGGGGGAGTCTTGGAGGCGGCCAGCGCGCGGCCCATCTCCAGGATGATGCCGCAGCCGGTCGCGTTGTCGGCCGCGCCGTTGTAGATGCCGTCGCCCTTGGCGTCGGGGTCGATGCCGAGATGGTCGTAGTGCGCGGTGTAGAGCACGGAGTTAGTCTAGGAATAGTCCGCGCCCGGCACCTTTGCGATCACGTTTGCCGAGCTGTACGGACGCACGACGCTGGCCACATGCGCCTGCAGCCGTACAGGCAGTTCCACGGCTTTGAACCCGGGCTTGCCGGCGGCCGCGATCTGCTCGTCCAGGTTGAGCCCGGCGGCGCTCATGAGCTTGCGGGCGGTTTCCAGCTGAATCCAGCTCGCGGCCTTGAGCGTGGCGAGCGGGTCGCCTTTCAGATAGCTTTTCTCGATCGCCTGCGAGTTCTCGACCACCGCCCATGGATAGCTCGCGAGATCGGTCCGGTGAATGATCAGTACGCCGGCCGCGCCCAGGCGCGCCGCCTGTTCGTACTTGTACGTCCAGCGGCCGTAATAGGTAAGCGCCGGGCCTTTGAAGAAGTGGAGGTCGGTCGAGGGCGGCTCGTTGACGATAACGAGCAGCACCTTGCCCTTGACGTCCACGCCCTTGTAGTCGTTCCAGCCGTACTCCGGCGCGTTAATGCCGTAGCCGACAAACACGATCGGCGCGTCGATATCGGCCGAGGGTTCACGCCGCTCATCCTTCACCACAAAATCCGTGTTGTACGCGAGCGGCAGGGCAGCCCCGGTTTTCGGGAGGAGGGAAAAGCGGGTCAAGGCCTCATCGGTGTGTACCGCGTACAAGTCGACTTTTTGAAAGAAGGTCCTGTTCTCACCGGCCGGTTCAAGGCCGTTGAGCGCGAACTCGGTCGAAATGTACTCCGCGGCGAGCTCCGCGCCGCGCTTGCCTGGGCCTCTGCCTTCAAGCAAGTCGCTCGCGAGGAATCGGACATGCGCCCGGATGTGCTTGGGATCGACGCCGGCGGCTGCGTCCACGGCCGACGCCGGCACGCCGGGAACCCGCGGGGGCGCGGGCATTTGGGCCGGTGCGCCGACCGTGAAAAGAGCCGCGAAAAAGGCGAGCGGAACGCGCAAGGAGTGCTCCTCGTAGGGGGTTACGAGGAGAGTACCACCGGCTTACCGATTCACAGGGAGACCGACTCAAAGCCGCGGGTCGGCTGAGTCGGCTGGAGCAGCTCCGGGTAGATGCGTCCCGCATCGTATTGGGAGGCCGGTTGCGCCGGTCGGTGCTGCGGCTCCCCGGTCAGCTCCGTTAAGTCTGTGTAGCGCCCGGAGCGGAGCAGCGTTCGGGCGATCAAGATGAGGTCGGACCGGAAGGTGGCGCGTGCCATGTAAGCGCAGTCCAGCTGGATTTTTCGCGGGCTGATCAGCCGCGCATGCGTGCTTTCCAGGTCGTCATGGTGCACGTGGCGCAGCAGCAGCTCCTCCGCCGCAAACGCCAGGGTCGCCGCGCCGGTGATGCCGGGGCGGAAGGGCGTGTTCACGGTGTGGTGAGCATGGAGCTTGGGGCGCGGACCCACCAAGCTCATATCGCCGCGGACCACGTTGATCAGCTGAGGAAGCTCATCGAGCTTGTATTTGCGCAGCCACCGGCCGGGAGGCGTCAGGCGGTGGTCCTTGTGGGCAGAGCGCAGGTGTGCCGAGGCAGGCTCTTCACGCCGGTCCGGAGCGCAGTACATCGTCCTGAATTTAAGGATGGTAAACTCTTCGCCGTGCCGCCCTATTCTGGTCTGCCGGAAAATCGCCGGACCGGGCGAGGTGAGCCGTACAGCGAGCGCGATAAGGAGAAGCACCGGCGAAGCAATGAGAAGCGCCGCCGCGGCCGTGCATGCATCAAAGGCCCGCTTGCGGTTGGACTTGCTCCACAAGCTCGCGGGCATAGGCCGTTCGAGGCGATACGCCGGCAGCGAACGGGTAGGCCGCTTCCGCCGTTCCGCGGCGGCAGCGGCATGTTTCGCCATTGAGTCTGGACGAGGGCTGGTCCCGTTTTGCACTTCGGCCTGTCTGGGGTTGGGCGCTGGAGTCGGCATTTCCGGGTTTCGTTTGAAATATTGTGCGCGCTTCTGGCGCGCCGGAAGGCCTCGTACCAGTGACTTTCCTGTAAGCCACGATACGGGCAGGTCCGGTGTTGGTCAACCTTTCCAGCATCAGGCAAGTGAACGCCGCTGTGTGCTTCTTTCGCCCGTTTGGATGCGCGCTCGTGCCGTTTTGGGCAACACGTTCCATTTTGGAACAGGACCGGGCAGGCAGTAACGGCGGAAGTACATCACCGCGGGAGCAGGCCTAGGGCTGTGCTACCGTTACTACTGTCCGGGACTGAGGCAACCTTTTCACGACCCGCGTATTTGAGTTTTTGAGTGTAGGTGAGGTTTCTTTGCAAAGGCAGTTGAGCCGGATGGTCCGTTCCGGTGCGCGGTGCGCGGTTTTGCTGGTTTGCCTTCCCATGCTTATCGCGGCGGCGCGGGCCGATGCTCAAACAGATGCCGGCCCGTCGGCAGCAGGTACGCAGGCTGTAGACCCGAGCTGCCCCGACCCATCCTCGCCGACATGCCTGCCGCAAAGCGGCACCGGCACCCTGGGCGACATCACGGCGGGAGGCTCGCGGGTTGGCGCGCAGATGCAGCCGAGCGGCTTCGGCGGCCTGCCGGGAAACTTCGGCAACCAAGCGCTCAACGAACAAACCTTCCGTGACGAGAATGCCTTGCCGAACCAGGGGCGGCGCGCGCAAACCGGCTTTCAAGCTGTCGCGCCCGAGCCGCTGACGGAGTACCAGAAGTTTGTCGCGGAAACAACGGGGCAGGTCCTGCCCATCTTCGGCGCGGGGCTGTTCCGCCAGGTGCCCACCACGTTCTCGCCGGTCGACCAGATTCCCGTTCCGGCCGACGCCGCCGCCGGGCCCGGCGACCTGCTCCGCATCCGTATCTGGGGCCAGGTGAACTTTTCAGCCGATCTCCGCGTGGACCGCTCGGGCGAGGTATACCTGCCGCAGGTGGGCCCGGTGCACGTGGCGGGTGTGCCCTATGCGGACCTGGACAAAACGCTGCGCGCGGCGATCTCGCGGGTGTACCGCAACTTCAACGTGTCGGCCCAGCTTGGGCAAATCCGGTCTATCCAGATCTATGTCGTGGGCCGGGCGCGGCGGCCGGGAACCTACACGGTTTCCTCGCTCAGCACCTTGGTCGATGCGCTGTTCGCGAGCGGCGGACCGGCGCTGGACGGCTCCCTCCGGCACATCCAGCTCAAGCGCGGCGGGCAGCTCGTCACCGACTTCGATCTTTACGACCTCGTGGTGAACGGGGACAAGTCGAAGGATGTGGTGCTCGAGCCGGGCGACGTGATCTACATTCCCGCCTCGGGGCCGCAGGTTGCCGTGTTGGGCAGCGTAAAAACCCCGGCGATCTATGAGCTGAGGCCGCCCGAAACCGCAAAGCAGGTTTTGGAGCAGGCGGCCGGCGCAACCAACATCGCCGGCGGCAGCAAGCTTTCGCTTGAGCGGCTCGAAGATGGGCAAGGCCGCGTCGCGCGGGAGATCGGCTTTACGCCGCAAGGACTTGAAACCGTGCTGCACGACGGCGACATCCTTCAGGTTCGGCCTTCGGTTCCGCTCTACGCGAACACCGTCACCCTGCGCGGCAATACAGCCAACCCGGGCCGCTACGGCTTCCATCCGGGCATGCGCTTGAGCGAGTTGTTCCCGGACCGCGCGGCCCTGCTGACCCGAAATTACTGGTGGCAGCGGACCCGCGCCGGACTGCCGGCGCCGGAGTTCGAGCGCGAACCCAGCTTGGCCCAGTACCGGCAGCCGAGCGATCCGCAAACACTGCCCATTACGCCGGAAGAGCTGGAGCGGGTGCGCCAAAACCGCCAGCAGGCTTTGGAGCAGCAGCAATACGTACAGCAGCAGCGGGTGCAGCAGCAGATTCAGCAGCAGCCCGCGCAAGGCTCGGGGACGACCCTGGCCGGCAGCTTTGACCCCTCGTTGAACGGGCAAGATCCATACGCGAACAGCACTTCCGGCGCGACCGCCACGGACGAGTATGGGGAGCCGAGGCTGCGCCCTTTCGGCCAGCAGCAAACCCAATCCGCGGCTTCGGCCCGTCGCGACGTGGTGACCGAAAACACAGCCAACGCCCAAGGTTTCACCGATGTGACGCTCGCCGCGCCCGAGATCGATTGGCGCTATGCCGTCATCGAACGACTCAACCCGGAGACGCTCCAAACCGCACTGATCCCGTTCGACCTAGGCAAGCTGGTCATGGAGCACGAAGCTGCGCAGGACTTGGAGCTCCAGCCGGGCGATGTGGTGACCGTGTTCTCTCAGGCGGATATCCATGTGCCGGTCGCGCAGCAAACTCGTCTGATCCGCTTGGAGGGCGAGTTTGCCCATGCGGGTATCTACAGCGCGAAGCCGGGCGAAACGTTGGAGCAGCTGGTGGAGCGCGCCGGAGGGTTTTCACCCGGCGCATATTTGTTCGGCTCTGAGTTCACGCGCGCGTCCGTCCGGGCCGTCCAGCAGCGCCGGTTGGACGAGTACATCCAGGATTTACAGCTGCAAATCGAACGCGGGGTACTCGCAACGAGCGCGGCGACCAGCTCCTCCGCCAACGAACTGGCTAGCGCCAACATCGCAGCGAGCCAAGCGCGGGAGCTGGTGGCCCGGCTCCGGCAGGTGCGCGCCACCGGACGCATCGTGCTGAATCTGCGCGCATTCGACCAAGCGCCGCAAAGCCTGCCGCCGCTCGACCTGGAGGACGGCGACAGTTATTACGTCCCGTCCGTGCCGTCGAGCGTGAGCGTGATCGGCGCGGTCTACAACCAGAATTCGTTCCTGTACGCAAAAGGCGGCCATGTGCTCGATTATGTGAAGTTGGCCGGCGGCGCGAACCGCAACGCCGACCGCATGCACCCCTTCGTGATCCGCGCCGACGGTTCGGTAATCAGCCGGGACCAAGTGGGTGAAAAGAAGTACGCGCAAATCGTGATTCAGCCCGGCGATGCGATCGTGGTGCCGGAAAAGACCTTCGGTCCGTCCAAACTGCGGAACGCGCTCAATTTTACCCAGCTCTTTTCGTCACTGGCTGTTGGCGGTGCCGTGCTGGGAACGGTACTGTAAGAGGAGCCATGGCGGCCACCGCGGAACCCGGAGTCATCGCAGGGCGGCAGCCCCCCACGGACGTCTACCCCCTTTCCGAAAGGGAGCCGGGGGTGATCGAGGTTTCCCTCCTCGACATCCTTCTCGTGCTCGCGCGGCGGACCGGGTTTATTCTTCTCGTCACGGCGGTCAGCGCCCTAATCGGCTTGGGCATCGCGCTCCTGCGCACGCCCTACTACACCGCAAAGGCGGTGGTTTTGCCGCCGCAGCAAGGCGGGGGCTCCGGCCTCGGGGCCGAGCTGGGCAGCCTGGGCGCGCTCGGCGCTTTAGCCGGCGGCAGCTTGGGTATTAAAAATCAGGCCGACCTGTATGTCGCCCTGTTCAAAAGCGACAGCGTCGAGGATGCCGTCGCCCGAGAGTTCCACTTCGCGGAGCAGTACCACACCAAGCTGCTTTCGCCGCTGCGCGGCGTGCTGAACAAGCACACAAAGATCATGGCCGACCCGAAAAGCGGACTGATCAACATTTCCTATGAAGATCCGGACCCGAAACGGGCCGCCGCCATCGCGAACGGGTTCGTGGAGCAGTACCGGCGCTTGTCCGAGCACCTGGCCATCTCCGAGGCCGCCCAGCGCCGGCTTTTCTTCGAACAGCAGCTGCTTTCGTCAAAAAACGATCTGGCCGGCTCAGAAGAAGCATTGCTCAAATATCAGCAAAGCAATGGATTGGTGGAGCTCACCAGCCAAGCCCGATCCACCATTGAGGCCGCGGCGAACCTCCGCGCACAGGTCGCCGCCAAGCAGGTGCAGATTCAAGGACTGCAAACCTTTGCCGCGCCCGACAATGCCGAGCTGGTGCAGGCGCAGGGAGAGCTCGCCAGCTTGCGGTCGCAGCTGGCCAAATTGGGCGGCAGCGGCGAGATCAGCGGCGACCAATTGATCCTGCCCGGCGGCAAGGTGCCCGCCGCCAGCCTGGAGTACGCGCGCAAGCTGCGCGATGTGAAATATAACGAAACGATTTTCAACATCCTCGCCCGCCAGTTTGAGGCCGCGAAGCTGGACGAAGCCCGCGAAGGCGCGCTGGTGCAGGTGCTGGATCCGGCGGTGCCGCCGGAAAGCAAGAGCTCGCCGCGCACCAATCTCTGGGTGGCCATCGCCGCGGCGCTCGGCTTCTTTCTAAGCTGCACAGGGGTGCTCACGCGGGCGGCGGTGCGCCTGCTGCGCCGCGACCCGGAAACCGACAGCAAACTGGCCGCCATCGGTGCGGCTCTTACCCCCTGGAAGCGCGCATGATCCTGGCCACCGGCGGCGCGGGCTTTATCGGCTCCAACTTCGTACTGGACTGGCTGCGGGAAGGCGGCGAGCCGGTCGTCAACCTTGATTTGCTGACCTATGCCGGCAATCCCGGCAACCTGAGCCACTTGGACGGCGACGCCCGGCACCGGCTCGTGGTCGGCGACATCGGAGACGGTGCGCTCGTGCGCTCGCTGCTTCGGGAGCATAGGCCTCGTGCGGTCGTCCATTTCGCCGCGGAAAGCCATGTAGACCGCTCGATCGTGGACCCCGGCGCGTTCCTGAAAACCAACATCGAGGGTACATATCGGCTGCTGGAAGCGGCGCGCGGCTATTGGAGCAGCCTCGAAGGGGCCGAACGCGAGCAGTTCCGTTTTTTGCATGTGTCCACGGACGAGGTGTACGGTTCGCTCGGCCCCGGCGATCCCGCGTTTACCGAGCAAACTCCGTATGCGCCCAACAGCCCGTACGCGGCGTCCAAGGCGGCCTCCGACCACCTGGTCCGCGCCTACCACCACACGTATGGCTTGCCGACTCTGACCACGAACTGCTCCAACAACTACGGGCCTTTTCAGTTTCCCGAGAAGCTGATCCCGCTCATGATCCTGAATGCTCTGGACGGCAAGCCGCTGCCTGTTTACGGCGACGGCCGCAATGTGCGCGACTGGCTCTATGTGGGCGACCACTGCCGGGCGATCCGCGTGGTGTTGGAGCGCGGCAAGCCGGGGGAGGTGTACAACATCGGCGGCGCGAGCGAGCGGGCGAACCTCGACGTGGTGCACGGCATCTGCGACATCCTGGACGAGTTGCGGCCGTCAGCCCGACCGCGCCGCGAGCTGATCCGCTTCGTCACTGACCGCCCCGGCCACGACCGCCGCTATGCGATCGACGCGCGCAAGATCGAGCGCGAACTGGGGTGGACGCCGTCCGTGCGGTTCGAGCAGGGCATCCGCGAAACAGTGGAATGGTATCTCGCGAACCTACCCTGGGTGGAAGATGTGCGGACCGGCGCTTACCTGGAATGGATTGAAGCAAATTACGCTGAGCGGGTCGCACGATGAAAGGCATCATCCTCGCCGGCGGCTCCGGCACGCGGCTTTACCCGGTCACGCATGTTGTTTCCAAGCAGCTGCTGCCCGTGTATGACAAGCCGATGATCTACTACCCCCTGAGCGCGCTGCTGCTCGCGGGCATCCGCGATATCCTGCTCATCTCCACCCCGCAAGACTGTTCGCGCTTTGAGGCGCTGCTCGGCGACGGCGCCCGCTGGGGCATTTCGATCCAGTATGCCGTGCAGCCCAGCCCCGACGGCCTGGCGCAGGCCTTTCTGATCGGCCGGGAGTTCATCGGCAGCAGCCCGAACGCGCTCGTGCTGGGCGACAATATCTTCTATGGCGAGGCGCTTTCGAATCTCCTGCGCCAAGCCGCCGCCAAGCAGCGGGGCGCGACCGTCTTCGCCTATCGCGTGAAGGACCCGGAACGCTACGGCGTGGTCGAGTTCGACGGGGAAGGCCGCGCGGTGAGCCTGGAAGAAAAGCCGGCCGCGCCCAAGTCGCCCTACGCTGTCACGGGGCTTTACTTTTACGACAGCACCGTCGTCGACATCGCGGCGGGCCTCAAGCCCTCGCCGCGCGGCGAGCTCGAGATCACCGACGTAAACAAAGCTTACTTGGCCCAAGGCTTGCTGGATGTAAGGGTGATGGGCCGAGGCATGGCCTGGCTCGATACCGGCACGCATGACTCGCTGTGCGAGGCCGGCACATATATCCAAACCATCGAGCGCCGGCAAGGCACGAAGATCGCCTGCCCCGAGGAGATCGCCTACCGCAGCGGCTACATCAACGCCGAGCAGCTGTGCGCGCTCGCCGAGCCGATCCGCAAAAGCGGCTACGGCCAGTACCTGCTCGATATCCTCGACGAGCACACCCCCATGCAGGTAGAAACATAGTTGATGAAGGTTGACGAAACCGCCCTCCCGGGCGTGCTGCTTCTCACGCCACGCCAGTTCGCCGACGCACGGGGTATGTTCATGGAAACCTACAACCACCGCGCGATGGAGGAGCTGGGTTTGCCGACGTTTTGGCCGCAGGACAACTTTTCGCTTTCCAAGCGCAACGTGGTCCGCGGCCTGCACTACCAAGTCACGCAGCCGCAGGGCAAGCTCATCCGCGTGCAGCACGGCGCGGCCCTCGATGTCGCGGTTGACATCCGCCGCTCCTCGCCCACCTTCGGCAAGTCGATCGCTGTGGAGCTGCGCTCGGAGGACGGCGCGATGCTGTGGATCCCGCCCGGCTTTGCCCACGGCTTCGTGGCGCTGACGGAAACCCTGGCCTTCGCATACAAGGTCACCAATTATTACTCCGCCGCGGGGGAGCGTACCATCCTGTGGAACGACCCGGAGCTTGCGGTGGACTGGCCCGTCAGCGAGGCGGAAGCCGTGCTGTCCGCGAAGGACGCGGCCGGCACGCGGTTTGCTGAGGCAGAGGTGTTCGCGTGAGGCGACCGGCGCGCCAAGCTGTGCCGCTCGCCTTCACCCTATGGTGCCGGCAATCCGACGGGGCCATCGGCTCGCGAACAACACCCTGCACCGTTGAGCTGCGACACCGGATTCCTGCGCGGGCTTCGTGTACCGGCCGCGTCTATACCGTAGGCGCAAAGGAGTTTGCTGAATGGCCCGCATTCTTCTTCTAGGCGCGAATGGCCAGGTCGGTTGGGAGCTCGCGCGGCTGTACGCCGGCGAGGACCTCCTTGCGCTCGACCGCGCCGGAGCCGACCTATCCCATCCCGAATCGCTGCGCGAGGTGGTCCGTCAAGCCCGGCCCGAGGTCATCCTGAACGCGGCCGCCTACACGGCGGTTGACCGGGCGGAGTCCGAACCCGAACTGGCTGACCGCGTCAACCACCTCGCCCCCGGCGTCCTGGCCGAGGAAGCCGAGCGGCTCGGCGCGCTCTTGGTCCACTACTCAACCGATTACGTGTTCGACGGCACGAAAACCACGCCCTACGTGGAAACCGACGAGCCGAATCCGCTGAACGTCTACGGCGCGACAAAGTTGGCAGGCGAGCGCGCCATCGCGGCGGCCTGCCGGCGCCACCTGATCCTGCGCACCAGCTGGGTGTACTCCCACCGCGGCCATAACTTCCTGCTCACCATGCTGCGCCTAGGCCGCGAGCGCGAAGTGCTGCGCGTAGTCGACGACCAATGGGGCGCCCCGACCAGCGCCCGGGCGCTGGCGGAGGCGACGCACACAGCGATGGCCCGCGTGCTTACCGATGAAGTGCCCGCTGGTTGGGCCGGCGTATATCACGCGACCTGCGCGGGGAAGACGACTTGGGACGGATTCGCGCGGGCAATTCTTGAGGGTGCTCGACAGCATGGTCCGCGCCCATGGGCCAGGATCGAAAGCATCGCGACTGCGGAGTACCCAACTGCGGCAAAACGGCCTGAGAACTCAAGCTTGTCGACTCGTAAACTGCACACCTTGAGCGCGATGGAAATGCCGTTTTGGCAAAGTGCATTGGTCGAGACGCAAACACACATTAGACAATTTACATGAGTCACGATGCTCCTATAAGGGAAGCTGAGGCACTTAAAACGTCCGCGTTTCGGGGAATACGCTTTCGTAAGACCGCCGCGCTTACGCTTCGCTTTTTTTTGGGTCAAGGTTCGGTGCAGGCAATAGGAATTCTCACCAGCTTTTATCTGCTGCGGGCTCTCAGTATCGAAGCTTATGCCCAGTTTTCCTTTACGATGAGCTTTCAACAGCTTGCCGGATTGCTGATGGATCTCGGCTTCGCCGGTACAGTAATTCCTCTGGTGGGGTCCAGGCGCGATGATCCAGTATTGGTCGGGCGTTATATACGTGCGGCCAAGCATCTCCGAAATCGTATGTTTCTATTGATTGCGCCAGCGGCTTCTGTCTGCTTTCTCATAATTGTGCGCCGGCACCATTGGTCTTGGCAAACCGGTGGCGCTCTTCTGACAACGATACTTGTTTCTTTTTACTACACTGGTCAAGTTTCTTACTATACCATTCCCATGTTGATGCACGGCCGCATGGGCGAGCTTTATAAACCGCAAATTAAAATCGGCTTAGTTCGGCTCTTTTTATTGGCAGTGCTGCGTTTAGCAGCTGTTCTTAACGGAGCAACCGCCGCGATTACAGGCGCGGTCAATACCGTAATTGCCGGAAACGTCATGGCCCGGCAAAGCCGCAAATACCTTCAGTGGCCCGACCGCGATGATCCGGTTCTGGAACGAGAAGTATTCCGGTACATACTTCCAGCTCTCCCAGCAATGGTTTTTGCTGCATTTCAAGTACAGAGCGCAGTTTTTCTAATCGGAATTTTCGGCCAAACGCAAAGCATCGCTCAAGTTTCCGCGCTAGGGCGCTTAAACCAGATTTTCGCTCTTTTGACAGCCTTCACTGCCGTTGTAATCGAACCTTTTATGGCGTGGCAGCCAGGGGCGAAAGTGCTGTCGTATTATCTGAGCATAGCGGCTATCGGTGCCGGCGTGTGTTTTTCTATCGTTGGATTTAGCTTTCTAATTCCGGGAGCGATGCTGTGGCTGCTCGGGTTCCACTATGGCGGCCTACAAAGGATGGTCGGCTGGGCAGTGCTCGGCGGTGCGCTCAACTATCTGCAAACACTTATATGGATTCTAAACCGGTCGCGAAAGTGGGTATTTTGGAGGGGAACTCTGCTGGAAATCGTTTCCACGCTGACTTTGGAAGTTCTCTATCTTTGGCTTCACGGCGTGCGGTCGACAGAAGACGCGATTTATTTCTCCATCCTTTGCACTTTTGGACCCTTGGCAAGTCACATCTATGTCGCAGCTTATGGATTCGTCCGCGATAGTCGTAACATGCCGGGTAGACAGGCCGGTACGGGTTAAGGGAATTTGAAGTTGCCCCTCCGGCCGCTCGCGCTTTTCAGGCCTATAAGGTAGCGGTTGGCTGATCTTTTAGGAGCTTCGATAACCTACTCCAAAATGTAGGCGGAGTACTAGTTCCATGAAACGGTTTGGGCATCGGAAGAGCGTTGTAGCGGCGGCTGCTCCGCGCAGAGGCGCAAGCATCCAACTGTTGTGAGTTAGCGTGGACCATAGAAATCTCCTGACGGCTCCGTAATGGTAGGTTCTACGGTACTCCGGCCAGAGCTCACCAAAACGGAACGCTGCGGCACCTACCCTTACCAGCCGTTTGCAAGCTTGCTGCACGCTTGTCGGGTGAACATGACGGCCGAGTGCTCTTGGAAGAAAGATAACTTGCAGCCCCACGGTTTTTTCCAGGCGCAACCCCATTTCCAAATCCTCCATCGCGGCTTCAGTAAAAGCTTCATTGAAAGGATGGCGGCGAAGCTGCTCGGTTTTCAATGATAAATTGCTCGTATAAAAGTGTCGCCAATCGGGAAGCTCTCCTCGAATCAGGTCGGCATAGGCGAATTGCATGCCGCTGCTGTCCAACCAATGCATAAACGGCGTTACGGTTTGCTCCCGGGTATCCCATTGCGTTAAGCCCAGGCCGGCAACCGTAAGCTCCTGATGCTGCCGATGAAGATTAAGATGCTGCTCTACCAGATGCGGCTCTGGGAGGATATCATCGCCGATCATCAGGCAAACGGGTGCGTTCAGCAACGTCACCGCGCGATTTCGCGCGGCAGCGGGACCTGCATTTGCCTGCCGAAGATACCGTAAGGAAAGGGATGTAGTGCGCTGAAATGTCTCCACGTCGTCAGGCGTGGTGTCCGTAGAACCGTCATCAACGACAACGACCTCAAAGTCCGCATGCGTTTGCCTTTCAAGGTGCTGCAAACATTTCATCAGGACCGGAGAGCGATTGTAAGTTGGTATAATTACACTGACTGATGGCGCAGTAGGAAGCAGCAATGGTTAAACCCCATATCAGGCTTGGTAATCAAGGTTTAGTTTACTGCGGCAATCCGCACAGGGAGGGCTCGCTACGAACATGGCCTCACGGCTGAAGCCCAAAGCGCAGATAGCGGCGAAATCGCGGCCAGTCCGCTTGCCACATGGCGCGACCGGCGCGGAGCAGGAATCGCCGGCTGCACAGGAGGCGCTCGCGCGGGGTGCCATGGGCGTGATAAAAGGCGTATTCGGCGTCGCGGACCCGGCGGAGGCGCTGCCAGAACGCCGGGTCGTTGTGACGGTCTGCGCGATTGCCGGAAAGCTCATGTGCGAGGACAGCCCGGAGCGCAAAGATGCTGCCGCCGCGCGATTGAAGCAGGTGAAATGTGGTGTGGTCGAGGAAATCAAGCGGAAACTGCTCGGGAAATCCTCCAATAGCCTCCAGTGCCGCTACCCGAAGAGCCGCGCCGGAGTTATACACATGAACGCGCTCCGGGAGGACGCCGTGAACTTCCATCCTGAAAGGAATCTCGCGGCGCAACCCGGGGGGATGGCGAGGCGATTGCACCACGCCTTTTTCCATGAGCTTGGGGACGAGCGCGACGACTGGCTCCGCTGTGTGAGGAGCGGTCGCGAGAAGCTCGGTCAAATAAGTCGAATTCACCGTCGTGTCCTGATCGAGTAAGATTAGCCAAGGAATGTCGCGAGCCCGCGCGGCCTGAAGCGCGGCGTTGTAATGTTTCGCCAAGCCCGGATTCAAAGGATCGCGCAGGTATGCACCCTTGAACTCCGGCGGGGCTTTTTGGTACTCGGGGGAGTTATCGCACAGCATGAGCTCGATGGCGGCGCAAGCTTCTGGGCTTGCGTCGAGCACTTGCCGGATGGAACGGTACGCAGGGCTTACGCCGGCCGACATCCTGTACAGCACCAGCACTGCAAGAAACTGTAAAGGTTCAGCCATGAAAACAGTCTCGCAGATAGCTGACCGGCCCCCAACCGAACCGGAAATGTCCCCTGAGCAGCGGCAAGCCGTACACAAGGCGCGCAGCCCGGCCACCTTTCAAAATTTCGGCACGGCGCGCCATGTGAGCGGCCTTCGCGCGCGCGTAGCGGATGCTGCGCGGATCAGCCCCCAGCTGGTCCAGCTTGGCGGCGGCTTGTGCATAGCTGGCAGCACCCGCAAGCTGATAGCGCACCCGCGCCTCCTTGCTTTTGCGGAGCGCCTCGGCTTTGGAAAGACCGCGCACTCCCAGCTGCTGTGTGCTGTGCAGGCGGTAGCCGATCAGCTTTTCCCCGAGCGGGTGCAAGCCGCCGCGCGTCGACAAGCAAAGCGCAATCCACATATCGTGAACCCACTCGGAGGGGATGGGGGTGAACACACCGCGCAAGTCGGCCCGGAACAGGAAGCAAGCACCAGTAACCAGCGGTCGCCGGGTCAGGAAAAAGGTCTGGTCGCGCGCGAACAGGCGGGCTTCGCGCTTGTGAAAATGAATCAAATTCCAAAGCGTTCCGCCCCGCGGTACGCCTCCCTCGTTGAGCAAAAAAGCATCGGAAAAGACGCCGGCCAGGTCGGGGCTGTCCCGCATCGCCGCGGTGAGTGCTTCCAGCTTGCGCGGTACCCATACGTCATCCTGGTCGCAAAGCGCGATCAGCTCGCCCGTGCAGAGTGAGATGGCTTTCTCAAAATTCTTCGTGGAGCCGAGGTTGCGCTCGTTGCGGATCCACCGGACGGGAAACGAAACCTCCGACGCGAACTGCTCGATAAGCGCCGGCGTGTTGTCGGTCGAGCCGTCGTCGCACACCACCATTTCAAACGGCTGGAGAGTTTGCGCATGGATGGACGCGAGCTGCTCGGGGAGGAACCGGGCGCCGTTATAGGTGCACATGGCGACGGAGACGCGCATCGTTTCCCCTCCAGCATACCGCGCTCCCTTATACTTGGGGCACGCGCATGGAAGTTCTCGCAGTCATGGTCCGTTATAAGACGCCGCTCGCCGCGTCGCAAACCATCGCGGGGCTGTGCGCCGCCTTCGCCGCCGACCCGGAGCTTGCCGCCGCGTACCTGCTCCTGATCTGGGACAACAGCCCCGAGCCGCTTGTCGAGCCCGAGCTGCCGATTGCGTTTACCTACCGGCATTCTGATCGGAACCTGGGCGTTTCAGGCGCGTACAACGGCGCCATGGAGCACGCGCTGCAGCTCGGCTGCCCGTGGATGCTGCTGTTGGACCAGGACACCACCGTCACTGCTGAGTTTTTGAGGCGCATGGTGTGTTACGCGCGTGAACTTCGGCACCGGAACGAGATCGCCGCGGTTGCACCGACGGTGCAAACCCGGGGTGTTGTCATTTCGCCGTTGCGCCAGCTTTTCAATCGCAACCGGCCCTACCCCGCGGGGCTGCGCGGCCCAGCGCCCGGCGAGGCGACAGCGGCAAACAGCGGATGCTTGATGCGGATCGCGGCGCTGGAGGGGATCGGCGGGTACAACACACACTTCTGGCTCGACTACTCCGATATGTATGTGTTTCACCAATTTTATTTACGCGGCCTTAAAACCTGGCTCGCTTCGGACGTCGAGCTCGAGCACGAGCTGTCGATCATGGATTACGACCGATTAATGACGCCCGGCCGCTACCGCAACTTTTCCTATGCGGAAACGGCGTATTACGACTTGTACAAGGGCAGGCTGGAGGGCACGGTGCAGAGCCTGCGCGTTTTCGTCCGCGCAATTAAGCAGCGATTCAAGTACACGAATCCTGAATTTTCTAGGGTCGCGTGGGAGCAATTTCGGTATAGGGCTTGCTTAAAACGTGATCGTCGCATAGCGGAATGGGTCAAAACGGCCGGGCGTCAACAAGTGCGGAGCACATGAGCAACAGGAGCTTCGGTTTCAGCCATCACGTACCCGCGCCCAAGCCCCTTCGTCAGTGGATCATTATTTTCATTTTTATTATTTACCTGATTCTATGTGCTTGGGTTCTGTTCGCCGTAGTCATTCCCAGAATGAATGGCGAGACCGAAATACGCGTAGGAGCTGATTCGGATACGTATTATGAGATTGCTGACGGTATACGCAGCTACGGTGCCGAAGGTGTCGCCTTCGTAAGCGTTAACGGCAACCTTCTTGGGCCGGTTCTCCTTGCGTTTATCTTGAAGTCCGGGGTCGCCGTAGCTTTCCTCGACTTTTGTCTATTCGTGTCGGCAGTGTACGCGTCTGGTCGTATAGGCCGGGTTAACCAAGGAGTCTTTCTGCTGCTCTTGATGCTGAACGCGGAAACGTTTGCAAGTCTTATTACACTCAATAAGGAAATTTTCGCTCTCTTTTCAGCGGTCCTGTTCGCCTTGTATATCGATAACGAGAAGCGCTTGAAGGGTGTTCTGCTGCTTGCCCTGTCAGCGGCCTTGATGGCGCGCTGGCAGCAACTTGCGATTGAAGTTCTGTTTCTCATTTTTCAGGGTAAAAGATTCGTGCTCCTCCGCAGACCGAAGACAGCTTTGGCAATGCTTATATTCGCGATTACCATCGCATATCCGGTGGCATTCCGCGTGATCGATTTGTCGAGCTTGACCATCCAAGGAGAAACCGGCGGCACGATAACGACTCTCAATAAGATGCAGGCAAATTTCTTATTTCCCTTCGCGCTTGCGCCAAAAATACTTATTAATTTTGCCGGTCAGTTGGCAACTCCCAGGTACTTCTTCGGCGAGTACTGGACATACAGCTTCACTGATTGGCAGAATCAATTTGTGATTCAGCTTCACACGCTGTCCATGGTTATCATCTGTTCAATTGCTTTCGTGCGCGGGCGGATTCGCTTCGACCAACCCCTGGTATTCTTCTGCGCACTGTATGCAGTCATCACAGCTTTAACGCCATTTGTGCAGCCGCGATATCAATACCCCATATATGTATTACTTTGCCTTGAACTTGCCCGCGAGCCGCAATTTCAACCTACAGGCCTTAAATTCGCATTCAAGTTAGTCCCGTTATTTACATTCCAGTTTTCGAAAGCCAAAGAAGCAGGTCGTGTAGAGAGATCATCGCTGTTGATAACTTAATCAATGATTTTATCTTTTATTTTCAGCCAACTTTTGCAGATCGATGTTGCGCAAATTCTGAGTGTCCCTCCAGACCGAGCAACTGATTATCTGCTGAGTATTTCAGGTGTATACGCGGAGGCAGTTCTGCGAAGGAAGGCCCCAAGTGTGCCGCCAAGGAGTCGCATCGGCCTCCTCTGCTCGACAATCACGGCAATATAGCCTGTTTCTCGGTGAGCTGCGTGTTTCGGCTCGGAAGCCGATATCGTCCATTTCTGCGGAGCCAAGAGCACGACCTCCGGCTCTCGGCATGGGCGGGCAAGCCGCACCATCGTATTGCTATGATTTGCCCACATGCGCTTATTCGGTGTCCCGCTTACGCGGGCAATTGATTACTGCCTCGGCATCCCAATCGTATACGGCCTTTCCGTTTTTCGTCGGCGCAGGAGCCGGCCCTCATCTGTCCACCATATTGGGGTTCTGTGTTCGCCCACCATGGGCGATACGGTGCTGCTTTCCGGACCCATGCTGGATATTCGGAAGCACTTCGGCTCTCATGCAGAGATCATCCACTTCTGCGGCAATAAAAATATTTTGGCCGCCGAGCTTCTGAGTGAGCCATCGCGCCGTGTTGTCGTCGATCTCGCAAAGCCGTTTATCGCCGCTCGACAAATCCGCGCGGAGCATCTAGACATCTTTTTCGATTTCAGCAGTTGGCAGCGGGTGACCGCACTTCTCGCGATGCTTGGCGGCAGCCGCTATACCGTCGGCTTCCGCTCGCCCGGGCAGCATCGACATGCGGGGTACGACCTTACAGTGGACCACCGCGCCGACCGGCATGAGCTCGACAACTTCCGCGCGCTGCTGCGCGCATCGGGCATTCCCGCCGGCTCCGAGCCGCGAATTCCAGAGATCCATGCCGAGCTGGAGGAGCCCTGGCGGTCAGCTGAGGATGTCGTGGCTTTACATCCATGGCCGGCGGGCGGTCCAGGCTCCATGCGCGAGTGGCCGCGCGCGCATTGGGCGGCGGTGGTGCGCGCACTCGACCGGAGCGGACGCCTTTTCGCGGTGACCGGCTCCCCGGGCGCCCGGGGGGCGGGCGGGCCGCGGGGGGGGGGTTTTGAGGGGGGGACCCG
>CAXTSB010000038.1:20288-25506 GCA_964246845.1 uncultured Acidobacteriaceae bacterium
GCTGGCGCGCTCGGCCGAGCTGTCGGCATTTTTGCAGGCGGAAACAGGCGCGCGGGTAGCGGCTTTCGCCGGGGGCGACGGTTTACGGCAACTGGTCGTCCTGCTTAGAAAGGCTCGTCTGGCAGTCTGCGTCAACACGGGAGTCATGCACCTGGCAGCGGCGGCCGGAGCGCCCACTGTATCGCTGAACGGTCCGACCTCGGGTCTGCGCTGGGGCCCGCGGGGGCCCTGCTGCACGAATGTCGCGCCGGCGGACGGCAGCGGGGGCTATCTTCATTTCGGGTTTGAGTTTCACGATCGCATGCCGGACGTGATGCCCCGCATTCTTCCTGAGCAGGTCATCGCAGCGGCGCACCAACTGCTTGCCGGATGCGGCAGTGGGCGCAGTGCCCGATAGGCAAACCCGCCTGAGCGCGCGGTATACTCAGCCGAGTCTTTATGCCGCAGCCGTCCCGCCAGCACCGGAGCGCACCTTGAGCATGGCATTTCCGGAACGGGGCGGGCGTGCTCCTCTACCGCATCGGCGCATCACGGCTTCTCTGGTGGCGTACCAAACACCGCCGGAGGAGATCAGCGGCGCTCTGGCCGACTTGCGGGCGAGCCGGCGGGCTGCCGCGGTCACGGTGGTCGATAACTCGCCGGACCAAGCGCTGCGACCCGTAGTCGAGAGCTTCGGCGCCCGCTACGTGCCGGCAGGACGCAACCTCGGCTTCGGCGGCGGCCATAACCTGGCGATGCGTGAGGCCGTCGGCGCGGGCGAGTATCACTTGGTGTGCAACCCCGACGTCCGGTTCGGACCGGACGTGCTGGGCGAGCTGGCGCGGTTCATGGACCGTGCGCTCGAAGTCGGGCTGGTGATGCCGCGTGTCCTATACCCGGACGGGCGCGAGCAGCGGCTTTGCAAGCGTTTGCCCACTCCCGCCGACCTGTTCGCGCGGCGGTTCTTGGGCGGATGGGGAGGGCACCGGCTGCGCGCGCATACCGAGAGCTACGAACTGCGGCATGTGGACCTGAGCATCGCGCGCGAAATCCCCAGCCTTTCCGGCTGCTTCATGTTTCTGCGCTCCTCCGTGCTGCGGGAAACCGGGTTGTTCGACCCCCGCTACTTCATGTATATGGAAGATGTCGATCTGTGCCGGCGCATCGGCGCTGTTGCGCGAACGGTGTTTTATCCAAAAGTGAGCGTCACGCATGGCTATGCGAAGGGTTCCTATAAGAACCGCAAGCTGTTCGCCTACCACATGGCTTCCGCGCTGCGCTACTTCTCCAAGTGGGGTTGGTTGTACGATCCCGGCCGCCGCGCGCTGAACCGGCGGACGCAGCCTTGGCTGCCCGCTCCGAAAGAGTCTACCGCAACCCTCGCGGGTACCAGGTGAGGGTGCCCTGCACCGCGGTGTCGGTGTTCAGGCCCGGTCGATAGATCGGCGCTTGCCAGCGCTCATACTGCACGGACGCATGAGCCTCCAGCGACTGTTCGGGGCCGAACCGCTTGACGGCTTCTCCGCGGAACTGGTTCTGCGTCGTGCCGCCCGGGATGAAATCGGCGGCGGCTTTCTGGTTGCGCCAAGAGAGTTGAGCCCACTCCTTCGGTGAGAAATGCCAGGTGAGCCAGGCATTGCCGCCTTTGGCTTCGCGCCCGATCGGGTCGCCGAAAATGAATCCCTTGTTGGTGACGCCTTGCTGCTGCACCGTTTCATAGAACAGAAAATTGCCTCCGCGCGCATCGCTGATGGGCGGCGCGGAGTCCGCCCCCTCCACGCGCAGGTCGAGCTTGGGGGCGCCGGGAAAATGCGACAGGTACAGCCCCGGGCGGAACGCGGCGTGGCGCGGGGCGCTTACGGTGGTCACGTCGTCATGTACGAACGAATCCGTGTACAGCGTCACCCAATCGCGCAGGAAGGGCAGCTGCCAGGAGAAGTCGAAGGTGCCGAAGCGCGCGCCGGGGTCGGTGGGAGAGAATTTCTGCGCAACCGAAACGTTTTGGAAGCTCGCGAACGAGCGCAGAAAGCTGCGGATGGTGACCGGCTCATGGCCCCGGCCGCCCCAGATCACCGTGCGTTCAAAGCCGATCTCGGCATAGCGCGTGGGCTTGAAGGAGAGCTTTTCCACGTGCACATAGGGGTGGTTGGGCGCGGTGTGGCCTTGGAGCGAGCCGACAAAAAAGTCGTAGCGGAACGGGCCGAGCAGGTCGGACAGCAGAGGGATGTGCAGCGGTTCGGTGCGGTCGATTTGGAAAGCGTAGATGTTTTCGGCGTTGTTGCTCCAGGCGAACGCGCTGCCCTCGGCCGGGCCCAGCCAGTGGTCGGACTTGCCGAAGGAAATCTCGTGTCCGTAGAGCCGGGCGGAGGCGTTCGCCTCGAGAATGCGGAAGGGATTCGCAGACGCGATCGGCCCGAGCGGGATGGTCGCCTGGCGCGGGTTGGTGGCGACCGAAATCAGGTCCACGCCCTGGCTCAACAGGGTAAACAGGGCCGGCGAGTAGCCCAGGGCTGAAGGTGCGTGTTGGTACTCGCCCCGAAAGTAGAGTGAGAAGCGGCCGTACTCGGCGCTCCCGCTTGCGCCCGCATATTCGTTCAATCCGGCTTCGTAGGGCCGTCCGTAATCGTTCACGATGGTTTGGCCCAGGTGGTAGCTGTCACGCAAAGGCGTATTCGTGATGCCGCGCGAGATCGAATACACGCGGCCCGGTTCGGCGTGGAGGCCGCACCGGTTCAGGTCCGGCGCGAACTCGCGGTCAAGCGCTTCCAAGATCGTCCGGGCCTCCGCGCCGCCCGCGCCGCCCGGCTCGCGATCGGGTTCTTGGGTCAGCAGCAGCAGCTCTTTTTCCTGGTCGGCCAGCACCCCTTCCGACGCTTCGACCATGCGGGCAATGGACAAACGCGTCCACGGGCGCAAGCCGAGAAACGCGTCCGGCAGATAGCCGAGCGCTTTCAAACGGACCAGGGCGGGGTAGGTCCAGTCGTCAAGCGGAACGTAAGGCGAGCTGCGCTTCCCGGCGGCATCGCTCAACTCGTCGGGCGCGGCGGACGTGGAAAAGCATGGGGTTTCAGCCAGAGCGGGCAGGGCGGCGAGGCAAAGCAGCAACAACGGGAAGCGAAGCACCTCCCTATCCTAAGGCAGCGCGGCCGTGTGCCGGCGCGGACAGCTGCCGCCGGTATGCCCTTTAATGCGACCGTTATACCATTAGCGGATGCCCTGGATGCTGTTTGCCATTCCCGTGCTTTCGACCATGCTGGGCGGGCTGCTGGCGGTGCGGTTTCGCCGCTGGATCTCATTTCTGTTCGCCGCCGGAGCCGGACTTCTGCTCGGGGCGGCTTTCTTGGACATCCTGCCGGAAGCAATTGACCTCGGGCGCGAAGCGCACTTGGGCGCGGTCCAGGTCCTCGGACTCACGCTGCTTTCGGTTCTCGGTTTTTTCGCCGTCGACTTCGCGCTGCACAACTGGCGGCACGCGCGGCTCCACGGGCGGTTCGGGGCAGGCATGCTGATCTTTCACAGCTTTCGCGACGGTCTGGCGGTGGGCGCGGCGTATGCGGCTTCGCACCCGGCGGGCTACGCCATCGCGCTCGGCGTCGCCGCACACGACTTCGGCGACGGCATGAACACCATCCTGCTCACGACTGAAGGCCGCGAGCCTACTCCGGCGGACTACGGCTTCCTCCTCGCCGACGCGGTCGCGCCGTTCATGGGCGGGGTGCTCGCGGTGTGGTGGGTCTTGTCGCGCGAGGCTTCAGTCGTGCTGCTGGTGTTGGCGGCGGGCTTCTTCATACAAATGGCTTCCGGCGACTTCCTGCCCAAGCTGCGCGCCGAGCACACGCGCGGCCGGCGCTTGCTGCTGCCCACTGTTTTGCTGGGGGTTGCGTTTATCTATTTGGCGAACCGGCTTCTGGGTGCCGGGTGAAGTTCAGGCGCGGTTTCCTGAGCACGTGCGGCGCGGAAAGGCCTCCACGCGGCTTTCCGGCCAGAAAAGCCGCGCTCAAAGGTCCTCTTGACAACCTCAGCGGCAGGCGTTGCAGGTGCCGTAAAAGAAAAACTCGTGCCCGGTAATGCGAAAGCCGCGCGGCAGCTTGGGCTTGGGCAGCTTGCAGCCGGCGAACTCAAATACCTTGTTGCAAACCCGGCACTGGAAGTGGTGGTGGTGGCGCTTGCCCGCGACCTCGTAGCGCGCGGGCTCGCCCGGCAGGTCGACGACGACCAGCGAGCCTTCCTCGACCATGGCCGTGATGTTGCGGTACACGGTCGCGATGCTCAGCCCGGGTACGGCTTCGCCCGCGTGCTCTAAGGCTTCGCCCGGCGAGAGCGGACGATCCGCCTCGGAAAACGCGGCGCGGATGGCCTGCTTTTGCCGCGTGTCTCTTGCCTGCACAGCCATCGCTCTTCGCTCCACTTCCAATTTTGCCATGCCCGGCCTGAAAACCGCGCGTGCCGGGCCGCGATGTGCCATAGTGATAATGCGTACACGCTCGCAATAGGCGTTCTCCTGATTTGACGCGGATACTCCAACCCGGCCGCATCGCGGTCCTGCTGCTTTGCCTGCTGCTCGGCTTCTTCTTTGTGCTGGAAGCCGCGCACGGCCATGCCGAACCGGGGGGTCATTGCGGCCTGTGCCTGCTGACCCATGCGGCGGCCCTGGTGCCCGCCCTGCCTGCCCTTGCGGCGGCCCTGCGGGTTTTGCTTGCCCTTGCGGCAGCCCAAGCGCTGCCGTGCGCCCGCTTCCAAGCCCGCCTGTACCGCATCCGTCCGCCTCCGTCCGCCGCTTAAAGCCCCTTCTTTTCATCATTTCGGCTTTTGCTGCACTTTTGGAGGCTTGCCCTATGCGCTTCGCCAAGCGCCCTGTTCTGTTTTCCCTCGTTCTCGCCGCTCCCGCGCCCCTGCTGGCGCAGGCGGTCGGCAATTCCGGCACGCTCTCGGCCACGGTCACCGACCCTTCCGGTGCTGTCATCCCCGGTGCGGCCGTCACTGTTTCCAACGCTTCCAGCGGGCTGCTCCGCACCGCGACAGCCGACGCGCAAGGCCGCGCCACGGTGCCCAACCTGCCGTCCGACGTGTACACGGTCACGATCTCGGCTGCCGGCTTCGCCTCGGTCACGCGCAGCGTGCCGGTTCGCTCCGTGGTGCCGGTCGCGCTTCCGGTCAAGCTGGGCGTGGCCGCCGAAGGTACCAACGTCACCGTTGAATCAAACGGCGACCTGGCTGAAAACGCGACGGACTACCATAC
>CAXTSB010000039.1:0-8671 GCA_964246845.1 uncultured Acidobacteriaceae bacterium
GCGATCGGCAGGGCTCCGAGCGCGACTCCGCACACCGCGGCAAGCGGACGCGGCCGGGCGCGCTCAGGCTCCAAACCGAAGTGCCAAGCGGAGTAGCCGAGAAACAGCAGCAGCGAAGCCGTCGGGAAAAGCCGCCAGCCCAGCAGGGTGGCCGCGAACAGCACGAGGTAGCCCGCGAAGAACGGCAAGGGCCAGCGCCGTCCGAACCGGGGAGCGAGGAGCCGTTTTCCCCCGAGGTGGTCGTACGCGCCGTGCGCCATGGCGACGGCGACGGCAGCAATGGCCAGCGGAACAGCAACGGCAGGCCGAAGCGCGCCCGCCCACGAAAGCGCGGATACGGTGACAGCTGCCGCAGCGAACAGCACGAGCCTTTCGCGGAGGTACAGACTCCGCGTACTTGCGAGAGTACTCATGCGGAGGCTTTCGCGAACGCGGTCTTGAGCGCCGCGCGCGCCATCAGCGACTTGGGCAAGGACCAGGCCACCCCCAGCATTTCGCGCGCGTTTCGGCTGCCTTCGCTAAGGAAGCGCACCAGGGCATCGGGTTCAGCCCGCTCGAACATGCGCAGAAACAGCTCCGGCGCACGCGCGGGCGCGGCCCGCAAGGCGTGAAGGAAGATGCTGTCCAAGGCACTGTAAACAGGCGGCTCGGCGCGCGAGGGAATAGGTCGGCCGGCCTTCAGAGCGCGGGCAATTGCCCGGCTGTGCCGCTGTATCCGGAGAAACCCGTAGCCGGAAGACGGCTTGAGGCGGCCGCCCGCGATGCCGATGCGGTGCGCGCCCTGCGGCAGCCCCGCTTGGGAAACTGCGCCGCCCATGGGCAGCGATCCCTGCTCGCTGTAAAGCGTTTGGTACGGGCCCGCGTACTCCGCGAGCCATGCGTCAAGCTCCTCGGCATACGCGGGTTCGGGCAGGCCGGGCTCGTCGAGGTAGGTCATTTCCACAAGCGCCTCCTCCCGGGCAAACGGAAGCACATAGAGAAAGCGTACCCGGCCGGGTATTGCTGAAGGTAGAAAGCGCATCAGGTCCACGGTTCCGGGGTCGAAGCAGTCCCGCGCGGTTCGGACGTGCCGGCCGAGGAAGCGCTGCACCAAGCCGCCGACAGGCGCTCCGGCAGGCGGCCGACTGTCGAAAACAGTGCGCGCGAGAACGCGGCCTTGGTCTGTTTCGACCGCGAGCAGCCCGCCGGGCGCGGCTTGGACAGAGCGGACATGCGTACCTCGGTAAAGCTCCGTACCAGCTGCACCGGCCAGCTTCTCCAATGCAAGACGGTAGAAGCCATCCGCCGGAATGTGCGAGTACCGGTACCGCCCGCTCGCGCGCACCACCGAGCGTCCGCCGACCCCGACCCGCCAAGCAGCCCACCGGTGCGTGACCGCACTCTCGAACGGATGGCGCTCGGTGTCCCACAAACACCAAGTGCGGTCGCGCGTGTAGGTTTCTCGGGGTTCCAGCAGCAGCACGGAACGGTGTACCTGAGCCTCCGCCAAGGTGACAGCCAAGCTCAACCCGGCGCAGCCCGCGCCCACGATCGCGATGTCCGCATCCGGCCTCACGCGGCCGGTCTCCGGATGGAGTAAACCGGGGCGACCGCGAGCGACCGCGCCACCAGCGCGGCCTTGCGCGGGCCCGCGACCACTGTGCGCACGGCCCAGGACCGGGCAGGATCGCGGCCGACCTCCACGCCGATCTCACGGTAGCAGGCCGCCGCCGTGAGGATCGCCGCTCGCGCCCGCAGCGGCAGCAGGCGCATGCCCTCGCCCGCACTCTTGTAGTAGCTGTCGGCCAGGCGAAGCAGGCTATGCAGCGCGTCGGCCAAGGCCTTACCCGCACCGCCTCGCAAAGCCGATTCTATGGCTTCAGGCGCGATCCAGGTCGCGGGCAGGTACACCCGGTCCCGCTCCCAATCCTCGCGGATGTCGCGGGCTATGTTGGTCAGCTGCATCGCGATGCCGAGGTGGGACGCCGCGCGCGCGCCGGAGGGAGGCGCGCCGAGAATGCGGCACATCATCAGGCCTACCGTCCCCGCGACCCCGAAAGCATAGGCCAGCAACGCATCCTCATCCGCGATGCGGCGGGGGCCGGCGTCGGCCGCCAAGGCTTCAGCGAGCGTCAGCGCAACTTGGCTGATTCCGGGATGACGCAGCTCCAAGGCAGTCGGCCAGCCGGCCTCCTCCGCTTCCGGGCCAAGCGGGTCCGTCCTTAAAACACAAACTGCCCGGTCCAGCGCTCCCCTGCCGTCAGCGCGACCGTTGTCCGCCAAGTCATCCATGCGACGGCAAAAGGCATACAGCTCGGCGGCTTCGTCGCGCATGCGCGGGGGCAGCAGGCGCGAAGCCAAATAGAAGGTCCGGCCCCCGCGCGCCAATGCTTCCTTGGCCGTCACGCCCGCACCCCGTCGAACCGCATTTCATCGAAGTAGTGCTCCAGCACCTTGGCTGAGCACAGCACGCCGGGCAGCCCGGCACCGGGGTGCGTCCCCGCGCCCACCAGGTACAAACCGCGCACGTCTTCCGAGCGGTTGTGGAAGCGAAAGTACGCCGACTGCCCTAACGTCGGCTGGATTGAAAACCCGCTGCCGTGCTCGGTGCGGAGCTCGCCGCGAAAGTGCTCGGGCGTGACATGAAATTGCACCTCGATCGCCTCCCGGAGGCCGGGGCACAGTGTCTGCTCGAGCAGCGAAATCGTGTGCTCGGCCAAGCGCGGCCCCGCGACGGCCCAATCGATCCGTTTCCGCTCGTTCACGCGCTCGAGGTTCGGCACGGGCACGAGCGCGTACAGGCTTTCGCATCCCGGCGGCGCAAGCGACGGGTCGGTGCGCGTGGGCGCATGCAGGTACAGGCTGATGTCGTCCGAAAGCAGCTTGTGGTCGAAGATTTCTTCGAGCAGCTCCTTGTAGCGGGGGCCGAGCAGGATGGTGTGGTGGGCAAGCTCGGTGAACTGCCGACGCACCCCGAGATAAAGCACAAACAACCCCATCGAGAACTTTCGCCGGCGGATGCGCTGATCGGTCCATTTCCGGCGGTGCTCGCGGCCGATCAGTCTTCGGTACAGCGCGGGGGCGTCGGCGTTGGCCACCACCGCGTCGGCTCGAACCCTTTCGCCGCTTTCCAGCTCCAAGCCGCACGCCCTGCCGTTTTCAACAACCACGCGCCGCACCGGGCAGTGCAGGTGAACCCGGATGCCCACGCTTTCCATCAGGCGGCCGAGCGCCGCAACCAACGCCGCGGTGCCGCCGATCGCGAACAGCACACCGTCCTTGCGCTCCAAATGTTGGATCAGCGAGTAAATGGACGTGGTGTGGAAAGGGTTGCCGCCCACCAGCAGCGGCTGGAACGAAAACACGCGCCGCAGCGCTTCGTCCCGGATGTAGCGGCTGACAAAGCGGTATACGGACTCGTGGCTGCGCAGCGCGATCATGCGCGGCAGCAGCGCCGCCATGGTCCAGGGAGAGTCGAACGGCACCGCGCCGAGCTCCTCAAAGCCGACCCGATAAATCTGCTCCACCTTGCCCAGCAAACGGCGGTAGCCGGGTACATCGTCCGGCGAGAACGCACGCACGCGCTCGATTAATTCTTCCGTGGTGAAGCCCGCGCCGCCGTAGTCAAAGCTGCGCCCGTCGGCGAAGCGGATGCGGTACCAAGGGGTGAGCGGGCGAAATTCAACATCGTCAGCCCGCTTGCGGCCGAACAACTCCCAAAGCTCGTCGAAGAGAAACGGCGCGGTGATCACGGTCGGGCCCGCGTCGAAGGTGTAGCCGCGTTCGCGGTATACGCCGGCGCGTCCGCCCAACTCGCCGCGCGCTTCATACAGGTCGACGGAAAAGCCGGCGGCGCGGAGCCGGAGGGCTGCCGCCATGCCCCCGAACCCCGCGCCGATCACTGCCGCCGTGGTCATAAACCGCGTTAAACCGCTGTACGCGCGACAGACGGACTGAAGTCGCCGGAGCTGATCGCCGACTTCTTCGCCAAGCTGACCGCCCACAACCCGTAAGCGATCTTCGTAGTCAGGTCGAGGATGGTGTAGGCCACCGCATCGAAAGCAGGGCTGAGATAACGCAAGCCCTCCTGCCCGAGCAGAAACACGATGGGATAGAGAAACCACAAGCCGAACAGCGCGGGCGCTTTCTTCATGTAGTCCGACCCGTTCGGCCCGGCGACGGCCAGCTTCTTAAACGGACCGAAAAGCAAGCCGTAGATGGCCGCGAAGGCCACGCAGCTGCAGAAGTAAAAGCTCCATTTCACGTGCGGGTTGTCGGTTAAGCCGGCAAGAAAGCCGGTTCCGATCATGTAAATGTCCGCGCCCATCAAGCCTAGGATCATGCCGGTGCGCTTGATTCCCGTGCCTTTCAGCCCGGCCGCGACCAAGCTGTACAGCAGCAGCGGCGTGGTGATGCTCCAGTCGATATAGCGCCCGTAGTAGTAGACGCGGCCGACGCCCGTGGTCAGCTGCGCCGCGCCCAGCGCCATGGCCAGATACAAGGTGAACGCCGTCAAGGGCACAAAGAAATGCGACAGGTAATCGCCCTCGTCATACTCGCTCTTGTTGGCCACCAAGGCAAAATACAACGGCACCATGCCCAGCAGCATACCCACCGCACCGATCCACAACCATGTTTCGACTGACATTCGCGCATCTCCAAGGAAAATGACGGCTCTGCCCGGGTGAGATGCGGGAGCGCAAGGTAAGTTGGCAGGTGAAATGCAAGTTCAACAACTGCTTACACGAGGGTTCACTGCTTCGATCCCGCCAGAGGGCTGGGCGGCTCGGGCGTGATGCGGCCCTGCGGCTCCGGCAGGTCCACAAGCATGTGCGCCTTCGGCTCGGGCGGGTTCGTCACCGGGCGCGGCGTTAATTTTGTCACATCGTGACGCGCCGACTGCACGTTGCCGTGGTTGGACACCTTTTCATCCCAAACCACCAGATGCGTTTCATCAACACGGTCGGCGAAGGTGCTTTCGCGCCCCCCGTCAAGCCCGAGCCGCAGCTGCGGGGCGGGCGCGGTGACGATATCCTCGCTTAGGTACGGCTCATTAGGGATATGCGGGTACGCGCCGGCAAGCTCCGCGATGCAGGCCGACGCGGCAATCCAGCCCGCGGTCGGTTCAAGATTCTTATACAGCGTCGAGGGCGGAAGCACTTCCACGGCAGCCGCGCTTTCCGAGCGTGCCCGCAGCAGAACGGGACCATTTTCAACACTGCCGTGCGTCACGGGAATGATGCGGACCGGCTCGCCCGCAGCCCTGGGCACGACCGCCGTAAACGCCCAATCCTTGCCGCTTTCGCGCCGGATAAAGTGGAGCAGCAGCGCGCCGCCGCCTTCCGAGGGTACATCCACGACCTGCTCGGCATCGGGCTCCGCCGCCGGGCACACGCCCTGCTGATATTGCCAGCCTCCCAGGTGCAGGTCGTAGCCGCGGAACGAGGCGGCGCGGACAAGCTCCTGCTGCCGGACGTCCAGCACCGCCCTGTCCGCGGGCGCTATGCCGTTTCCAATCCCACCCCTAGTCCGGTGCGGCAGCGCGTAGTACACAATGCGCGGGTTGTCGGCCACCGAGCGGGCCAACATGCCGGGCGGCGTGGTCGGCAGGATGTCATGGCCCAAGTCAATGAATGAGTCAGCGCCCAAACCTAAATCCAGAGGCGCACGCGAAGAATCGACCGTATAGTCGATGTCGGTGTGGGGCTTTGAGTCGAGCCGCACGTCGGGGGCTTGCACCGGCTTCGGGGCTTGGCTGGCGGGCTCGATGACGGTCTTCCCCGTGCCCGGTTCGGACGGCCGCTCGGTCGCGGGCTTGTTCGGGTCGATGGTCTGCCCCGGGATTCCCTGTTCTGTCGGCGCGCCTTGCTGCGCACGGGCGTGTAAGCTCCATCCACCAACAATCAGCACCGCCGCGGTGATCGCGAAAACCTTCATGCGGTCTTTACTCTAGCACCCGCCCGCCTCGCCTATAGATGGGTACCGGAGAAGCTCATCCCGGTTTCCGCAGCAGCCATGGTATGCTCATAAGCGACGAAGGGGATGGTTCCTGTCCACCCCCGACGTCTTTGTTGTGTTTCCGCTACTTGCAGCCTTTCAGAAACTCTGCAAGCAGCACAGCCAGCGCGACGATGACTCTGCCGTCAAACTGGAAGCCGAAGTACAGCTTCACTCCGCAACACCACCTTTCGGCAGCCCGCAGCTTTCACTGCGGGCTGACCGGCTGCGCTTCGAGGCGCAACCTGCGCTCTTGCGGGTTGTGCTTCATCCCGCCTGCCGCGCCCGGCCGTTACAGGAACCGATTGGTGACAGGATCAGGATATGCGGAAAGTACTTCGTTTTAGGACATTTCTCGCCTGCTCACATCCATGGATCATGCCCTAAGTAACAGCTGGCTAGGCTGCTGAAGTCATCAGCCCAAAAGCAAAAGGGGCAGCCGCGATGGCTGCCCCTCCCGGTTCCAAAACGGGAAGCTACGAGGCGCGCCGCCTCGCTCCCGTACCCGCACGGCGGGCCGGTGCCGCCGCTGAGGGCTTCGGTCCTCCGTCCTTCAAGACAACCAAGGGCGGGTCCTGAGTGTACGAGTCGAACGTGCCCACGTAGGTCACATCCGCGCCGACAGTCGGAACCGTCTTCAGCGGCTCCTTCATATTGATCGTGATGTCCGCCTTGTTGGCCTGCTTATTATCTTCCGAGGTCGCCAGCTGCACCTGATCGGCGGTTGCCTGAATCACCTTGCCCGGGACGGCGAAGGTTTGCCCTTTCAGGGTCGCCCACACCTTGTCCTGGTCTTCCTGCGAGCCGTGCGCCAGCACGAACTCCTTATCGGAGAGCGGCAGCGTCTTCACGTCCGATGTGCTGGTGACCGCGGTGTGGGCCAGTTCAGCATCGCTCGGCGGCGGCGGCGCGGCCACCGGCTTGTAGTCGGCGGGCGGCTCCAGGTTGGCCTGGGCCAAGGTCTTGATCTGGTCGTATCCGTCCAGGTTGGGGCCGTGATACTTCTTGTACCAATACTCGGCGGCGGTCTCGATCTGCGCCTTGGAGTTGCCCTGCGCGAACTGCGCGGCACGCGTCAAGTACCAGATGGCATTGACCAGATCCTTGGGATCCTCCTGCGTATAGGCTTGCCCAAGCTGGTAGGTGTCGACCAAGCCCGGGCCGGTCTGGGTCTGCGCGGGGTCGGTGTAGGACTTCAGCTCTTCCTGGTACGCATCCACGGCGCTCTTGTAGTCTTTCTTCGCCACGTTGTCGGCCGCGACCGCGCTGTGAAAGATCGGCGTGGAGATGTCCTTCAGCTTCTTGAAGTCCGCGTCGCTCATCGCGGCAGGCTTGGGAGCGTCCAGGCCTGTCTGCGCCAGCTTCGCCGCGTCATCCAGCTTGGATTGGTCGGGCGGGTTAGCTGCCTGGCCTTGCTGCTTCTCGACGTACACGATAAAGGTGAGGGCGCGAAGGTTGTTCGGGTCCACCGCCAGGAGCCGGCGCGCCGCGTCGATGGTCTTGGTCGTGTCGTTCGCCTGCTGGTATGCGCCGACCAGCTGTTCCAGCATTTCAGGCTTCACCACCGAGTTCGGGTACTGGGTCAGGAATGCTTCGATCGCGGCGGCTTTGGCCGCGGGCGAGCTTTGCCCGACCGCGTTCGTATAGGCGTTGTACTCCGCGGGATCCTTGATGGTGATCTGTCCTGCCGCCGCTGAGCCGGTTTGCGTGGTACCCGCCGCCGAGGTCGGCGGGGTGGCGGATTGCGCGGCCGGTGCGGGCGTGGCGCTCGAGTTTGAGGTTGCCTGGGCAGTTGCGGCAGGAGCGCCGGCAAGCACGCCGGCGGCAAAGACGAGCAGCGAGGGAATCGTGATCTTTTTCATGCTCCGCTCCTATTTCGGGGAGGTGCTTTCCAATCTGGGGTTCCGGCGTCCGCGCCGCCTGTGCCCTGAAGCCGCAAACCGTGAGCGGAACCGTTCTCACCCTCTTATAACTCAGAACCGGCACGTTGGTGAATTGAAGGGCTTTCCTGGCGGAGAAAGCGCATCTTTTCCAAGAGAATGGAGAACACATGACGGGGAACGAAGCATTACGGGGCAAGGTCGCGGTGGTCACGGGCGCGGGGCGCGGCATCGGCAGGGCGATCAGCCTCCGCTTGGCCGGGCTTGGAATGCGGGTGGCGCTCGCGGCCCGCAGCCGCAACGAGCTCGAACAGCTGCGGAGCGAAATCGAGGAAGCCGGCGGACAAGCGAGCGTCCACCCGCTTGACGTCCGCGACCCGGAAGCGGTGGGGCGCTTCGGGCAGGAGGTCGGGCCATGCTACGCGCTGATCAACAATGCCGGAGCCGTCGGGAAAGCCGGACCGATTCACGAGCTCGACCCCGCCGTTTGGAACGAGGTGATGGAAGCGAACCTGCGCGGGCCGTACCTGCTGATCCGCGCGTTCGCCCCAGCCATGATCGCGCAAAAAGAGGGCCACATCATCAACATTTCCTCGCTCGCCGGCCACAACCCCAACCCGAACATCGCCGCCTACGCGGCCTCGAAATGGGGTTTGAACGGACTCACCTACTCTGTGGCCGAGGAACTGCGCCCGCACGGCATCCGCGTGTCGGTGATCGCGCCCGGTTCGGTGAACACCGGCTTCGGGCATCAAACGCCCCGGACGGGCCCAAAAAACAAGACCAAGATTCACCCCGGTGGAGGGGGGCACGGG
>CAXTSB010000039.1:8681-25093 GCA_964246845.1 uncultured Acidobacteriaceae bacterium
GCTTCGGGCGCAGCGCGCCCGGAACGGACGAAAAAGCCATGCGCATGATCCAGCCGGATGACTTGGCGCATGTGGTCGAGATGCTGCTTACCCAAGCGAACCAAAGCTTTGTCAGCGAGGTGCTGCTCAGGCCGACGCAGAAGCCCTGAAAACAGCAGCGGCCGCACGGGTCCTAAGCCGCGGGCCGCCGCCGCACCGGCACTGCTTCCTCCCAGCGCGGGTTTGCCCCCGCGGCCGCCATGCGTTTGCTGATTACCTCTTCGGCGATCAACACAGCCGCCGGGGCTAAAAAAGGCGCAAGCTCCCCGAACACCCGGGTTTCGGTGACAATAGCCCATTGCAGCATGAACAGGTACCACAGCGGCAGCACCAGCAGCCACACCCGCAGCATGGGGTCGCGCAGCTCGCGCCGGTACGCGATGAGAAACGGCCAAAGATAGCCGAATGCCCCGGCCAGCTGCGGCCAGTACCGCAGGCGGCTCATGCAGTGAAGGTTGAATTCCAACCGGGGGTAATACTCGGAAGGATTCGCACCGAACATCTGGAATACGATGTGGTGCCAGGCCGCCCAGTACAGCCCCATAAGCGCGACCGGAACCAAAACGTGCGCGCCCGCGAGGCCGCGCCAGCGCACCCTGCCTTCTGGGCCCAGCACCTGCCCCAGCGCCCAAAAAGGGAGCAGCAGGAGTGTGGTTTCGCGGTTGAGCGTACCGACCGCGAACAACGCGATAAACCACGGAAGCGGCTTGCGGAAGTAAATGAGGTAAAAGCCGAGCGCGAACACAAGCAGACTCGGCATGTCGTACACATAGCGGAAGTTCTGCACCGTATGGACGGTGTACAACACCACGCACAAAAGCAGGAACAGAGGGTATACGAACGGCCGAAGCAGCCCCCGCCTGCGCGTCGCGGCGTCGTATATCCGGAGCGCGATGGAACCGCTCGCGAGCACACACACGATGCCGACGGCAAACTCCAAAATCATGCCCGGTGTGATTCCGCGAGGCGGCGGGAAAAAGTAAGCATTGCGCGCCAAATGCTCGGCATAGGTTTGCGCCCAGGCGGTGTGGTCAAACCATTGGTAAAGCGGGGCGAGCAGCAGGCGGGTTTGGAACGGCAAACGCTCAGATCCGGACTCCCATTTTGCAAGGTCGACCCAGGGGTACTCAAGGTAGATATACGCGCCGACAAACTGGACCGCCGCCAGCACAGCAAGCGCCAACAGCGCCGCCTTCTTCGCGAGCGGCGCGACAGAGCGGGCTCCGTGCGTGAAACGGGCGGTCGCGGAGCGGGTTTGCTCCTCCTGTTGTAGAACGGGCATTGCCGCTTTGGATGCATGGTGGAACCGGAATTGCCTAGGTTTCGTCCTTCCCTTTGCACAAGCCACATGGAGTCCGGCCTTGATGGTCACCTTTCGGGCGCTTACCTTTATGGTTGGAGGCACAAGGCAACCTTTGCTGAAGCTGAAACGAGTGCAGATCCTCGGCTTCAAGTCCTTTCCGGACAAGACCGAGCTGACCCTGCCCGGGGAAGGCATCGCGGCCGTCGTGGGCCCGAACGGCTGCGGCAAGTCCAACATCCTCGACGGCGTGACCTGGGTGCTGGGCGAACAAAGCGCCAAATCCCTGCGCGGCGGCGAGATGCGGGACGTCATCTTCGCCGGCACGCGCGACCGGCGTCCGCTCGGCATGGCTGAGGTGTCCATCGCGCTTGTGGACCCGGGCGTGTACGAGGGCGATACCGAACCCGAGCCGCCCGCCGGGTCCGCAGAAGATTGGGACGAAGCCGCCCTGCGCGCCGCCCGCGCGGACGAAGCCGAGCAGGTGATCGCGGCTTCGCAGCCGGGCCAAAGCTTTGAGGCCGAAGAGGACGGCGGCGTCGTCCTGAAGCTGCGACGGCGCAAATTCCACCGGGCCGCGCGCCGCGGCGAGATCATCGTGACCCGGCGGCTGTTCCGCACCGGGGAAAGCGAGTACCTGCTCAACGGCAAGCTGTGCCGGCTGGCGGACATCCGCGACATCTTCATGGGTACCGGTCTCGGGCCGGAGTCCTACGCGATCATTGGGCAGGAGCGCATCGGGCAGCTCCTGAGCTCCAAGCCGCACGACCGCCGGGCGGTGATCGAAGAGGCCGCGGGCATCACGCGCTATAAGACGAAGAAGCGGTTGGCCGAGCTTCGCCTGGAGCAGGCAAAACAGAACCTGGCCCGCGTCCAGGACATCTTTGAAGAGGTCGCGCGGCAGATGGTCTCTCTGAAGCGTCAAGCCGCGAAGGCGGAGCGCTACGGCGCTTTGCGCGACGAGTTCCAAGCGCGCCAGCGGGTCGCGCTCGGGAGCCGGTTCCAGGCGATGGACACGGAAGCAGCCCGGCTTGCGGCGGCGGTCGCTGAACTCGGGACGCGCATCGACGCGCAAAGCGCCGAGCAAGCCGCGCTTGCCGCCGCACTGGCCGAGGCAAACACGCACAGGGACGCGCTGGACGCCGAGGCGCGGGAACAAAGCCGGGCCGCGGGGGAAGCGGCTGTGGAACTAGAGCGTGCGCGCGGCGCGCAAACCCGCAACCGGGACCGCATCGACGAGCTCACGGCGCGCGCCAAACAGGACAGGGTGGAGCAAACCGAGCTTGCCGCACGGCTGCAAGCCTTGGACGCCGAACGCACCGAGCAGCAATTGCTGCTGACGCAAACAAGCGGGAGCGCGGCGCAAACCCGCTTGGAGGTGGATGCCAAGCAGAAGAGTGCGCGCGAAGCTTCGGTCGCGGTCGGCGCGGCGGAAAACCGCTTGGAATCGGCCCGTCGGGAAATCTTCACGCTTCAAAGCCGCTTCGGCGAGGCCGGCCGTGCGCAAGCGCAGGCAGAGGAGGCCCTCGCCGGCCTCGATCGGGAAGCGGACCGGCTGCGCGCCGAAGCGGAAGAAGCCCGACGCGAACGCGACACTCTATCCGCGCGACGGGCGGCGTGCTTCCAGGAGGCGGAAACTTCCGGGCGCACGCTCGAACAGCTGGAAGCCGAGCTGAGGCAGATTCGCGAGCAGACCGGTGCCAAGCGTGCCGCCGAAGCCGAAGCGCGCCGGCGCAGCGACGGTCTCCGCTCGGAGCGCGCGCACCTGAGCGGCCGCCGGAGCTCGCTCGAAAACCTTTTGCGCGAACACAGCTACTCGACTGACACGGTGAAGAAGCTCCTGCGCGCGGGTTCGCTCGCCGGCGGTTGGAAGCCGGTCGGCACCCTTGCCGACTTCCTGGAAGTCGGCGACCAGTACGAAGCGGTGGTGGATGAGTTTTTGCGCGACGAGCTGAACTTTATCGTCGTGAAAAGCTGGGACGCGGCCGGCGAAGGTATGCGCTTGCTGAGGGCGGGTCCCGGAGCGGGCGTGGACGGCCGCGCGACGTTTTTGGTGCATCCCGAGGACGCGCAAGCCCGGTTCTCGTTCGCGGTGGATGACGGAAGCGCACCGGCGGCCCGGGCGGGCGTAGTCGGCCTGAAACACTGCGTACGCGTGCTGGACGGCTTCGGGCGTTCGCTGGAAGTGATCCTGCCCAAGCTCCGCGACGGCTATGTCGCTCCCGACGCGGAAACGGCCCGCTCGCTCGCGCTTGAAAATCCGGATGCGTTCTTTCTCGCGCCCTCCGGCGAGTGCTTCCACAATGTGACCGTAACCGGCGGCACTCCGCGCGCCGGGGGTCCCCTGGCCCTGAAGCGCGAACTGCGGCAGGCGGAAGCCCAGCTTGCCGCCGTGGAAGAGGCTTTGGCCGCCGCCGACGCGGAGGCAGCCGAGCTTTCCCAAGCTCTCGCCGAGCTTGCCCGCAGGACGGAAACTCTCGGAATGACGCGGCGGCATGCGGAAACAGCAAGCGCCCATGCCGCCGCGGCCCTGCGGCAGGCCGAACATGAACTGCGGCGCCTGGAAAGCAAGGTCGGCGGGCAAACGGGGGAAGCCGAGCGCGCCCGGGCGCAGCGTGCCGCCCGCGAAGCGCAGATTACGCAAAAGCGGGCGGAATGCGCACGGCTCACCGAAGCCCGCGCCGCCGCCGAAGCAGAGCTCGAAGCATTGGCGCGTGCCGTGGCCGCCGCGCGAGACAGCCGCGACCGCGCCGCCGCCGAAGCAGCTGAAAGCGCCGCGGGCCTAGCTGCCCTGGAAGAACGCCGCCGCGCCGCCGAAGCCGGCCTGAAGCGCGGCGGGCACATGTGGTCCGAGGGAGAGCGCCGCCGGGCTTTCCTGGAGCGGCAAATTGCCGAAGCCGCCGAGGAAGCGTCGCGGCGGGGCGGCGAAAACCAGGCGCTCGGCATTCGCGAAGCGGAGCTAACCGAAGCGCGGGATGGCGCGGAAGCCAGAGCGCGCGACCTCAGCGGGCAGTTACGCGAGCTCAGGATACAGATCACGCGGCAAGAGGAGGACTTGAGCGCGTCCCGCGCGGGGCTTGAAGGTGCCCGCGAGGAGCGTGCGCGCCGTATCGCCGCCGCCGCCGTGCTTGCCGCCGAGCTCAACCATGCCGGCGAGCAGGTTCTCGGCGATCTCGGCTTGGCGCCGGAAGCGCTCCGCGCCGAGATGGAGTCCGGCGCGTTGGTCCCGCTTGCTCCGGAACCGCTGCGCGCGGAGGAGGAAGCCTGCCGCGAGTTGAAGCGGCGCATGGACGCGCTCGGCCCTGTCAACATGATGGCGCTTGAGGAATATACCGAAGCGGAAACCCGGCACGGGTTTCTCAGCGGGCAGCGCAAGGACCTGGAAGATTCGATTGAGAACATCCGCGCCGGCGTGCGCGAACTTGATGAAATCTCCCGAACTAAATTCGACGAAGCCTTTGCCCGGATCAACGAACACTTCAATGCGGTCTTCGCGCGGCTCTTCGGCGGCGGGCAAGCCTCCATGCGGCTTACCGATGAGGAATCCGGAGGCGATTCCGGCATCGACATCATCGCGCAGCCGCCGGGCAAGAAGCTCCAAAACATCTTCCTGCTTTCAGGCGGCGAGAAAGCGCTGACGGCCTTGTCGCTGCTTATGGGCATCTTTATGCACCAGCCCGCTCCGTTTTGCGTGCTGGATGAGGTGGACGCGCCGCTGGACGAGACCAACGTGGGCCGTTTGGCGGAGATGCTGCGCTCCATGGCCGAGGACACGCAGTTTGTCCTGGTGACGCACTCGAAACGCATGATGGGCGCGGCCGATATGATCTACGGCGTGACCATGCAGGAGCCGGGCGTTTCCAAGCTCGTGAGCGTACGGCTGGGCAGTAAGGGCCGACCCGCACAGCGGGAGCTTGCGCTTGCTTGAGCGACACGGCTACGGCCGGGTGCTTGCCGGCTCAGCCGTAAGCACGTTCGTCTTGCGGCTTTTCAGGCGCAAGAACGGCTCCTCGTAATAGCGACGTGAAAGCCAAGCCAGCCCCGTCGATACCGCGACGCACAAGGCGACGCCTGGGAAAAGAACCCATGCTCTATCGAGCAGCCCCGCTCCGTAGTGGCGGATCGCCCATTCTTTCACCATCGAGTACACCTCCAGGTGGAGCAGGTATAACCCGTAGCTGATGGAACCATAGAAGGCAAGAAAGCCGCGCGCGTCGGCCCTGCCCGTGCTTTCGGCGCGCGCTTGATCGCGGCTGATCCCGAGCAGGATCGCGCCGCAAGCACCCCAGCTGAACGGCAGGTCGCCCAGGGCTTGCGCTAGAAGTCCGTTGTGGAAGCTGAACGCCCAAACATCCACCAGGGCCAGCGCGGCGCTGAATGCAAGAAGCCGCCGCCCGATGCGCGCCGCATTGCGCGCGTTCAGCCTGCCTGCGTTTAGCAGCAGTGCCAGCAGCGCTCCGTAAGCCAGGTAGTCCAGCACGAAAGGCGTTTTGTAGTGAATATCGATGTGGCCGCCGCTGAGTGCGGCCGCCAGAATGCGAAGGATGGGCTCGCCGACGACGGCCGCCAGCAGGAGGCGGAAAAGTGTTCGATCCGTGAATCGGCGCACGAAAAAAGGCCAGATCAGGTAGAACTGCTCCTCCACGCCGAGCGTCCAAAGCACACCGTACTCGGTCAGCGGCGCGCCGAAGAGCCGGGAAAAATTGGGCAGGAAAAGGACTGCGGCCAATGTGAACCGCCAGTCAATGACCCCGAGCAGCCGCAGAACAGCCAGGGTGAGCAGGTACGCGGGCAGGATGCGCAGCGCCCGGTGCCGGTAGAAGGTCCGGTAATAATCCGGCCGGTTCCGCGTGCGGAGCAGAATGCCGGTGATCAGAAATCCGGAAATGACGAAAAACACGTCCACGCCGAAGCGGCCGAGCCCGACCGCTTGCAGAACCAGGGTGCCCCAAAATGGGCCGAGCGTGTGCATCCAGAACGTGCCGGCCAAGCCGTGAAACAGAACGACCATCAGAACGGCCGCGCCCCGCAGCTTGTCGATCGACGGCATGTGCGAAAGGGAAAACCCGCTCGCGCGCCGTTCATGCACCCTTGACGCCATCGCACCTCGCCCTGATCGAATCCTCGCTCATTATGAGCGAAGTGCGCGTGCCGGAGAGCGGGCTGCCCGTGAAGGGCCGCCCGCGCCGCAATTTCCCTCTCCAGTCGACAGCTTTGACTCGGACAGAAGCTGAGCACGACAAAGCGTTTACGCGTCCGCGTGCTCCAGCACCTCCTCGCGCACCACCTCATCCATCTGCTCCTCGAAGCCGTCCTTCGGGAGCGCCACCGCGAGTACATCCTCGATGCGGCGCGCGTAATGAATCGCCACACCCTCGGTCTGCCCCTCGGTCAGGTCTTCTTCCACATTTTGCCGTACATCCGCCGGCAAAATGACATGCTTGACCCCGGCGCGCTTGGCCGCGAGAAACTTCTCCTTGATCCCGCCGACCGGCAGCACGTTGCCGGATAAAGTGATCTCGCCGGTCATCGCGATCAATGGGTGAACCGGCTTATCCGTGAGCAACGAAACCAAAGCGGTGGCCATGGTCACGCCCGCCGACGGGCCGTCCTTCGGGATGGCCCCGGCGGGGACGTGAATATGGATGTCCATGTCCTTCGTGAAGTCCTCGCTCAAGCCGACCGAGGCGGCATTGGAGCGCACCCAGGTCATCGCGGCCTGCATGGACTCCTGCATCACCTGGCCGATCTGGCCGGTCATGGTGAAGCCGCCCTTGCCCTTCATCCGGTTGGCCTCGATGAAGAGCACATCGCCGCCGGCCGGGGTCCAGGCCAACCCTACCGCCACGCCGGGCCGGGAAGTCCGCTCCGCAATTTCTGTGTCCACCCGTACCTTGATCCCGCCCAGGAACTCCTGCACGGTGTCGCGGGTGACGACGAGCTTGTCGGTCTTGCCTTCGGCAATGCGGCGCGCCTGCTTGCGGCAGACCGTGCCGATGAGCTGCTCCAGCCGCCGCACGCCGGCTTCGCGGGTGTAGTGCCGGACGATAAAGCCGATCGTATCTTCCGGAATCTCGATCTGGTCCGAGGTCAACCCATTCTCTTTCACCTGTCGAGGCACGATGTACCGCTCGCAGATGTTGCGCTTTTCCTCCTCGGAGTAGCCGGAAAGCTCGATAATCTCCATGCGGTCGCGCAGCGGCTCGGGGATGGTGTCGAGCTGATTCGCGGTGCAGATGAAGAGCACCTTCGACAAGTCGAAAGGCTGGTCGAGATAGTTGTCCCGGAACGTTGCGTTCTGCTCCGGATCGAGCGTCTCCAAAAGCGCTGCCGACGGGTCGCCGCGGAAATCGCGTCCGAGCTTGTCGATTTCGTCGAGCAATAAGACAGGGTCGTTGGCCCCGGCGCGGCGGATATTCTGGATAATCTGGCCCGGCAGCGCTCCGATGTAGGTGCGCCGGTGGCCGCGGATTTCCGCCTCGTCGTGCATGCCGCCGAGCGACAGCCTTTGGAATTTGCGCCCGAGCGAACGCGCGATCGACCGGCCGAGAGAAGTCTTGCCGACGCCCGGAGGTCCGACAAAGCACAGGATCGGCCCCTTCATGTCTGGCTTCAGCCGGCGCACGGCAAGGTAGTCCAGGATGCGGTCCTTGACCTTGCGCAGCTCGTAGTGATCCTCGTCGAGCACCTGCTTCGCGAGCACCAGGTCGATGGTGCCGCCGGTGCTCTTGCTCCAGGGCAGCACGGCCAGCCACTCAATGTAGTTGCGGGTCAGCGAATAATCGGCGGCCATCGGCGACATGCGGCTGAGCCGGGTAAGCTCCTTGAGAGCTTCCTTTTTGGTCTCCTCGGGCATGCCCGCCGCTTCGAGCTTCGCCCGCAGCTCCTCGATGTCGCGCTGGCCGTCGTCGCCCTCGCCGAGCTCCTTCTGGATTGCCTTCATCTGCTCGCGCAGGTAGTAGTCGCGCTGCGACTGCTGCACCTGATCCTGGACCTCGGACTGGATCTTGGTGCGCAGCTGCTGCACCTCGACCTCCTTGGCCAGGTGCTTGTTGATGCGCTCGAGTCGTTTTTGCACGTCAGAGGTTTCGAGCAGCTCCTGCCGCTCGGAGGTGGCGAGAAACGGCAGCGAAGACGCGACAAAATCGGAAAGCCGCGATCCGTCCTCGATCTGCGCCGCGATGGCTTGGAGCTCGTCCGAAAGCGTCGGCGAGGCCGCCACGATCTGCTGGAAATCGGAAACGATATTGCGCTTCAGCGCTTCAAGCTCGGGTCCCGGAGCCGCGTTGACCTCCGCCACAACTTCAACGGACGCGGTCATGAACGGCTCTATCTGTTCATAATCGTCCAGCTTGACCCGCTCGCCGCCTTCGGTGAACACGAACAAACTGCCGTTCGGCATTTTCACAACCTTGTGCACGGTCGCAAGCGTGCCGAAGCTGTGCAGGTCTGAAGGCTGGGGGTTGTCCAAACGGGGGTCGCGCTGGGCGACGACCACAACCGAGCGATCCTCCCCGAGGGATTGGATCAGCTGCATGGAGCTTTCACGGCCTACCGTGAGCGGCAAAACAGCGTGGGGGAACAGCACCGTATCACGCAGGGGCAACACAGGGTAGGACCGTTTTTGTGAAGGCTGGCCCTCGGAACCGGATTGTGCGGCTTGAGGACGGATGATGCTTAGAAAGTCATTCGACATGAGTGTCCCTTTATCAACTTTCTATTATTGGACGCGGCAGCTTTCCCAAAGATGCGGGAAGACGCGGCAGGTGGCTCCGAAGAGGTCCGCCTGCCGACCAAGGCAGTTTTGCTGCGAAGCAGTGTGCTGTTTGGAAGGGCTTCATGGGCCGCTACTCTCATGTACTTTCCTTATCGGCACAATCTCATTTCTGTTCAGGGGAAAAAAGGAGGCGCTGAGTACGGAGGTACCCAGCTGCGTCCGGGACGGGCCGCCTTTCCCGTCGACCCCGCCGTGGGGTACTCTGCCCCGGTGAGGCTTGTATCCGCGTTCGCGTCCGTTTCCCTCGCCCTCACCGCCGGCGCGCAGACCACGCTGACCATCGCCACCGTAAATAACGGCGACATGCTCACCATGCAGAAGCTTTCCAAGCAGTGGGAGCAGGCACACCCAGGCATCCATCTGGACTGGGTCGTGCTCGAGGAAAACATCCTGCGCGAAAAGGCGACCACGGATGTGGCGGCGCACGGCGGCCAGTACGACGTGGTGACCATCGGCCCCCTGGAAGCACCGATTTGGGGCCGGCGCGGCTGGCTGCTGCCGTTGGACGCGCGCCTGCCGCCGGACTACGGCGAGGCGGACCTGCTCAAACCCATCCGCGAAGCGGCCTCCTACCACGGGCAGCTCTACGCCCTGCCCTTCTACGGCGAAAGCTCCTTGACGTACTACCGCAAGGACCTGTTCGCGCAGGCAGGCCTGCGCATGCCCGCGCAGCCCACTTACGCGGAGATCGCCCGCTTTGCCCGCGTGCTCAACCATCCGGAGCAGGACACCTACGGCATCTGCCTGCGCGGCAAGCCCGGCTGGGGCGAAAACATGGCCTACCTGTCGACCTTGGCCAACACTTTCGGCGGGCGCTGGTTCGACGAGCAATGGCAGCCTCAACTCGACTCGCCGGAGTGGCACGCCGCTGTCCGCTTCTATGTCGACCTGCTGGGAAAATACGGCCCGCCCGGGGCGACTTCGAACGGCTTCAACGAGTCCTTGACGCTGTTTGAAAACGGCCGCTGCGCCATGTGGATTGATGCCACGGTCGCGGCCGGGGCACTCGCCTCCTCGGAATCGCCGGCGTCGCGCGAGGTGGGGTTTGCCGCCGCACCGGTGGCCGCGACGCCGCGCGGGGCGCAGTGGTTATGGTTCTGGGGGCTGGCAGTACCTGCCTCGTCCAAACATGCCCAAGAGGCAGCCGAGTTCGCCGCGTGGGCGACCTCCCGCAAGTACGTCGCACTCGCCGCCGAGGCAAACGGCTGGGCCGCGGCCCCGCCCGGCACGCGCGCGTCCACCTACAGCAATCTAAAGTACCTAGCCGCCGCTCCGTTCGCCGCGCTTACCGAGCGCTCGATCGAGGCGGCCGACCCGCTCCATCCCACACTCAAACCTGTTCCCTACACCGGCGTGCAGCTGGTCGCGATCCCGGCGTTTCCGGCTATCGGCAACCAGGTGGGCCAGCTTATCGCGGCGGCGCTCGCGGGCAAGCTCACGGTTGACCAAGCCCTGGCCGAGGCTCAACGCATTACCGCCCGCGTCATAGCGCGCAACGGGGCACCCACGCGATGAAAACGCAAACCTGGCTCAAGACGCCCGCCGTCGGCGCGCTCGCGCTCTGGTCCGGCGTACCGCTCGCCATGACGGTGTGGTTCTCCTTCCGCCGCTACAACCTCCTGCAGCCGGACCGCACCGGGTTCGACGCATGGGGCAACTACCGGTATCTTCTGACCGACCCCAGTCTCGCGCAGGCAATCGGCAACACAGTTTTGCTGGTAGGTTTCGTGCTGCTGCTTACTATCGGCCTGGGCACTTTGCTCGCGCTCCTGTTCAACCAGGAGTTTCCAGGACGCGGGGTGGCCCGCGTGCTCGCGCTCGCGCCGTTTTTCATCATGCCGACGGTATCGGCACTGCTGTGGAAGAACATGCTGCTGCACCCGGACTACGGGCTCCTGGCGGCCGTCGCGCGCGGGCTCGGCCTCCGGCCGTTCGACTGGTTCGCGCGCGCTCCGCTTGCCGCCGTCATCCTGATCCTCACCTGGCAGTGGCTGCCCTTCGCCACCTTGACCCTGCTCACCGCCGTGCAGTCGCTTGACCCGGAGCGCGTGGAAGCCGCGCGCATGGACGGAGCCGGGCCGTTCGCGATGCTGCGCTTCATCATCTGGCCGCACCTCGGGCGCGCGGTCGCCGCCACCGTCATGATCGAGACGATCTTCCTGCTCGGGGTCTTCGCTGAAATCTACGTGACCACCTCCGGCGGCCCTGGGTTCGCATCGACCGACCTGGCTTTCCTGATCTACCGCTATGCCGTGCTCGAATACGACATCGGCGGCGCGGCCGTCGCGGGCCTGCTGGCGATCCTGGTCGCGAATGCCCTGGCGTGGTTCCTGATGCGCTCGGCCGGGCGCGGGCTCGACGCATGAGGCGCAAGGCGCTCGCCGCCGCGGGGGGCTGGGCCGCGGCGCTCCTGCTCTTTTTTCCCGTGTTTTGGCTCGTGCTCACCGGGTTCAAAACGGAGACTGAAGCCATCTCCCGCGTGCCGCACCTCCTGTTCGCTCCTACCCTGGCCAACTACACGACCGTACTCGGGCGCGCCAATTACTTCCTGTTCGCGTGGAACAGCATCGCGGTCGCCTTCGGTTCGACCCTGCTGGCGCTCGTACTGGCCGTGCCCTGCGCGTATGCCATGGCGTTTTACCCGGCGCGGCGGACCCGCGACCTGCTGCTCTGGATGCTTTCGACCAAGATGCTGCCCGGGGCTGGCGTGCTGGTGCCGGTGTACCTCATCTTCCGCGAGGCTGGGCTGCTCGACACGCGCACGGGGCTGCTGCTGCTTGACGCCGTGAGCAATCTGCCGATCGTGGTCTGGATGCTGTTCACCTTCTTCAAGGAGGTGCCGCGCGAAGTGCTGGAAGCGGCGCGGATGGACGGCGCGGGCGCGCTCGATGAAATCCTGCACCTGCTCCTGCCTTTGTCAGTTCCCGGCGTTGTTTCCACCAGCCTCCTAGCCGTCATCCTGACCTGGAACGAAGCGTTCTGGTCGCTGACCCTGACCGCCGCCAAGGCCGCCCCGCTCACCGCGTTTATCGCTTCGTTTTCGAGCCCGGAAGGGTTGTTCTATGCCAAGCTTTCCGCCGCTTCCACGCTGGCCGTCGCACCCATCCTCGTTTTGGGCTGGTTGAGCCAGCGCCGCTTGGTGCGCGGGCTTACCTTTGGAGCGGTCAAGTAATGGCGACCATCGAGCTGCGCGGGATTTCCAAGAGCTTCGGCAGTGCGGACATCCTCCGCGACATCGACCTGACGCTCCGCGACCGGGAGTTCACGGTGTTTGTCGGGCCGTCCGGCTGCGGCAAGTCCACGCTGCTGCGCTTGATCGCGGGCCTGGAGGAGATCACGGCGGGCGAGCTGCGGATCGACGGGCGGCGCGTGAACGAGGTGCCGCCGGCCAAGCGGGACCTGGCTCTGGTGTTCCAAAGCTATGCGCTGTACCCGCACATGACGGTGAGCGAAAACATGAGCTTCGCGCTGCGGCTCGCCGGTGTCGGCAAGGCCGAACGGGACCGCAAGGCCCGGGAAGCCGCGCGGCTGCTCGACCTGGAAGGGGTGCTTGAACGGCGGCCGCGGGACCTGTCCGGCGGGCAGCGGCAGCGGGTCGCGATCGGCCGGGCCATCGTCCGCAGCCCCAAGGTGTTTCTGTTCGACGAGCCGCTGTCGAACCTCGATGCCGCGCTCCGCGTCCGCACCCGTCTTGAGCTCGCGCGGCTGCACCGCGAACTGAACGCGACCATGGTTTACGTCACCCACGACCAGGTGGAAGCGATGACTCTGGCCGACCGCATCGTAGTGCTGCGCGCGGGCCGGGTGGAGCAGGTGGGCGCGCCGATGGATGTATACCGCCGCCCCGCGAACTTGTTTGTCGCCGGCTTTCTCGGCTCGCCCCGTATGAACTTCCTCCCGCGCGCCGACGGCCACACCCTCGGGGTGCGCCCGGAGCACATCACGCTCGCGCCCGAGGGCTTAGCTGCCCGCGTGGATGTGGTGGAGCACCTGGGCAGTGAAAGCTACTTGTATCTCACGACCGATGCCGGCGAGCCCCTGACCGTGAGGACCGGTGCCGACCCGCGCGTAAAACCGGCCGACCGAGTCCATGCCGCGTTCGACCCGCGTCATACGCACCTGTTCGACGGAAACGGCCTCGCGGTACATGGAGATGAACATGCCTGAACTGAACCGCCACGCCCTCGCCGCCCTGCCCGCGGCCGTCCGCAAACCCGCCTATGACCGCGGCCTGCTCCGTGAGCACACCGTACACATCGGCGTGGGCGGCTTCCACCGCGCGCACCAAGCTGTGTACCTGGATGACTTGCTCGGCTTTCCGGATACTGAGCGATGGGGCGAGTGCGGAATGGGCGTGCTGTCGGCGGACGCGCGGATGCGCGACGCGCTCGCGGCGCAGGACGGGTTGTACACGGTCGTCGAGCGCAGCGCGGGCGGGTATGAGGCGCGGGTCATCGGCTCGTTTACGAGCTTCTTGCTGGCCCCGGAGGACACCGAAGCCGCCCTCAACAAACTGGCCGCGCCCGACACCCGCATCGTGTCGCTGACGATCACCGAAGGGGGTTACTTTATCGACGAGGCGACCGGCGCTTTTCTCGCCGACGACCCGCAGATCACCGCCGACCTGGCCGACCCGACAAGCCCCAAAACTTCCATCGGCCTCATGGCGGAAGCGCTCGACCGCCGCCGCACGCGCGGGCTTGGGCCGTTCACCGTGATGTCCTGCGACAACCTCCAGGGCAACGGACATGTCACGGCTCGCGTGCTTACCGGCTATGCCGCCCTGCGCTCCCCCGAGCTGGCCCGCTGGATCGGCGAGCACGTCGCCTTTCCGAACAGCATGGTGGACCGCATCACACCGGCGACCAAGGACGCGGACATTGCTGAGCTTGAAGAGCGGCGCGGCTACAGCGACCGCTGGCCTGTCGTGACGGAGCCGTTCAAGCAGTGGGTGATCGAGGACACCTTTTGCGCCGGGCGTCCCCAGTGGGAGCGCGTAGGCGCGGAGTTCACCGCGGACGTAGCCCCATACGAGCTGATGAAGATGCGCCTGTTAAACGGGAGCCACCTCGCCATGGCGTACCTCGGCGCGCTGCGCGGCTTCACCTACGTGCACGAGCTGATGGCCGACCCGCTGCTGCGCCGGTTCACCGAGCGGTTCATGGAGGAAGTCACGCCGGTGGTGCCCCGCATCCCGGGCGTGGATCTCGCGGCATACAAGCAGACGCTGATCGAGCGGTTCTCCAACCCGACCATCAACGACCAGGCAACCCGCATCTGCTCGGAAGGCTCGGCCAAGATCCCGAAATGGCTGCTGCCGTCGATCGCCGACCTGCTCGCCGCGGGCCGCCCGGCTCCGCTCGCATGCTTTGTGCTGGCCGCATGGACCCAGTATTTGGCGCGCGGAATAGACGATGCGGGCCGCCCGCTCACCATCCTCGATGCACGCGCCGGCGAGCTGCGCCCGCGGGCCGCTTCCGGGCTCGAAACCTTCCTCGGGCAGCGCTCGTTGTTCGGCGAACTGCCGGCCCGGCCCGAGTTTATGGAAGCGGTCGCGTCCTCCCTGGCCGAGCTGCGCCGCCTCGGCACGGAAGCCGCGATGGCCGCGCGGCTGGAGGCGTAAGATTCCCGCATGAGCACGGCATCCCAGCCAGTCGGTTATGTTACCGAGGAGCAGTATCTGTCCTCGTCTTACGAACATGAGCCCGAGCTGGTCGACGGGCAGCTCCTGGAAAGGCCGATGCCGACACCGCTTCACTCCTGGGCTCAGATCTGTATCGGCCAATGGTTTTTCATGCACCGGAAAGCATGGTCGGTCGCGCCTTTGTCCGAGCTGCGGACCAAGATCCGCCCGGGACGGTTCCGCCTGCCGGACGTGGCCGTAACGCGCCTGAGAACGTTCACTCATACGCTGCTGACGGAGCCGCTGCTCATCGCGATCGAAATCCTATTGCCGGACGACCGCTTCGCCGACCTTGAGGCGCGTGCTAGGGATTTTCGCGCGATGGGGACAGAGCACATTTGGCTCATCGACCCGGAGCTGCGCCAAACCTTTGTGTGGGACGGCGCAAGCTGGACGGCGGCGGACGCGCTCACCGTCCCAGGGACGCCGATCCACCTGGACCTGCCGTGGTTATGGGAGCAGATTGCCGTCGAGCCGGACGAGGCCTGAAGCTCTCAGCCGAGCTTCTTCCAGAGCCACCCCAAGTCAAGATAAATCGGTGTATCCGCCGCCCGGAGCTGTTCCGAGCGCTCCCATGCGTCGCCCGACCATACAGAAGCTCTCCGGTCCTCAGGCTCGATCAGCCAAACATTCCGGACGCCCATGCTTGCAAGATCCTGAGCCCGCGCCCGCAGGTCGGCAGGCTTGTCAGACTCCGAACGGACCTCAATCGCGATCAAAGGCGCATCCACCAAAGCCTTCGCCGGCGTGGGGCCGGCGTAGGTGACGACCGCATCGGGCAGGCGCACGTTGGTACCGGTCACCTTGGTGCGCGGCTCAACGTAAGCCTGGATGCCCCATTTGTCCTCATGGTTTAAAAACCATTGCATGAGACGGGCCTGCGTTTTTCCATGAATCGGTGCGGTCACGGCCTTCTCTTTCAGTTCGCCGTCGATCAGCTCCATATCCGGCTTGTAGCTCGTGTTCAAGTACTGGTCCAGGCTGACGGTGTGGGTCGCGCTCATGACGGCGTCCTTGTGTGCCGAAGACACTTCGATTCTAGCCGAGCCCACATCTTGGACCCACCGCCTGTACCATGGCCCCACATGCGGCTCACAGCGAGCACGACCACCCTCCTGGCACCCAGGCGGCACTTTGAGGCGCTCGACGGCCTGCGCGGCGTCGCCGCCGTTGCCGTGGTCGTTTTCCATTTCATGGAGTGGGTCGTGCCCGACTACAGCAAAAGCTTCATCGGCCACGGACACCTCGCAGTCGACTTCTTTTTCTGCTTGTCCGGGTTTGTCATCGGTTACGCCTACGACGACCGCATCCGCCGCATGGGCACGGCACAGTTCCTGCTCGCGCGGCTCATCCGGCTCCAACCCATGGTGGTCCTGGGTTCGGTGTTCGGCCTGCTGGCCCTATACTTCGACCCCTTCGCCGCAGGCGCTCCCGCCTACAGCGCCGGCCGGATCATCAGCCTCTTCCTGGCTTCCGCATTTCTTATCCCGGCCCCTGTCATGGGAGACCGGCTTTACAACCTTTTCGGGCTCAATGCGCCGGCGTGGTCATTATTTTGGGAGTACTTGGCCAATCTTGCTTACGCCTTTATTCTTTTCCGGCTCAGCCGCCGC
>CAXTSB010000040.1:0-17830 GCA_964246845.1 uncultured Acidobacteriaceae bacterium
CCTACGCGCAGCGCGCCGCGCAGGCGCATGCCATCCTCCAGCCGCTGTGGGCGGCGCGGCACGTCGGCGTATGAGGATCAGCGTCCTCGGCCTGACGGTCACCTCGTCCTGGGGCAACGGCCACGCCACCACCTATCGCTCGCTGCTCGGAGCGCTTCATGCGCGCGGCCACTCCATCCGTTTCCTGGAGCGCGACGCGCCCTGGTATGCCGAGCACCGCGACCTGCCCGCGCCCGCGTTCTGCGACCTGACGCTGTACCGCGACCGGCCTGAGGCCTGGCTTGCGCGCGCCGCGGATGAGTCCGACCTCATCCTCATCGGGTCCTACTTCCCGGACGGGGTCGCCGCGTTTGCTTACCTGAAAAAGCACGTCCGAGCACCGATTTTTTTTTACGATATTGATACGCCCATCACGGTCGGGCGCTTGCGCTCCGACGGCGCGACCGAAGCCCTGCGGGCCGAGGACATCCCCGCCTATGACGCGTACCTGAGCTTCACCGGCGGGCCTATCCTGCAAGAGCTTCAAAGCCAGTTTGGGGCGCGGCAGGCGCACGCGCTGTACTGTTCGGTCGACCCCGCCGCGCACCAGCCGGAGCCGGTGGATAAGCGGTTCGCCTGCGCCCTGAGCTACCTGGGCACCTACTCCGAAGACCGCCAGCCCAAGCTCAATGCGCTTTTCGTTGAAGCCGCCAAAGCGCTCCCGAAGGAGCGGTTTCTGCTGGCCGGGGCGCAGTACCCGGACGCGCTCGGCTGGCCCGAGAATGTATGGCGCTTTCCCCACATCCCGCCCGCCGAGCATGCTTCGTTTTACTGCTCCTCGCGGTGGACGCTCAATCTCACGCGCGATTCGATGGTCCGGGCGGGCTGGTCGCCGTCGGTGCGGTTGTTCGAGGCCGCGGCCTGCGGCGCGGCGATCATCTCCGATGCTTGGCCGGGGCTCGACGCCCTGCTGACGCCGGGCGAGGAGATTCTGCTTGCAAAGAACACCGCCGACGTGGTCCGCATCCTGCGTGAAACCGGCCCCGACGAACGGGCGCGGATCGGACAAAAAGCACGCGCCCGCGTTCTTCGCGAGCACACCAGCGACCGCCGCGCTGCAGAGCTGGAAGCGGTTGCCGCCGGAGTGCATGCCCTTGCCGGTTGAGGCGCTTGCCCGCGCTTACCGGCTTTTGGAAGCGCGGGAGGTTGCGGCGGCTCTCGCGGCATTTGCAAACGCGAAGCAAGCGGGGGCCGAAGCCGACGCCTGCGACGCGGGCCGTTGGCAATGCCTGGCGCTGCTCGGCCGCTATGGGGAAGCCTGGGCGGTGAGCGACGAGATCGCCGCGCGCGCGCCGGGGCCGTTCTGGGACGGGCAGCCGCTCGCCGGCAAGCGTGTCATCGTGCGCTGCCTTCATGGCTTCGGCGACGCGCTCCAAATGGCCCGCTATGCGCCCCTGCTGCGCGCGCGGACAGCGGGGCTGGTTTTCGAGGCCAATCCCGAGATCGTCCCTCTGCTGCGGGCTTCGGACGGTGTCGACGAGGTCGTCACCTGGGATCCTCCGCCGCCCGAGCCGCCGGAGTGGAACGCGCAGGTGGAGATCATGGAGCTGCCCTGGATTCTGCGGAGCCTGCCCGCCGACATCCCGTATTTGCGGGTTGAAAAACTCTCCGCCCCCGACCTCCGTGCGGCGGAGATACTGGAGCGCAAGCGGGCGCGCCCGCAAATCGGCTTTGCCTGGCGGTCGAGCGATTGGGACCTGCGCCGGTCTCTTCCGCTTGCAACGCTGGCGCGGGCGCTGCCCGAAGGCGCGGACCTCCTCAGCCTTCAGCAGGCGGGCGGGCCGGAGCTGGCCGCGTTTCCCCGCTTCCGCAACCTCGAAGCGGCGTTTCCTGAGCTGGCCGTGCGCATGGCCGCCCTTGACGCGGTGGTGACGATCGACGGCGTGCTGGCCCACCTGGCCGGGGCGCTCGGGCTGCCTGTTCTCCTGCTGCTGCCCTTCGCGGCGGATTGGCGCTGGGGTTTGGAGGCTGAAACACCGTGGTACCCCCGCGCACGGCTGTTTCGCCAAACCACACCCGGCGACTGGGCGCGACCGGTCGAGGCTGTCCGGGAGCATCTGAAACGGATGTATGGGGTATGACGTCATCGTGCTCGGCGCGGGCATTGCCGGGCTGGCCGCAGGCCGCGCGCTTGCGGAGGCCGGCAAGCGGACGCTGGTTTTAGAAGCGCGGGACCGGGTAGGCGGCCGCATCCTTACGCGGCATGTTGCCGATGCGGGCGCACCGGTTGAGCTCGGGGCGGAGTTTATCCACGGCCGCCCGCCGCAATTGCTCGCATTGCTGGCCGAGGCTGGTTTGAAGACGTATGAAGCCGCGGGGGAGCAGCTTTGCTTCCACGAAGGAAAGCTGAGGCCGTGCCCGGACGACGTGGGCGCGTGGGCTTTGCTCGATCGGCTTTCCCCCGACGGGCCGGACGAGAGCTTCGAGGCGTTTCTCGCGCGCTCCGGCGCCGGCGCGGAGGATGCCGCGCGGGCCCGGGACTATGTCGAGGGCTTCAACGCCGCCGATGCCCGCCGCATCGGCACCGTGGGCTTGGCGCGTCAGCAAGCGGCCGAGGAAGCCATCGGCGGCGGTGTGAACTCCCGCGTCACGCACGGTTATGTCGCTCTGCCGGAATATGTGCGCGATCGCGCCCTGGCCGCCGGGGCCGAGCTGCGGCTTCTGACGCCTGTCGAGGCCGTCGAGTGGCAGCCCGGCGCATGCACGGTTCACGCCCGGGGCCGCAGCTGGACCGCGCCCAAGCTGATCTGCACGCTCCCGCTCGGCGTACTCCAGGCCCGCGCGGTCCGTTTCGCGCCCGAGCCGGCCTTGCTTGCATACGCCCAAGCCGTCGCGCCGGGTCAAGTGCAGCGCATGGTCTTCCAATTCCGCGACCGCTTTTGGGCCGCCGAGAATCCGGACATGCACTTCCTGTTCGCAAGCCCGCTGCACCCGCCCACCTACTGGACCACCACGCCGCGCCCGAGCTGCCTGATCACCTGCTGGGTGGGCGGCCCGCGCGCGCTCACGCACCCAGAGCCGGCGGAGCTCCAAGCGAGCGCACGCGCCGCGCTTACCCGGATCTTCGGAGGCCTCCCGCCGGTCGAGAGCGTTCATGTTCACGACTGGATGGCCGACCCGTTCTGCCGCGGCGCGTACTCCTACGCGCCGGTCGGGGCGGCGGACGCGTATGCCATGCTTGCCGAGCCGGTCGAGGGCACCCTTTTCTTCGCGGGCGAGCACACCGACATCACAGGCCACCCCGGCACGGTGCACGGCGCGCTCGGCTCCGGGCTGCGCGCCGCCGGGCAGGCGCTCGCTTGAGCGCCGCGCGGCATCCAACCTGTTACAACGTTCCCTTTTGAAGGAAGAGCACCCATGATCCAATCCGAACTCCACACCCCCCTGGACGCGCGCACCCGCATCGGCGCGGCTTACGCGGGCGGGCAGCCCGCGCCTTCCGGCCGCTCCGACGCGCCGAAAAAACCCCGCAGCCCCTGGGTGTATGCCTCCGCCGTCGGCCTCGCGTACGTCTTCCGCAAGGAAATTTTCGGCCCCGCCGGGCTCCTGTTTGCCGCGGGCTTCCTCGCTGCCAAGCAGGTCAAAACCGGAAAGCTGCCCAAGGTCCTGCAAAACGCGCTGGGCGGCCTGGTTGAAAATCAGGCGACCTTCACCATCAACAAGCCCCCGCAGGAACTTTATGACCTATGGCACGCGGTCGAAAACTCGCCCAAGTGGATGGAGTCGGTCCGCAGCGTGACCATCAACCAGCAAAACCCGAAAGTCTCGCACTGGGTATTCGATCTGCCCGGCGGCGCGCAGCTTGAGTGGGACGCGGAATGGACCGCGGAGGAAGCGGGAGAGCGCCTGGCCTGGCGCACCATCGGCGACCCGCAGGTGCCCGCGGCGGGGCAGATTTCCTTTGAGCCCGCGGCAAGCGGCCGGGGCACCGTCATGCGCGTCGTGCAGCAGCAGCTTATTCCCGGCGGCAAGCTGGCCGCGTCGCTCGGCGCACTCGCCGCGCGTACCCCGGGCGGCTTCGTCCGGGAAAACCTGCGCCACTTCAAGCAGCTGGCCGAGGCGGGCGAAGTAGCGACCACCAAGGGGCAGCCCGTGGGCAAGCGCGGCACTCTCACTGCGGTTTCACAGGCATTCCAAGGCGACCGTGAGCAGCAGGTGACCTCGCCCACGGCAGGCACGATTGAACACGCGGAGGTGGCTTAGCATGAAAGCTCTGTGTTGGATGGGCAAGGAAAAGCTGGAAGTCCAAACCGTCAACGACCCAAAAATCCTGACGCCGCACGACGCGATCATCAAGATCACCCGCACCGCCATCTGCGGCTCGGACCTTCACCTGTACGACGGCTATATCCCGACCATGCAGCCCGGCGACATCCTGGGCCACGAGTTCATGGGCGTGGTCGAGGAGGTCGGGCCCGAGGTCAAGAAGCTCAAGCGCGGCGACCGCGTGGTGGTGCCGTTCACCATCGCCTGCGGCAACTGCTTCTTCTGCCAGGACAAGCTGTGGAGCCTGTGCGACAACACCAACCCGAACGCCGCGACCGCGGAAGCGCTGTACGGCTACTCGGGCTCGGCGCTCTACGGCTACTCACATATCTACGGCGGCTATGCGGGCGGCCAAGCGCAGTATGCGCGCGTGCCGTTCGCCGACGTGGGCCCGCTGGTGGTCAACAACGACATCCCGGATGACAAGCTCCTGTTCCTCACCGACATCTTCCCGACCGGCTACCAGGGCGCGGAAAACGCGAATATCCGCGAAGGCGACACGGTCGCGGTATGGGGCGCGGGGCCGGTCGGCATCTTCGCGGCGGCAAGCGCGTTTATGTTCGGGGCCAAGCGCGTCATCGTCATCGACCGCTTCCCGGAGCGGCTCGCATTGGCGAAAGAGGTCGGCGCGGAGACTCTCGACTACTCGCAGCACGAAGTGCTCACGAGCCTGCGCGAGCTGACCGGCGGCCAAGGTCCTGACTCGGCGATTGACGCGGTGGGTCTGGAAGGCCACGGCACGGGCCCGGGCGGGCTGTACGACCGGACCAAGCAGACGCTCAAGCTCTCGTTTGACCGGCCGACTGTGCTGCGGCAGGCGATCCTGGCCGTCCGCAAGGGCGGGACGGTGTCGTTTCCGGGTGTCTACGGCGGGCTGATCGACAAAATCCCGTTCGGCGCGGCGTTCGGCAAGGGCATCCACATGAACATGGGGCAAACGCACATGATGCGCTACCTCGAACCCTTGTTCAAGCGCATCGAGGGCGGCGAGATCGACCCGAGTTTCATCATCTCGCACCGCATCGGGATCGAGGAGATTCCCGAGGCGTTCCGCATCTTTCGGGATAAAAAGTACGGCTGCACGAAGGTGGTCATCGACCCGTGGACAGACCGGACAGGGGCGCTGGTGCCGAAGAACGGGGCCGAAAAGCAGGCGGCCTGAATCATGTCCTGCTCTCAAATCAGTAGAAAACAGGTGTCATCCTGAACAAAGTGAAGGATCTGCTTTTTGCCCGCATCGAGCGGAAAGCAGATCCTTCGTCGCTCTGCTCCTCAGGATGACACCTTAAATCTGTTCACACCTCATTCCACTGCTCCTCCGCTTTCCGCCCCAACCCGGTCAGCGCGGTCAGGTCCTTCTCAGTCGCCATTGCGCCCGGCAGCGGAGCGCGCTTACGGGTATCGGGCGCGGGCAGGAAGCGGTTCACGAGCGAAAGAATTTGCGTCGTCAGCGCGGGGGCAAGCTGCGCCGTGCGCGCGGCCAGCGCCGCCTGCGGGGTGATGCTCAGCTCGGTCTCACCTGTTTCTGCGGCCCGCAGCACCCGGCCCGCGGCCCCATACGCATCGCGCGAAACCCCGGGGAGTGAGTCGCCCAGGTTGAACCAGCGGAACTCCTCCGCACGGCGGCCGACAACCAGTGCCGCCTTGGGCGAGCCGGTGCGCAGCAGCCCCGGCGTCACCGTGGTCACGCGGACGCCTTTCGCCCGCACCTCGGCGTGCAGCCCCTGCGAGAAACCCACCGCCGCGAACTTACTCCCCGAGTAGGGCAGCAGGTGCGGCACCGCCACCTTGCCGCCGATGGAGCTGATGTTGACGATCGCCCCCTCGCCGCGCGCGAGCATCTCGGGCAGCAGCGCCATGGACGTGTACACCATCGCCAGGTAGTTGGACCGGATCGCGTCTTCGAACGCCGGGATCGGCTGGGACTCGACCGGTCCGATGGAGATGACCCCTGCGTTGTTGACCAGGATGTCGATGCGGCCCCAAGCCGAGCGCACCTGCTCCACAAGCGCAAGCACCTGCTCGTTCTCGCGCAGGTCGCAGGGGAAAGCAAGCACATCGTCCGGCTGCAAGGCCCCGCGCGCCAGCAGGATGTTTTTCGCCCGCTCCAGAGCATCCGCATCCCGCGCCGTCAGCACAACCCGTGCCCCTGCCCGGGCGAACCGCTCGGCGATAGCCAGCCCGAAGCCGCGCGAGGAGCCTGTGATCAGCGCGGTTTTTCCACGCACCGGGTACCGCCGCCAGCTGCGCAAAATCAGCTCCGCCCCGATCCATGCGCCTGCCGCAATACTCAAGTTCCTGCCTGTTGTGCCCATGGGAGGTACGATGCCGGATTTGCGAACTGCCTGAGCTGGGTTTTATCGTGGCGGGTGTCCGACTGAAAGGAACCGCTGATGCGCCTTTGCTGGCTCATGCTGACTGCCGCTGCTGCAAGCGCTTTTGCCCAAGCTCCCGACCCCACCCTGGCCGCGACCCCGCCCATGGGCTGGAACAGCTGGAACCACTTCGCGGGCCGGGTGACCGACGCGGACGTGCGGGCCGCGGCCGATGCCATGGCCGCGAACGGCATGCGGGACGCGGGCTACCGGTACGTCAATATCGACGACACCTGGCAGGGCACGCGCGACCGACGCGGCTTCATCCACTCGAACGAGCGCTTCCCGGACATGAAGGCCTTAGCCGACTATGTCCACGCGAAAGGTTTGAAAATCGGCATCTACTCCTCGCCCGGCCCGTTTACGTGCGCGCACTACGCGGGCAGCTGGAAGCACGAGCGGCGCGACGCCGAAACCTACGCGGCATGGGGTGTCGATTACCTGAAGTACGATATGTGTTCGTACGGCAATCGGATTGACAAGAAGTACGGTAAGCCTTCCACTACGAACGCCCCTGAACGCTTGGCCGCGGACAAGGCGGCCTACGACAAGATGCACCGCGCGCTGCTCGCCACCGGGCGGCCCATTGTGTTCTCCCTGTGCCAGTACGGGTGGGACGATGTTTGGCGGTGGGGCGCGACGGTCGGAGGCAATACTTGGCGCACCACCGGCGACATCGAGGACAACTGGCGGCGTATGAGCCTGATCGGCTTCGGGCAGGCCGGCCTGGCCAAGTACGCAAGCCCCGGCCACTGGAACGACCCGGACATGCTGGAAGTAGGCAACGGCGGCATGACGGATGAGGAGTACCGGACCCACATGAGCCTGTGGGCGCTGCTGGCGGCTCCCTTGCTGGCCGGCAACGACCTTTCCCGCATGGGCCCGGCCGACCTCGCCATCCTGACCAACAAGGATGTGATCGCGGTCGACCAAGACCCGCTCGGCAAGGGAGCGGACCGCGTTTCGCAGGAGGGGCCCGTGGAGGTGTGGGCGCGGCCGCTGGCCGGGGGTGCGGTGGCTGTCGGGTTGTTCAACCGAGCCGAAACGCCGCACCCAGTCACGGTGGCGCTGGCCCAAGCCGGGGCGCGGCCGGATGCGCGCGTGCGCGACCTGTGGGCGGGGATGCCCGTGCAAGTATCGGGCGGCAAGTACGCAGCCATGGTGCCTCCGCACGGGGTGGTGTTGCTGCGTATGGAGAACCCGTCCGGAAGCGCGGGCGAGTAACGGCGGAGGCGCATGGGGGCGGTGCCCCGTGCCGTGAAAGTAAAGTGCGCCGCGCAGGGGCTGTTGCGCGGCGCGTAGAATAAAGCCCGAAAGCGACCCGACCCTAGTCCATACCCCATGAGCGCAACTCAGCTGGAACCCGCGCAACTTTCCGCCGCCGCCACCCGTGAACCTGTGTTCAACCTTTACCGCCGCTGGGGCTACCTCCGCGCGCAGCTTGACCCGTTGGGGCTGGAGCTCGCGCCCGCGCCCCTGCCGGATGATCTGCCGCCCGGCGCGCGCGAAGAGGATATTGCTGAAGCCAAGCGGGTGTACACGGGCACGGTCGGCTCAGACTTTATGCACATTCCGGACCGCGCGCGCCGCGACTGGATCGCCGCGCGGCTTGAAAAATCCCCGCGCAAGCTTTCAAGAGATGAGCAGCGCGGAATGCTGACCAAACTGCTGCGCGCCGACCTGTTTGAACAGGTGATCCAGTCGCGCTACCTGGGCACCAAGCGGTTTTCGCTCGAGGGCGTGACGGCGCTGATTCCGTTCCTCGATGAAGCTTTCCATCGGGCTGCCGAGCTCGGCGCGGACAAGGTCATGATGGGCATGAGCCACCGCGGGCGCTTGTCCGTGATGGTAAATACCTTCCGCAAGCCCGCCGCCGACATCTTTTCCAAGTTCGAGGATGTGAACCCGCGCTCGTTCCTGGGCGGCGGCGACGTGAAATATCACGTCGGGGCAACCGGCGAGTACCCGACCCGGACAGGCCGGACGCTTGCCTTGCACCTGGTTTCAAACCCGAGCCACCTGGAAGCCGTAAACCCGGTCGCGATGGGCCGCGCGCGCGCCAAGCAGGCGCGGGCGGGCGAGCTCGGCACGGCGCACGTGCTGCCGCTGCTCGTTCACGGCGACGCGGCCTTCGCGGGCCAGGGCATTACCGCCGAAACCCTGAACCTGAGCGGCATTCCGGGCTACTCGGTCGGCGGCACCGTGCATGTGCTCGCGAATAACCTGATCGGCTTCACCGCCGAAACCGCGGAAACCAGCTCGTTCCGGTTTGCATCCGATGCCGCGAAACGCCTGCCCATCCCGGTGTTCCACGTCAATGCGGAGGACCCAGAGGCCGTGCTGCGCATCGCCGCGCTCGCGGTTGAGTACCGCTACGAGTTCGGCACGGATGTGGTGGTCGACCTGATCGGCTACCGGCGGCACGGGCACTCCGAGGTCGACGACCCGACGATCACGCAGCCCCGGCGCTACGCCCGCATCAAGGACCACCCGCCGCTGTCCGAGCTGTACGCGAAGCGCCTCGGCGCGGATGTCGCGGCGGAAACCCGCGCCATCCAGGACGAGTTCACCGAAGCGCAGCGCGCCGCGCACGAGATTCAGCAGACCGCGACCCTCGCCATCCTGCCCGAGTACTGGTCCCCCTACGCCGGCGGCCGGTACAAAGCCGAGTACGAGCGGGAAACCGGCCTGGGGCGCGAGGAAGTCGCCAAGCTGGGTCGATTGCTGTGCGCCTACCCGCCCGAGTTCAAGATTCATCCCAAGCTCAAAAAGCTGTTGGAGCAGCGTGGGGAAATGGCCGAAGGGCAGCGTCCGTTCGACTACGGGATGGCCGAGGCCGTCGCGCTCGCCTCACTTTTGGAGAAGGGAACCGCCGTCCGCCTGAGCGGGCAGGACTCCGAACGCGGCACCTTCAACCAGCGCCATTCCGTGCTGATCGATACCGAAACCGAGCAGCCCTGGATTCCGCTTGAGCACATCGCGCGCGGGCAGGGCCGGTTCGAGGTGTACAACTCAGCCCTGAGCGAGGCCGGCGTGCTCGGCTTTGAGTACGGCTACAGCCGCGATTACCCAGAAACGCTGGTGCTGTGGGAAGCGCAGTTCGGCGACTTCGCGAACGGCGCGCAAACCATCATCGACCAGTTCATCTCCTCCGGCGAGGACAAGTGGGGCTTGCTCGCGCACGTCACGCTGCTGCTGCCGCACGGCTATGAGGGGCAGGGCCCGGAGCACTCAAGCGCGCGTGTGGAGCGCTATCTCCAGCTCGCCGCGCACGACAATATGCAGATTACGCAGCCCTCGACCGCCGCGCAGTACTTCCACCTGCTGCGGCGGCAGATGCTGCGGCCGTGGCGCAAGCCTCTGGTGGTGTTCACGCCCAAAAGTATGCTGCGCCACCCGGACGCGCTTTCCTCGATCGAGGAGTTGGGCCGGCCCGCCTTCCAAAACGTCCTGCCGGACACCTACGCGCAGGAAGCACGCCGCATTCTCGTGTGCACCGGCAAGATCGGCCACGACCTTCGGGTCGAGCGGGAAAAGCGCGGCACGCACAGCGCCGCGATCGTGATGCTGGAGCAGATGTATCCTTGGCCGGAAGCCGAGCTCCAAGCGGCGATCACGGCTCACCCCGACGCGCGCGAGATCGTCTGGGTGCAGGAAGAGCCGGAAAATATGGGGGCGCTTCAGTTCGTCATGCCGCGCCTGCGCCGGCTCATCCACGACGGGCGCCCTGTGCTTTCGATTAAGCGCTCCGCCGCCGCGAGCCCCGCAACCGGCTCAGCCAAGGCGCACGAGATGGAACAGCGGACGCTGGTGGACCTGGCGCTGACGGTGGGAGAGTGAATTAAGGCTGCCAAGGGTTGACAAGCTGCACCGGCAAATCCGCAAAGTGATTCACATTGCGGGTGACCAGCGAAAGCTTGTGCGCGTGGGCCGTGGCCGCGATCAGCATGTCCTCGACCGGGCGCGGGCGGTTCGCGCAAAACTCAGCCCAAATATGCAGGACAGCTTTGTCGAGAAGCAGGATTTGGCCTTCAAATCGGGCAAGTACTCTCTCGACCCACGCGGAAAGGCTGGGTGCCGAGGGGGAGCCTTTCCGTTCCGCCAGCAAAAGACCCTTACGGAGCTCGCCGTAGGTCATGACGCTCAAAAATGTGCGGCTGTCGTCCAAACTGCCCAAAAAGCGGACAACGCCCTCGTGGGCTCGCCGCTTTCCAAGCTCAGAGATGACATTCGTATCCAGCAGATAGCCGCGTTCAGTCTTCAAAGCTGAACTCGCGCGGCAGGCTTGCATCCCGCTTGAACAGCTCGTCGATTTCTTCGTCCGGCAAGTCCAGCTTGGGGAAGGCAAGAAGGTGCTCGACAAAGCTGCGTTTCGGTACATCCTTCAAAAGCGGCAGCGGGTAATCCTTCACGGAAACAATCACGACTTCCTCCTTGCCGTGCCGCGTAATAATCTGCGGCTGGCCGAGACGGGCTTTTTCAACAACCTCACTGAACCGCGCCTTCGCGTTCTGAAGCTGCCAAGTATTCATCGGAGATCCCATGCACAAACCTTAACACAATCTGTCTAGTCTGACCAACTGTACTGATTCAAGACTGCCCATAGGTCGCCGCCTCGCCATTCTTTCTGAAGTAATGCCGGTCCAACAGCGCTTGCGACAGCGGCCGCGCTTGCGGGTTCAGCTGTAGGGTAAAGGTCGCCATCTTCGCCACGGCTTCCAGCACGACCGCATGGTGCGCGGCCTCGGCCGGAGTGCGGCCCCAGGTGAACGGCGCGTGCCCGGCCACCAGCACCGCCGGGATTGCGTCGGGATCGATCGTGCGGAACCGTCGCGTGATCGCCAAGCCGGTGTTGTGGACGTAATCGCCTTTGATCTCATGCGGTGAAAGCTCGTCGGTGACCGGGACGGTTCCGTAGAAGTGGTCGGCGTGCGTGGTGCCGAGCGGCGGGATACCGCGGCCGGCCTGCGCCCAAGCGGTCGCGTATTCAGAATGCGTGTGCACCACACCGCCGATATTCTCAAAAGCGCGGTACAGCAGGAGGTGGGTACCCAGGTCGGAGCTTGGCTTTAGGCTGCCGTCTACGACATCCCCATCCAGGTCGGTGACGACCATATCCTCGGCCCGCATCTCGTCATAGGGCACGCCGCTCGGCTTGATCGCGACCAGGCCTTTTTCGCGGTCGATCCCGCTTGCGTTACCCCAGGTGTGGGTCACCAAGCCGCGCTGCACCAGCTCCAGGTTGGCCAGGAGCACCTGCTGTTTCAGCTCTTCCACCATCCGAATGTTCTCCTTTAGGGCAGCTGCGTCAGGGTCACGAGCGTCGGGCCGTCCCACCGTACAGGCGTATCGCCGGTGTTGCATACCCGCACGGTAACACCGCCCGGCTCGGCTACCGCCGTCGCTGATACCTGCGCCCGCGGGTTGGGCGAAACATTCGCGAGCAGCGCCGCATCGGCAGCCGTGCTGAAGCGTACCGCGCCCGTTTGCGTCGCGCGGCTTTTGCAATCGCCCGTTTGGCCGCGCGGCGCAAGGAGGTTCACCTGCCAATCGCGGATCACAAACCGGGCCGGGCTCGCGAGCGCGTCCGTGCGCGGGGCGGGGTCCTGCGCGCCGAGGCATGTTTTCCCGTTCGCTCCGCCCGCGCCGGTCGAGAACCAGCAGGGCGTGTGCAGCGTTTGGTGCTCGACCGCGCCATTGCGCATCACGTCGCCCTCGTAAAAGCCTTCCTGGGGCGAAAACCGCACCCCGGCTGCCCGGTCGACGACATAGGCAAGGGCCGATGCCGGCTTCGCCCCCGGCCATTGCACCACCTGCACATGGTAAATGCCGTTGTCGTAGCTTTGGAGCGCGGTGCCCGCATCCCGGAACGCCCGCAAGGGCTCGTTGACTTGGTCCAGCTGCACATTGGCATTGCCGGGGATTTTGATCCAGCCTTGCCCATCCTGTTCCACGCCGCCGGTGTAGATGGTGTTGTCGACCAGGTGCAGCGTGTGCTGTTGGTGTACATAAACCTGCGTGGGAAAGGGCACCATGTAGCCGTCCGGCACCAGCCCGGCGATCACCTCGGCACAGAGCCGCGAGGGCGAACTGGTCCAGTGTTCGCGCTGGGCTGTATCGCTGCAGCCCGATTTGTAAGGGCCGCTGTCGTCCGGGTCGAGCGAGTTCAGGTGGTCTTCCTCGATCCGCAGCACCCCATAGCCGTTCGGCGGCGCCTGCTCCATCACGCTGCCGGCGGGCCAGGGGCGCGCGCCCTTGCCGCGCGCCAGCAGGTGCGCCTTGCCGTCGCCCGAGAACGCTCCGACCTCCACCATCTCGACCGTGCCCCGCAGCGCGCCCGGTGCGTCCCGGCTCGGCTCCTTGCTGCCCGCGAGATAGTCCGCGGGGAAGATTCCATAGCTGGTCACATAGCTGTGGCGCCCGTTGAGCCGCGCCTGCGCCGGGTCGTTCACGAATAAAGGCTGCCAGCCCGCGTCGTCGACGGGCAAGTCGAGCTCACCCGCGTCGATCGGCGCGGTCAGGTGTCCCAACTCGCTTTTCCCCGGGGCGGCGATGGCATGGTTGGTGCGCGGCTGCTTGCCCCACGGGTAGCCCTCGATATAGGTGTGCGTGACCGAGGAGGTCACCGGGGCCAAGCGGATGCCGCCGATCTCCGCCGTGCTTTTGATCGAAGAGTTGTTCCAGTGCACGTTGTCCCCGTCCAGGTACACGGCCGAGTGCGGGTCCGGCAGCCACACGCCGCTCGCGATCCGCTTGCCGTCGGGGCAGTTCACGCTGTAGCACCAGTCGTGTGATTGGCCGCCTTCGAGCACATTCACGCGTTCGAAGTAGGTCTCGTTGGTGTCGCCTTCCAGCACCACCGGCCAGCGCGCATCGCTGATCTCCATGTCCTCGAAGTACCAACGCTCGCTTGACCCTTGAAGATTGAGCGCGATGCCGCCGGTACCGGCCAGCACCACGCGGCGCATGGAGCCGGTGTTGGTGCTGTCGATCTCAATCAGGCCGCCCTCGGTCGCGTGCCCCAGCCCGGCGAAGGTTAGGCCTTCGATCGTGATCGGGCAGTAGCCGGGCTTGCCGCTGCACTCGTCGACTGACTGGTAGGTGAGCGCGGCGGCGTGCGGGCTGGTGTTCAGGATGGTGGTGTTGGACGCGCCGTCGCCCTGAATGGGCACGGACTTATGCACGGTCAGCGCCGAAGTGAAGCCTTCGCCCGCCACCCGGTACACGCCATGGGGAAAATACAAGACCGGATAGCCCCCGCCCGGCAGGCCCGAGCTTTCGGCAAAGCTCAAGGCCGCCCGCACAGCGCAGGTAGAGTCGCGCTTGCCGTAAGGGTCGGCGGGGTTGGGGCAGCCCTGCCCGAACCGCGGCTCCGTAACGTTGACCAGCGACGGCGGAGCGCCCGCCTGACCCAGGGATGCCGCGGCGGACGCACCCGCGGCCAACAACAAAAAAGCCTCACGCATGGGCGTGAGACTGCCGTGCTGGTCTAAAAGGATTGCTGGGGGGAAGGATTGCTGGTGGCGGCGAATGGAATCGAACCATCGACCTACGGGTTATGAGTCCGTCGCTCTAACCATCTGAGCTACGCCGCCACTCACTCCACTATACAAGCTCTTCCGGCCGGCTTTTCCATCCTGATAAGCGAGCGGTTCGCGGCATCTAGGTTGGGAAGGAGCTCGCCATGTCCAAGCAAACCAATGATCGGGATATGTTTTCCGGCCTCGATCAGCTGCTGCCCGAACTGGAAAATATCTACAAAGATATCCATTCCCATCCCGAGCTGTCGATACAGGAAAACCGGACAGCGGGGATCGCGGCAGATGCTTTGCGCAAGGCAGGCTGCGAGGTCACCGAGAAGGTTGGACGGACCGGTGTCGTGGGCCTGCTGCGGAACGGCGACGGCCCTACGGTGATGCTTCGCGCCGACATGGATGCGCTGCCCGTGAAAGAGGCGACGGATCTGCCCTATGCCAGCACGGTGACGGCTCCCGACGCCGAGGGCCATGATGTGCCGGTAATGCACGCCTGCGGCCACGACATGCATGTGACTTGGCTGATCGGCGCGGCCGCGCTGCTCGCGCGGCATCGGGAGGCCTGGCACGGAACGCTCATGGCTGTTTTCCAGCCGGCCGAGGAAACAGCCGCGGGCGCGCAGGCCATGATCGACGACAAACTGTTCGAACGCTTTCCGAAGCCCGACGTCATCCTCGGCCAGCATGTGATGGTCGGCTGCGCCGGCGTGTTGAGTTCGCGCCCCGGCGTTGTCACTTCCGCCGGGGACAGCCTGCAAATCCGCATGTTCGGGCGCGGCGCTCACGGGTCGATGCCCCAGAGCAGCATTGATCCGGTTGTCATGTCGGCCGCCGCGGTGCTTCGGCTGCAAACCATCGTGTCGCGCGAGCTTGCGCCGTCCGACGCCGCCGTGGTGACGGTCGGCTCACTGCAGGCCGGCACCAAGGAGAATGTGATCCCGGACGAAGCCGTGATCAAGTTGAACGTGCGCACGTACAGCGACGCAGTGCGCGGCAAGGCGCTTGCGGCTATTGAGCGGATCGTGAACGCCGAGGCGCAAGCATCCGGTGCGCCCCGGAAGCCCGAGATCACCACTCTGGACCGTTACTCGCTTGTCGAGAACGACCCCGAGGCGGTGAAGCGGGTGGGCGACGCCTTCCGGCAGCACTTCTCGGCGAACCGCGTCGAAAGCACCGAGCCCACGGGAGCGAGCGAGGACTTCGGTTCGTTCGGCGCGGAATGGGGCGTGCCGTCCGTGTTTTGGTTTGTCGGCGGCACGGCCCCTGATGTGTACAAGAAAGCGCAAAGGGAAGGCAAGCTCGGCGAGCTGCCCACGAACCATAATCCGCGCTTCGCGCCTGCTGTTCATCCGACTCTCGAAACCGGAGTGGAGGCTTTGATCGCGGCCGCGGGTGCCTGGCTGGCATCGTGAACGGTTTGCTGGCGCACGGGAAGCACCTTGCCGGGCCCGCCCTGGCGGCGCTTGACCTGCTTGGAACGTTTGTCTTCGCGCTCAGCGGTGCCGCGGCCGGAGCCAAAAGCAACTTGGACCTGTTCGGCCTGGCGGTGCTCGCTTTCGCAACGGGAAACGCCGGGGGGATCGCCCGCGACCTTCTGATCGGTGCGGTTCCGCCGGCCGCCATCCATGACTGGCGCTATCTCGGGGTTTCACTCCTGGCCGGTTTTGTAGTCTTTTTCCGGTACTCCGGCCTCAACCTGCACCGCAGGTCCGTGCTCCTGCTCGACGGCGCGGGGCTGGGATTGTTTGCCGTCACCGGCACGCAGAAAGCGCTGGCCGCCGGTTTAGGTCCCGTGATGGCGGCGGTCATGGGCATGCTCAGCGGCATCGGCGGGGGCATGCTGCGGGATGTTTTCGTCAACGAAACGCCGGTCGTGCTCCGGGCCGACCTGTACGCGACCGCCGCGCTCGCCGCAGGCTTGGTCGTGGTTGCGGGTCGCCTGCTGCGCTTGCCGCCCTTCGCGGGCATGCTTACGGGGGCGCTCCTGTGCTTTTTTCTGCGGATTATGGCGATTCTGCATGGTTGGCGTCTGCCGACTGCTAGCGGCCCGAGTAAGGGATGATCCTGGTCCGCAGCGCTTGTCATTTCAGTACGCGCTTAAAGCGGTCGTAGTCTGGTCAGGACATATGGCCCCTCCCCGCATCCTCGCCGTCATCCCCGCCCGGCTCCAGTCCACGCGCCTGCCGCGCAAAATGCTTCGCACCCTCGCGGGCGAGCCCATGCTGGCCTGGGTGTATCGCGCGGCGCGCGCCTGCTCCGTTCTGCACGAAGTGCTCATCGCCACCGACGCGCCGGAGATCATGGACATGGCCCAGCAGCTCGGCTTTCCCGCCGTGTTCACCCCGGCTTCCTGCCGCTCGGGCACCGACCGCGTCCATGCCGTGGCGGAAAACGTCCGCGCCGACATTTATGTCAACCTTCAGGGTGATGAGCCGCTGCTGCAGCCCAGTCACGTGGACGCGCTGCTCGCCCCCATGCTCGCCGACCGGTCCATCCAAGTCAGCACGCTCGCCACCCCGTGCAGCCCGGAGCTGTTTCGCTCGCCGCACGCGGTCAAGGTCGTCCGCGCGCTTGACGGGCAGGCGCTTTACTTTTCCCGTGCGCCCATTCCGTTCGACCGCGACGGCGAGGGTACCGAACGCCCCCTGAAACACCTGGGCCTGTACGCCTTCCGCCGCGAAGCCCTCGACCGCTTTGTCGCCTTCCCGCAAAGCCCGCTCGAAAAAACCGAAAAGCTCGAACAGCTGCGCCTGCTTGAAAACGGCATTCCTGTCCACGTCGCGCTCACGCCCCACGACACACGCGGCGTCGACACGGAAGAAGACCTGCACGCGGTGGAAGAGCTGCTCCGGGAGGGGCCGCCCTATAAAATCACGTAACCATGGACTTCGAACAGCTCCGCACCTTTCTCGAGGTCAGCCGGCTGCGCTCGTTTTCGCGTGCGGCGGAAAAGCTCGGCGTCACGCAGCCGGCAATCTCGGCGCAGATCCGGACGCTTGAAACCGAGGTGGGCGCGCGGCTGTTCGACCGCGACGGCGGCAAGGTGACCTTTACGGCGGCGGGCCGCGTCTTTGAGCCTTTCGCCGAACACGTGCTTTCCTGCCACGCGCACATCGGCATCACCATCGCCGAGCTCCACCGCTCGCCCCGCGGCGAGGTGGCCATCAGCGCGAACGAGGCGACAAGCCTGTATATCCTTCCGGCCGTGTTCGCCTCATTCAAGAAGCAGTACACCCGGGTCGCTTTGAAGATCGTCCGCGCCGACCGCGCCCGCATCCTGGAGGATGTGATGAACCGCGAGGTGGACTTCGGCGTCGTGAGTCTGCCGGTCAAGGACGCGCGGCTCACCATTGAGTCGATCCACCGCGACGAGGTCGCGCTCGTGACCGGCCCGGCGCACCCGCTCGCGGGCCGTGAAACCGTGACCGTCACCGATGTGCTCGAGCACCCCTTGCTTCTGCCCAAATCCGGACGGCAGCGCGAGCAGATCGACGATTTTTTCCGCTCGGAGGACGCGCACCCCCGCGTGGCCATGGAGGTGGAGTCGAGCGAGCTGCTCAAACGGCTCATCGGCGCGGGCCTGGGCATGGGCTTCCTGCCCCGCGCCGTGGTCGC